>CAJUIH010000025.1 GCA_910586045.1 uncultured Eubacterium sp.
GGCGCCGCGACCGGGGCAGGCCGATCCGTAAATGCAGAATACTTAGGGATTCTTAGCATTCTGGAGCTGGAGCCACAAGCCAGGCCTGCGTCCCTTATCCGGCGTTCCCGCAGCCAAAATGTAACACCTGATCTAAACTGTTACGGCAAAAAAACATTAGGAGGAACTATTTTGATTTTTAGAGTTGCAATACTGCAAAAACGTGCCATAAACGCACAAATAAGCAAAAATATGGAAAGCGCGATGGAAGCCATGAAAGAAGCCGCGAAAAATAACGCGGATATCCTTTTATTGCCAGAGTGCTTTCTTACAGGCTATGACCTGCCGATGGCATATGAAAAGTGTATATCCGATGACGATGCCAATATTAAAAAAATCTGCGGTTTGGCAAAAGAATACCGGATCGGCATTGTATTAACCGCCTTTACAAAAGGCAAAAATTTACCACAAAATACAGCGTTTGTAATCGATCAATCCGGCAGGGTCTTGATGAAATACGCAAAGGTACATACCTGCGATTTCGCAGATGAAAAAGATGTCGAATCAGGCAGAGAATTTAAGGTTTGTGATTTTAACGGCATCCAATTAGGGGTGATGATTTGTTATGACCGGGAATATCCAGAAAGCGCAAGGGTTTTAATGCTCAAAGGCGCTGAAATTATCCTCGTGCCGAATGATTGTACTTCTATGAAGCCACGTATCCAGGCACTTTCTACCAGAGCCTATGAAAATATGCTGGGGGTCGCTATGGCAAATCCGAACGGTGCGAACGCAGGAAATTCCTGTGCGTACAGCCCTATTTGCTGGGATCAGGGCGGAACGTGTGTTGACAATGAGATTTTGCTGGCTGACGAACTTACAGAAAGTATTTTCTATGCGGATTTTGATATGGACGCGATTCGGGAATACCGAGGCATTGAAATGATGGGAAATACTTTTCGCAAAGTAGAAGCCTACGACGTATTGCTGGATCAAACTATTCGAGATCCGTTTCTAAGGAACTGTATGTAAATAACCTGTGATATTTGCGCCGGATTTTTCTTCGAGAGTGCCAGGCAAAAATCAGGCGCATAGCGGGCTATGTAACTGATTTTTGCCTGGTGCTATCGGAGAAAAAGACAAGTAAGTTTGTTCGATGATTTCTTTACAGTTTCTAAGGCTGGGGCAGGATTCGGTCATTTCCCCTGCCCCGTCCTGCCCTTAAACCGTCAGATACCGTATAGGACAAAGCCCTGCGGCCGGATCGAAATTTTTTACCATGCCCGCAGCCGTGGATCAGATTTGGAGGTCAATCCGCGCTGTTACATTAATTTGCGGAATAATTCTTTTAGATCTGCCACACAAGTATCCTTTGGATTTCCAGGGCAGCATGCGTCCGCATAAGCTGATTCCGCCAAAAAATCCAGGTCTTCTTCTTTCAGCGCTTCCAGCTTGTCCGGAATCCCTACGTCCGCGGACAGCTTCCTAACCGCGTCGACCGCTGCTTTCCGGTAGGCCGCCGGATCCATACCTGTCGTATCTACGCCCATTGCCTGCGCGATATCTTTATATTTTTCCCCGGTCATTTCCTGGTTATATTCCATAACAATCGGAAGCATCATCGCACAGGCAACTCCATGCGGGGTATCATAAACAGCGCCGAGCGTATGCGCCATGGAATGCGCAATGCCAAGCCCTACGTTTGAAAATGCCATTCCGGTCACATACTGTCCGAGCGCCATTCCCTCGCGTCCTTGTTCTTCATTGTTGACTGCTGCGCGCAGGCTCTTCGCAATCAGCCGGATCGCTTCCAGATTCAGGCAGTCGGCCAGCTCCCATGCTGCTTTTGTCGTATATCCCTCAATTGCGTGCGTCAGCGCGTCCATACCGGTTGCCGCTGTCAGCCCTTTCGGCATTGTTGCCATCATATCCGGGTCAACGATGGCGATATCCGGAATGTCGTTTGTATCCACACATACAAATTTACGCTTTTTTTCCGTATCTGTGATTACGTAGTTAATCGTCGCTTCGGCTGCCGTACCTGCCGTGGTTGGCACAGCGATGGTGAATACGGTACGGTTTTTCGTAGGCGCCGTCCCTTCCAGGGAACGGACGTCCGCAAATTCCGGATTGTTGATTATAATGCCGATTGCCTTTCCGGTATCCATAGAAGAGCCGCCGCCAATCGTAATCATATAATCCGCGCCGGACTTTTTATAGGCGTCTACGCCGGATTTCACATTTTCTATTGTAGGGTTCGGCTTGATATCGGAATACACTTCATAGGCCAGCTTATTTTGATCAAGCAAATCGGTTACTTTCTTGGTAACGCCGAATTTTAACAGGTCCGGATCAGAAGCGATAAATGCTTTTTGCAGCCCTTTTCCCTGAATAATCCCTGGAATTTCCTGTATTGCCCCTTTTCCATGGTATGAAACGCCGTTTAATACAAATCGGTTTGACATGGTCTTATTTCCTCCTTAACATTTTTTATGCTGCCTTTACGTTCCCATTTACAATCCATTGCTATTGCTATTTTAAACCAAAACTGCTGATTAGGGAACCATAATATTTATTTTTCGTATAAAAATTCTTCCGGCAGTGTGACTTTAAAATCCGCGGCAAGATCGCGGAAGTTCTGCGGTGAAATCGTCTGGCGTTTTTCTGGCTGCATCGACCGCATTTTGACTAAGATCTCGGCTGATTTTTCTACGGTATGCATTAATCCAAAGGTCAGGTCAAAGTCCTCGCCTGATACAAACATACCATGGTGCGCCCATATGGCAACATCGTACTTTTTCATCAGTTCGCTGGT
This sequence comes from uncultured Eubacterium sp., assembly GCA_910586045.1. Lineage (GTDB taxonomy): Bacteria > Bacillota > Clostridia > Lachnospirales > Lachnospiraceae > Eubacterium_J. The sequence continues at coordinate 2,795 of CAJUIH010000025.1, forward strand.
CGCCGCCGCGATCTTGCTGCCGCCCGGCACCATCCAAGGCACGACGCCGATCCCATCCGGAAATACGACCGGACATTCGGTCACCATTTCCCAAAGCTCCCTCGTAAATACTTTGTCGTCCAGCGGCAGCACAAAGGTTAAGGCAATCACGTTGGTCGTATGCGCATGGTAAATCACACGGTGCCTGCCGCCGGATACTTCTTTTTTCACCGCATGGTTCATCAGATGGGATGGCAGTTCGGAGGTTGGACGGCCGCCGTTTACAAGCCCCCATACAATACGGTAATTTTTCCCTTTGCTATCGATTTCAACGATACATAAGGAATCTTGCGGGTAAAGGATGATGTTGCGGAAATATTTCCCGCTTCCGGTAACCAGAAAATATTCCCCGGCAAGCCCCGGTACGCTGGTACCGATTGGCTGCCATTCCTTTGGCTGGAAATTTTCTTTTACGGAATCGGTTTCTTCCTGTTTCATGCGTCAGGAAAGATTTCCGCCGTTTCTTTCATGCCATCCGAGTTCCCATCCGTCGTTTGCCATACGGATAAATCCCTGTACAAATTGCGCGTCTAATACTTACATGTTTGTTTGACTCCTCTCTGCTGGTCTCCCGGATCCGGCATACGGGCGGCCGTAATGATCCGTTTGTTGTTTGGCCGTGTGCTACTTCCGTTTTGCCAGTACTTGGGTTTCATACTGTTTTACTTCTTCAAACCAATGCTCTTCCGGCGTATTGCACTGTGTACAGTACTCTGCCCACACATCGCCAAACGGCATGGTCTTTAATGCCTCCTGGTGCACCATAAGCGCGGTCCAGTCCGACGCATCCTGCAGCTTTTTCAGTTCCGCATGCGGCGTACAAAGCGCGGACAGCAATGCTTTCTGCCAACTGCGGAATCCGACAACCCACGCGGAAATACGGTTGATGCTTGCATCGAAATAGTCCAGGGCATTGTTTCTGACAATCTCTTTTGCCATTTCTTTTGTTTCATCGTCAAACAATACGACATGGTCGGAATCCCACCGGACCGGACGGGTAATATGCAGCGCGATTTCCGGGAAAAACGCAAGCAGCGCCAGGATTTTATCGGAAACAAATTCGGTCGGATGATAATGCCCGTTGTCCATTAACGGCAGGCAGCCGCCGTGCGTCGCGGCAAAGGATAGCGCAAATTCCGCGCTCCCTACGGTATAGGATTCCACGCCGATGCCAAATACCTTGGATTCCACACACGGCTTTACAAGCGCCGGATCGTGCGGCTGCGCGATAATTTCCTCAATCGCCGTCTTATAGCATTCCCTCGGGCCCAAGCGGTCGGACGGGACATCCTTAAACCCATCCCCGGTCCAGATATTCATGACGCTTGGAACTCCCGTTTCTTTTGCAAGTACAACCAAAATAAATTTCACATCCGTAGGATACCATTCGGTCTGCAGCTTAATCCCAAAAATTTCCCGCACCGCTGAGACGGATACCGTCAACATGGAAGCCGCCATCGCAATGGAAGCAAGTCCCCATACCGCGTTATATATAAACGGCGTAAAATTTCAGCACAATATCATTTGTTTCTGGCCCGCCGTTTATCGGGTTTATTGTGCAGTATTCAATCACCGAATATATAGATTGTTTGCATATACGGACCCATGACTTTCTTGAGATAAGAATATAATGTCAGCCTGGTATCCACGGCAATCGGCGCACAGATCAGCGCATACGTCAATGTCGCGAGAATATTGCCGATAAAAAGCCCCAAAAAGATATCGCTTGCCTTTACCCCCAGCGTAACCAATGTCGCCCCTATTACAAACTCCGTCGCAGCGATATGCTCCCCTCCGTAAATACCAAAGAAATTCCCCAGCCCGGAAACCGCTTTATTTGAAATCGGCCTGTCTTCCGCAGGTATTTGTTCTGCCGCTTTCCTGTAATCCATATCATAACCTCCTCGCTTCCTCATCCAGCAGCGCTGCTTTTGTTGCTCACGTAAGTGTTTTTATTATAGGGTACGGTGTCACTTTTTGTAACGTCCTGCGTTAACAAATATACTGCCCGTTGTTGCCATCTTGAACTTTGTACCGGATTCCCGTTCCTAGTACATCGGTTATTAAATATCTCATAGGTTCACGCAGGATATTTTTTCGAGAGTGCATGGCAAAAACCGGAGGTGTACCGGGGTACATTGAGGATTTTTGTCATGTGCTATCGGAAAAATAGACAAGTGAAACTATGAGATATTTAGTGACCGATGTACTAGCAAAGCAAACCAGCATATTTTTTTAACAGGATATATATGATATGGAATATACCGATATATGAAATTTATGGTGAAAGGAATTTTAAACTTAGCAAGAGAGAAACGGAAAAGCTGTTAAGAATTAAAAGTCGCGGATAGTCGCTTGACTGCAATGGAGATTCTACGATTATGAAAAAATACCAGTTAGGCTTCGAAATATGGGGGTTACTTCTGTTCCTGATCTTCATGTTGCCGACCGGAAAAATGAAACGGCAATCATTCCGATTGTTCTTTTTACATTTTGCCATTTCCTATATGGGGTAGTGAACTTTATCATTTGATCGTCGCCTGTTATTGGCGCAGCAGGAACGGGACCGTTGCGTAAAATGCCCCATTCCCGGCGCCATAGGTAAAACAGCATCCTCTAACTGCTTTTATGTTCCCGCGCATACTGCATAAATTCCGGCGTCTTCGACCAGTACCAAATCCCCCAGTTCTCAAAGTTCCACTCTTTCGTATACGGATTGCACTCATAATCAATATAATACAACTGTCGGTCTAATGCCTTTCCATGCACAACAAAGTTAGTCGGAAAATAATCAATATTTAACCCCGCCTGCCTTGCCTGTTCACTCATCTGCCGCACCTGCCATACATACTTTTCACTCATCTGTCCTTGTAAAATCAGTTCGTATATCGTCGGTCCCTGGATATATTCTTTTAAAATCCGTTCCCGTTCCTGATCCACGTCCAGCATCTGCGGAATCCGGATGCCTGTTTTCCTGAGTTTTTCATAATCCGTAAGCTCTGCCTGAATTTTATCGCCAAACTGGTAATAGCTGCATGGTTCATGGTGAATCTGCTTGATCACTGCTTCCTTTGTGCCGTCAGAAGCCAGATACGAATAACCGCCTTTCCCATGTCCCAGCAGCCGGATGATTTCATACGTTCTGTCGTTTACTTTCATTTGTTCCATCGCATGCCCTCCCTGCGTTTCGTTTTCCGTCTCTTTTCATATTATCTCAGAAATGCCGAAACAGCAAGTGGTTAACCGCGTAACCTCATCCAAATGAAAGGATTCCGTTTTGTGAAAACTGCCGAAAAGATCACAGGTTATTGACAGACATTCCCTTAACTCCAAGCATATTTTTTATTATTGGAATCCCTGACTTTTTTTACATAATGTATTTCATAAGCTTTATCTCTTCCAGCTTTCGCGTAGCATTTGTTATTCTGCAGATCCAGTTTTCCAAATTGGGAAGACGGTTCATTGGAAAACACAAGCATCCCATAACTGCCGCCTTTTATTACATTCTTTTTTACCCGCAGTACAGCGGAATCCATGCCCGCCGGCGCTTTTCCAAACATCGCGATATGTAACCCCGCCGCGTACGATTCGTTTTTATTGTTCGTCGTAATGATCTGGTTGCCCTCTACCACGGCCCCCATAACATTAAACAGCGCAAGCGCTTCCCCCGTCTTGCCTTGGATAAGGTTATTTTTTATGACAATGTTTTTATGGAACCGGTTCCGATATTTTCCGTTTTCCGTTAAAGTAAAATTCGCACAGATCCCCCTTGCCCCGGAGACGGTGCAATTTTTGACTGTAACATTTTCACAGACCTGGCCCTTTACAAGATGCGCGCCATGCGACGCTACGGCAGGCGCTGTCGCGGGTGTTGCGATATCGATCTGGATCTGTTCTTCGTGACAGTCCGCCGGGCAGGAACCGAGCGGCGTTACGGTACAGTGATCGATCACAACATCTTTAACCGCGATCAGTTCAATGCCATGCCCTTTATAGTTAGCCGAAACTTTCACGTTCTTTACGGTAATGTTTTGTCCATGCGCAAACTGGATCATCGTTCCGGACGTGCCTTCCTTTTGGATATGCGTCCATGTTCCGCCGTCTACAGTAATATTTTTTACGGAACGGTAATTATCTTTTGTAGGCACCTTACTACGGAAAGCGCTTTCCAGACAAATAATTTTGGCCCCTTTTGCATAAAGCTTTTGATTGCTGTCGATCTGCAGCGGTTTTTTGATATAATAAGTTTTCCCGCTCTTTAAACGCACTTCCCCATCGGATGCAAGCGTATCCATAATCAAACGATGGTCTTGTTTTCCCTCACGGTCCCCGGTCGGCTCTACCACAGCCGCCAAAATATTCTGTGTGCCGGCAAATGTCAAAAGCAGCAGGCATACAAATGCCGCTATGCTCCATCTCAGTTTCATAACTACTCCTTCCTTTTTTTGCTCTGACTATCCCTGTTTCCCTGCAGCAGGCGTGAAACTTCCACCTGGCTTAGTACGCCGTCGCAGCGCCCCATAATCCCATCTTCGAACAATTTCTGCTCAAATGGTTCCGCACATCCAAACGGCAGATATGCTTTCAGCAGTTCTTTTGTTTCGATCGCAGACTGCCCGGTCTGTATTGACCGGACTCCTTCCAGGATCAGAAATCCTAATCGGGCATCCACCGCGTTTGTAACGAGCGATGTGTACAAGATCCTTTGTACGAGCTCCGGCTCCATCCCCATGCGCACCAGAAAAAGCCCTCTGTCCAGCAGCGGCTCATTCGATGAAAAATCTTCCAAAACCCCGATCCCCTGCTCCCGCACCTGCTTTTGGATTTGCATGAGAAACACGGCAAGCGCCACTGCTTTTTCTTTGGATTCGCCCGAATCATCCAGCGCAGCCCCCGCCCGCGTCCATGCATGCCATAACTCTTGCTTCATATGTTCTATTCCTTTCCTGTTTCAGATGCTTTGCTTTTCTGTTTTAAATGCTTTCCCTGCCGTACTCTGGCGCACAATCAGCTTTACGGGAAGTTTCACGGTCGTCCCCTCCTGCTTTCCCTGTTTGAGTTCTTTCAGCCTGGAAATCGCAAGCTGCGCCCTTTGGCTAAGATCCTGGCGGACGGAAGTAAGCGGCGGATATACCATATTGCACAGCAGGCAGTCGTCAAAGCCTGTCACCGCCATATCCTGCGGCACACGAATGCCCTGCTCCAGCAAAAATTGGATCAGGTCAATGGCATAATAATCCGACGCACAAAAAGCTGCTGTATTGGTTTTCAAAATATCCAAATTTTGCAGATAAAACTGCCTGCGCATTCCTTTCTCCAGCGGCACCTGCAGGTATCGGATATACTTTTTGCCAAACGACGCGCAAAACCCCTCATATCTTTCATAATCCATGCAAACCGCGTTATCCGCGATAAACAAAGATTTTTTATGGCCCAGTTCTTTCAAATGCGCCCCTACCTGGCATCCGCCGTCATAATCATCTATTTTCAGGTTGCAGATACGCCCCGGCTCTTTAAAATAACCGTCGTAAACGATAAACGGAATCCGTGTAGCCGCACGCAGGTTTTTGTAGTCTTGTTCGCAAAAACCGATTACGACTACGCCCTCCATATTCCACATGGAAGCGAATTTTATGATTTCTTCCGGATCTTTTATGGTTTTGACCATCATAAAATATCCGGCGCGTGAAATCTCCGCGGACAATTCACTGATGGAGGCGGATACAAATGCGTCTTCCAGCACATGGGACGCGTATTTTTCATGATCCTTTACCGCTACGCCAATCATCCGCGAATTGTTTTGCGCCAGCAGAATCCCCGCCATGCTCGGGATATATCCCCGTTTTTCCAAAAGCTCCTGTACCCGGCGTACGGTTTCTTCGGAAATTTTTTTCGTTTTGCCATGGATTACATTAGATACCGTAGCCGTACTGACGCCAAGTTCCTGCGCGATATCAATGATTCTTACTCGTTTGCCGCTGTCCATCCGCGCTCCTTATCAAACAAGGGTGAAAGGCCGAAAGGCACCTGTTCTAACAGATGCCCCTTAGCTTGCTATTTAATAATACGGACTTTAATTACGCCCTGCATTTCTTTCATTTTTGCTACCGCTTCCTCTGTCATCGGTACATCCAGGTCGAACATGGAATAGGCATAATCGCCTTTGGACTTGTTTGTCATATTTGCAATATTGATATCACACTGCCCAAAAATCGTAGTAAACTGCCCAATCACGCCCTTACTGTTTTTGTGAAGCACCGCCACACGTCCCGCTGTCGTACATTCGCCCATATCACAGTTCGGATAGTTCACGGAGTTTCGGATATTTCCGTTTTCCAGATAGTTTCGGATTTCCTGCGCCGCCATAACCGCGCAGTTATCTTCGGATTCTTCGGTTGAAGCGCCAAGATGCGGCGTTACGATACAGCCTTCTTTCCCCGCAGTTGTGTTGTTTGGGAAATCAGACACATATTTTTTCAGCCTGCCCTGCGCAAGCGCGTCTACGACCGCTTCTTCATCTACGAGCAGATCCCTCGCAAAATTTAAAATCACCGCGGTCGGCTTCATCATTTCGATGGCTTCTTTGCTGATCATTTTTTTGGTTGCGTCCATCAGCGGCACATGGATCGTAATATAATCGCATTCCCGGTAAATATCTTCGACATTGCGCACATGTTTGACATTGCGGGAAAGATTCCATGCCGCATTTACCGAAATATACGGGTCATATCCATATACTTCCATATCCAGGTGGGTTGCGGCGTTTGCCACACGGATCCCGATTGCTCCAAGGCCGATGACGCCCAGTTTTTTGCCCGCAATCTCACATCCGGCAAATGCCTTTTTCTGCTTTTCCGTTAATTTGGCAAGTTCCGGATTGTCTTTTTCGGTTTCTACCCAGTTGATGCCGCCATGTACGTCACGGCTCGCCATCAGCATACCGGCAAATACCAGTTCCTTTACGCCGTTTGCGTTTGCTCCCGGCGTGTTGAATACGACAACGCCGTGTTCCGCGCATTTATCTAACGGAATGTTGTTGACGCCAGCACCCGCCCTTGCTACTACGGCAAGGCTTTCCGGCAGCTCCAGGTCATGCATCGCCGCGGAACGTACAAGCGCGGCCTGCGCGTCTTTTAATTCTTCTACTTTCTGATAACCATCTTCCAAAACATCCAATCCTACCTGTGCGATCGGATTTAAACATACATAACGAAACATTTTTTGAACCTCGCTTATTTATTTTCCTCTTCAAATTTTTTCATAAATGCAACCAGTTTTTCCACCCCTTCTTTCGGCATCGCATTATAAATGGATGCGCGCATGCCGCCGACCGTACGGTGTCCTTTGAGGTTTACAAATCCGGCTTTTTCTGCTTCCGCGACAAATTTCGCGTCCAGTTCTTTGTCGCCGGTTACGAATGGTACGTTCATTAAGGAACGGTCTTTTGCAACTACGGTTCCTTTAAACATGCTGCTTTGGTCTAAGAAATCATACAGGAGCGCCGCTTTTTCTTCGTTGCGTTTTTGGATTTCTTTTAATCCGCCCATCTTCTTTAACCATTTGAATACTTTGCCGCAGATGTAGATGCCGTAGCAAGGCGGCGTATTGTACAGGGAATCCGCATCCGCATGCGTCTTGAATTTTAACATGGTCGGCGTTCCCGCAAGCACATCCTCACGGATCAAATCTTCCCGGACAATCGCGATAACCACGCCCGCCGGGCCGACGTTTTTCTGCACCCCACCGAATATGATGCCGTATTTGCTGACATCCACTGGTTCGGATAAAAAGCAGGATGAAACGTCCGCTACGAGCAGATGGCCTTTTGTATTTGGCAGTTCTTTATATTTTGTTCCATAAATGGTGTTGTTTTCACAAATATATACATAGTCCAGATCTTCTGGAATATCCAAATCGGAACAGTCTGGAATGTAAGAAAATGTTTTGTCTTCCGAGGAGGCGAGCTTTACCGCTTCTCCATACAACTGCGCTTCCTGGTACGCTTTCTTTGCCCATTGTCCGGTTACGATATAGCCGGCCTTTTTATTTTTCATTAAGTTCATCGGAATCATCGCAAACTGCTGTGACGCGCCGCCCTGTAAAAATAATACTTTATAATTGTCCGGGATCTGCATCAGGTCACGGATATCCTGCTCTGCTTCCTTAATAATCGTATCGTATACTTTGGACCGGTGGGACATTTCCATAACGGACATCCCGCTGCCCTTGTAATCCAACATTTCTTCTGCGGCTTCCCGGAGTACTTCCTCCGGGAGAACCGCAGGGCCTGCCGAAAAATTATAAACTCTGCTCATAACGAAATCCTCCTGTTTTTCCTGTTTTCCTGCTTTTTGCATACCGCAATGGTTCCGTTTCCCGTGTTAGCTGTTTAAATCTTCTTCCGAGAACGCTTCGCTGATCGCCGCCCCCGGTGCTACCATAGGCCAGACTTTATCATCGCTGTCTACGACGCAGTCGAGCACGACCGGGCCGTCCGCGGCCAATGCCTGCGCAAGCGCCGCGTCAAATTCTTCCCTTGTCGCCGCGCGGATCCCGCGTGCGCCCATTGCTTCCGCCAGCTTGACATAATCTATCTCATCATGCAGTACCGTTTCCGAATACCGCTGTCCGTAAAATAAGGTCTGCCACTGTCTGACCATCCCCAGTACATGGTTATTGACAATCACCTCAATAATCGGCAATTTCTGGCGTACCGCGGTCGCAAGCTCATTCATATTCATACGAAAACAGCCGTCGCCCGCGATATTGATGACCGTATGCCGCGGGTTCGCCGTTTTTGCGCCAATCGCCGCGCCCAGGCCGTATCCCATCGTACCCAGCCCGCCGGATGTAAGCAGGCGCCTTGGTTTTGCGAACTTGTAATACTGTGCCGCCCACATCTGGTGCTGGCCGACTTCGGTTACGATAATAGCGTCGCCTTTTGTCATCTCATAGATTTTTTCGATCATATAAGGACCCGAAAGCCCGGTAGGATGGTATGTCATCGGATATTTGCGCTCATATTCCCCGATTTTTTGCAGCCATTCCTCATGGTGCTGCGGTTCTAATTTTTGATTGATCCTTGTCAGGATCTCTTTGATGTCCCCGACTACCGATGCGTCTACGATAATATTTTTATTGATCTCCGCCGGATCTACATCAAACTGTACGATTTTTGCCTGTTTGGCAAATTTCTGCGCATTGCCGATGACACGGTCGCTGAAGCGTACGCCTATCGCAAGCAGCAGGTCGCATTCGCTGACACCATAATTGGAAGTCTTTGTTCCATGCATGCCGAGCATCCCGGTATACTTTTCATCCGTCCCGTCAAAGGCCCCTTTGCCCATCAGCGTATCACAAACCGGGGCGTCTGCCTTTTGCGCAAACAGCCGCAGTTCTTCGGACGCCCCGGAACAGATCACACCGCCGCCGACAAACAGATAGGGTTTTTTTGCTTCTTTGATATATGCAATCGCGCGGTCGATATCTTCGTCCCGCAGTTTTTCTACTACACGCTCCGGCATCTGCATTTCCTGCGGGGCATATTCCGCCTGATTGGCCGTCACATCTTTCGGGATATCTACAAGTACCGGACCCGGCCTGCCCTTACGTGCAATCCGAAACGCGCGCCTTAAAATATCCGCCAGGCTGTTTACATCCTTTACAATAAAATTATGCTTGGTAATCGGTGTTGTGATACCCGCAATGTCAATTTCCTGAAAACTGTCCTTGCCAAGCAGCGGGACATTTACGTTGCATGTGATCGCGACTAATGGAATCGAATCCATATAGGCGGTTGCAATGCCTGTTACCAGGTTTGAGGCCCCCGGCCCGCTTGTCGCCAGACAGACGCCTACTTTTCCTGTGCTGCGTGCATAACCGTCCGCCGCATGGGAAGCCCCCTGCTCATGTGAGGTCAGGATATGCTTGATTTCATCCCGATGCCGGTACAGTTCATCGTAAACATTTAAAATCGCCCCGCCCGGATAACCGAAAACGGTAGTAACACCCTGTTCCTTTAAACATTCGATCAGAATTTGTGCCCCAGTCAGTTGCATTCTGATTTCCTTCCTTTCTGCCGTTTCTCCATACATACTGTATTGGTTCCGTATGCTTTTCTCGTTCCTATCCTCTTCTTGCCAAATTATTTTTTACCCGGAATCTCCAGGATCGCCCCGCGGTTGCCCGATGTTACCATCGCTGCATAACGGGATAAGTATCCGCTGGTTACTTTCGGTTCCCTTGGCTGCCACTTTGCTTTTCTGGCCGCGAGTTCCTCATCCGAAACCGCAAGGTCCAGCGTCATTTCCGGTATGTTTATTTGAATCAAATCGCCTTCTTCTACCAGCGCAATCGGCCCGCCGACCGCGGCTTCCGGGGAAACATGGCCGATCGACGCCCCGCGGCTTGCGCCGGAAAACCGTCCGTCCGTAATCAGGGCCACGCTGGATCCAAGCCCCATGCCCGCGATGGCAGAGGTCGGATTGAGCATTTCCCGCATGCCAGGGCCGCCTTTCGGGCCTTCGTAGCGGATCACCACAACGTCCCCCGCATGGATCGCGCCGCCTTTAATCGCTGCGATCGCGTCCTCTTCGCAGTCAAATACCCTTGCCGGGCCTTCGTGCACCATCATTTCTTCTACAACCGCGGAACGCTTTACAACAGAGCCGTCCGGCGCAAGATTTCCTTTCAATACGGCAAGCCCTCCGGTTTTGCTGTACGGATTGTCAAGCGGCCGGATTACTTCCGGATTTTTATTGACCGCGCCCGCGATATTTTCCCCAATGGTTTTCCCTGTTACAGTCATACAGTCCTCATGGATCAGGCCGATCTGCGCCAACTGCTTCATTACGGCATAAACGCCGCCCGCTTCGTTCAGATCTTCCATATAGGTCGGGCCAGCCGGAGCCAGATGGCACAGATTCGGTGTTTTTTCACTAATTGGGTTTGCGTAGGAAATGTCAAAATCAAATCCGATTTCATGGGCAATCGCCGGCAGATGCAGCATACTGTTGGTAGAACAGCCGAGCGCCATGTCTACGGTCAGCGCGTTAATAACCGCTTCTTTTGTCATAATATCCCTTGGACGGATATCTTTTTTAAACAGTTCCATAACCGCCATGCCCGCGTGTTTCGCCAGCTTGATCCGTTCGGAATACACCGCCGGGATCGTACCGTTTCCGGCAAGGCCCATCCCGAGCGCTTCCGTTAAACAATTCATGGAATTAGCCGTATACATGCCGGAACAGGAACCGCAGGTCGGGCATGTTTTTTGCTCAAATTCCAGTACGTCCTCTTCGGTCATCGTACCGGCCGCATAAGAGCCGACCGCCTCAAACATCGAAGAAAGGCTGCGTTTTTGGCCTTTCACACGCCCTGCCAGCATCGGGCCGCCGGAGACAAATACGGTCGGCACATTGATCCTTGCCGCCGCCATCAAAAGCCCCGGTACATTTTTGTCACAGTTCGGCACCATAACCAGCGCGTCAAACTGGTGGGCCAGCGCCATACTTTCGGTCGAATCCGCGATTAAATCACGGGTAACTAGGGAATATTTCATCCCGATATGGCCCATCGCAATCCCGTCGCAGACCGCGATCGCCGGAAATACCACCGGAACGCCGCCCGCCTGCGCAACGCCGAGCTTTACGGCCTCTACAATTTTATCCAGGTTCATATGGCCCGGAACGATTTCATTATAAGAACTTACGATACCGACCATCGGTTTTTTCATTTCTTCTTCCGTAAAGCCAAGGGCATGAAACAGGGAACGGTGCGGCGCCTGCTGCATGCCGGATTTTACGTTGTCACTTTTCATCATCACTGCTTCCTTTCCTAATTAAGTATAGAAGTCGGCAGGCTGTCCGCCTGCATCTTTTCTTATTGAATCCGGCCGCAGATTTCCGCGCCCATCTCAGAAGTGCCGACCTTTCTGACGCCGGACTGTTTGGATTCCTCCTGCGGCATCAGGTCAATCGTGCGGTATCCGTCTTTCAATACCTGTTTCACGGCCGCTTCTACGGCATCCGCTTCCCGGTCAAGATCAAAACTGTAGCGCAGCATCATAGCCGCGGATAAAATCGCCGCGATCGGATTGGCAATGCCTTTTCCGGCGATATCCGGCGCCGAACCGCCGCTTGGCTCATAAAGGCCGAATTTGGTTTCATTTAAGCTGGCGGACGGCAGCATGCCGATCGAACCGGTTAACATCGATGCTTCATCCGATAAGATATCCCCAAACATATTTTCCGTTAAAATGACATCAAACTGCTTCGGATCCTTTACTAACTGCATCGCACAATTATCTACCAGCATATGCTCGTAGGATACATCCGGATACTCTTTCGCCGTCTCTTCGACGATTTTTCTCCATAACCGGGAAGAATCCAGTACATTTGCCTTATCCACGCTCGTTACCTTGCCGCGCCGCTTGCTTGCGACCGCAAAGCCGCGCTTTGCGATTCTGCGGATTTCTTCTTCATTATAAGTCAGCGTATCGACCGCCGTAAGCAGGCCGTTCCGCATTTCGGTTACACGGTCGCCGAAATAAAGCCCGCCCGTTAATTCCCGCATAATGAGCATGTCAAACCCGCCTTGTACAATCTCCTCTTTCAGCGGGCACGCTTCTTTTAACTGTTCATATAAATACGCCGGGCGCAGGTTCGCAAATAAATGCAGCTCCTTGCGGATCTTTAGCAGGCCCGCTTCCGGCCGTAAGGATGGTTCTAATTTGTACCACGGGGATGTCGCCGTGTTGCCGCCGATGGAACCCATCAGGACAGCGTCGGAAGCCTTCGCCTGCGCGATTGCCTCGTCTGTTAACGGCACGCCGACTGCGTCAATCGAACATCCTCCCATTAAAATATCTTCGTAATCAAATTCGTGTCCATAGGTACTGGCAATTTTGTCCAGTACTTTCTTTGCTTCCGCAACGATTTCCGGGCCGATGCCGTCTCCGGAAATTACGCCAATATGATATTTCATTTTGGAAACTTCCTTTCTTATTTGATTCTCTTCGTATTGGTTCTGTTCCTATTTGGTGCTCTTTTTCATTCGCTTTTATTCGTTTTGGTCTGTCCTTTGTTTATTCTACGCTAAAACAGCCTATCGGCTTATATCATAGCGCTTTTGCTCCCATTTTTCAACCATGAATTAAAAAACTGTCTGAAATTACCTCTCCTCCCGCGCTTTATAAGGCAGAAAAAGGCCGCTTCAGACAGCTTTGACATGTAATTATTTACTTTTTTTATCCTCAATCGGCTTGTTTGCATCTTCCGGTTTTTCGACTACCGAAATTGCCCCGCGCTGCATGGGAATCCGGCAGTTTCGGTTGCTGCCGAACTCTACGATCACGGTATCATCCGAAATATCAATGATCGTTCCATAAAAACCGCTTGTGGTAAGCACCGTGTCCCCTACTTCCAAGGCTGCCAGCATTGCGTTTTTCTTTTTCTGTTCCTTTTGCTGCGGACGGATCATAAAAAAGTACATAAACACAAATACAAGGACTAACGATAAAATCATTCCGGCATAGCCGCCTGTGGCTGCTCCGGCATTTTGTGCTGCTAAGATCATTTTTTTCCTCCTGCAAATTGCTAAAAATACTGTATCTATTCCTTGGGCTTATGAGTCCGCATAGATGCCGCAGGCTCCATAAGTTTGCATAAATAGTATTGTACACAATAACAGGGGATTCAGCAAGGCTTTTTCGAAAAATTTATAGATCCTTTTCGTTTTTTTTATCAAATTTTTTTACACAGCACAACTGATGCACTCTAACAAACAGCCAGACACCTGATCTGCAAACGTTTCACAATCCCCATCCAGCACCGCCTGGTAGAGCCGCGTTAAATCCGTTGTCCTACATACTGTACAAACCACTCCCGGATTGTATTTTCATAAATGTAGGCGACTTCTTCATTTGGGATCGCAAGCTTTACGTACAGGCATCTTCCAATCTGTTTTTCTGATACTTTTTTCAGATAACCTGTAAAAAATAAAAAATTCCAATATTACAGTTCTGCGGTGATATTTTTTCAGGCAGTCTGTAAGAAATTTCAAAGATTTTGCATACACAATCGGATCCGCGCGTTCCGACATAATTTGCTTATATTTACAAATCTCTTCTTCCAACAGGACTGTGTGGTTCAGCACATAGCTATGACGCCTGTATTCCCCCGCAATCTCGTCACACAGGCTTGCGTAAGCCATTGCAAAATCCGGTTGTTTTGCGGATTTCAGAGTAAGGCTGATCACGGGATACTGCCCGGTCTGCGCAAGCGTTTCCTTTTCTGCGTACATTATGCTAAGTCCTTTGAAAAGACCGCGCTTTTGTGTTTTGTGCCCGTGCGCATCCCGTTCATCCTCAAAAAAAACAGCGCAGCATGCTAAGGGAAAGTGTTTTTCCAAAACGCCTTGGACGGGTAAACAAATTGACCTTTCCCTTTTTTTCCAGCAGCTCTCCAATTAGCTTTGTTTTATCTGCAAAATAATAACCCTTTGTAATCAGTTCTTCAAAATTATCAATTCCCATCGGCAGCGGCTTATACTGTTTCATCCGCTTCTCCCTGTCCGCGCATCGCGCTTATTTTGCTTTCCCGGTACGCCGCAAACCGCCCCTCGTCGAGCGCGCCGCGGATCTCTTCCATCAGATGATTGTAAAAATACAAATTATGCAGGACGCACAAACGCATCCCGAGCATTTCTTTTGCCTTTAAAAGGTGGCGGATATACGCCCTGCTGTATCTGCGGCATGCCGGACACGCACAGCCTTCTTCGATTGGGCGCGTATCTTTTTCGTACCGTTTATTAAACAGGTTCCGCTTCCCTTCGTTTGTATAGACATGTCCGTGCCTGCCGTTTCTGGTCGGATACACGCAGTCAAAAAAATCTACGCCGCGCGCCACGGCCTCCAGAATGTTTTCCGGCGTGCCGACCCCCATTAAATACGTTGGTTTTTCGACCGGCAGATAGGGAACCGTTTCTTCCAGAATACAATACATTTCCGCATGGGTTTCCCCGACCGCCAACCCGCCGACCGCGTAGCCGTCCAGATCCATCTCGGCGATGCGTTTGGCATGGTCTATGCGGATATCCGCAAATACGGCCCCCTGGTTAATGGCAAATAATAGCTGGTCTTTATTAATCGTATCGTCCAGGCTGTTTAACCGTCCCATTTCGTCCTTGCACCGTTTCAGCCAGCGCGTCGTACGGTCTACAGAGTTTTTTACATATGCCCGGTCCGCGCGGCTGGACGGGCATTCGTCAAATGCCATGGCAATCGTAGAGGCCAGATTCGACTGGATCTGCATACTCTGCTCCGGACCCATAAAAATTTTGCGCCCGTCTACATGGGACCGGAAATAGACCCCTTCTTCTTTTATTTTCCTAAGACTTGCTAAGGAAAACACCTGGAAACCGCCGGAATCGGTTAAAATCGGCTTGTCCCATGCCATAAATTTGTGCAGGCCGCCCAGTTCCCGCACCAGCAGGTCGCCTGGCCGTACATGCAGGTGGTAGGTGTTCGACAGTTCCACCTGTGTCCCGATCCTTTCCAAATCTTCGGTAGAAACCGCCCCTTTAATGGCCCCGCAGGTTCCTACATTCATAAATACCGGCGTTTGGATATCTCCATGCACGGTATGGAAAATGCCGCGCTTCGCGCGGCCTTCCTGTGTAATTAGCTCATATCTTTTCATTGATTTTTATTCACAATCCTTGTCTCATATTTCCCGTCCGCAATCTGGATGTAACGCACAAACAGGGATACCTTGTTTTCCTCATTCAGACTGTTCCAAACAGACTCTGTAAACGCATCTATGCTGCCGCTGATCCCGATACGTACCGGCTCTCCCTCAAAGCTCGGCAGCGGATCGCCGTCCCCTTGGTAAGTATGAATCAAATGCCCTTCTCCCGCAATCGGGTTTTCATAGGCGAATGTATAGCGGCTGCAGGATTCCGGCCTGCCCTCGCTGCTTTTTAAAATAGACATCGCATAATTGTAGCCGCCGTTTTCGATATGCAGGATGCCGGATATACGCGGCGTATAATTCGGCGCGTCCGGCTCAAACGTCCTCGTCCGCAGCGCCTGCTCAAATGTCTGCTGCCTGTCCATGCAAGTATAAATCGTATCGGTCTGATCCCCGTTTGTCACAATCGTTTTGTTGCCGAGCACACGTACAGGCGCATAGATCACAAGGCTTGGATCGCTTAGCTTTGCCGGATCATAAGCCTTTGTACGGATCCCTTCGCCGTCTTCCACAAAAACACGGTTGCGGCTGTTTACGCTTCTGCCCATTATAAAATAAGCCGTTACCGCGCAGCCGCCGTCCGGGGATTTTCCAATCACGATTCCCCTGCCCGGGTAAGGGTTGCTTGTTAACAGATGTTCTAGTGATGCCTGCTTCATTATTTATGCCTCCTTTTCCAATCGGATGCCGATCATTTCCGCTGCTTCTACAGTTTCTTTCGCGCATCCCGTTTGTTCTTTCTCATCCAACCTTACTTGTCTTTTTCTCCGATAGCACCAGGCAAAAATCAGTTACACAGCCCAGATCATGCTAAGATCTCATCCATAGAAGCAGCGGCAAAAGACTCCAGCGCGCTATGATGGGTAAGCGCTTTTATAATACTCCAGCCCTCCCTGCTGTGCAGCGCGTTGTCTGGTACCGGACGAAATCCAAAATCAAGATAAACGCGGCATGCAAGCCATGTCGTAGTCTGTGTCGGTATTTTGGCGTGTGTATAACCAAGCCCGCGCATAATCTCCAGTGTATGGGAAATCAAAGGCTTCGACAGGCCCTTTCCCTGGTATTCCCTGCGCACAGCCACCCAGTGCAGCCAGCCGTCCCCTGATTTGTCCCGGCCAAAAACATCATAAAATGCCGTACCTGTCGCTACCTTTTCCCCTTTTTCATTTTCTATAAAAACCATCCGGCCAGGTAGCAGATCTTCATACTGTCCATAGTAACGGCTCCACGCTTCCCGGCCCTGTGCATCGTCTGTAAATTCCCTGGCGGATTTTTCGATCGCAATCCACTGGTCGCGGTCGCCCGGCTGGTAAAAAACGAATGCATATCCTTCCGGGAGCGGAAAATAAGGAATCTCCTTTAAATCACGTTCCAGCAGCAGCTCATAATAGCGGATGCGGCTGTCATGGTTATCAAACTGTATGTTATTTCTATTCATCAAGATCCCCCCCCCAGACTGTCCGAAAACTCCTCTGACTGCTTTGGTTTCCACTGTTTCGCGCATGCTTGCGCTGTCTTCCTTTTACGCATAGACCAGACTCTTGCCAAGCGTCCGCAAAAAATCCGCCCCGTTGACCGGTTTGGAATACAAATAGCCCTGGAAAAAGTCGCAGCCCATAGTTTCCAAAAGATCCGCCTGTTCCTGCGTCTCGACCCCTTCGGCTATCACATTCATCTGCATGGCTTTAATCATGGCCATCGAATATTTCAGCGCATGCATGGCTTTTGTATTTTCCATCGCCGACCATACAATCGTCTTATCCATTTTAATCGTATGGAACGGGTATTCGATAATCGTAGCCGTATTGGAAAATCCGGTGCCATAATCATCCAGAAAGAAACGCATGCCGCGGCTTGTAAGCTGGTGCATATTTTGCTCCAGCGTCTCACGGGAAACGATCGCTGCCGTTTCTGTAATTTCCAGACTAATGTAATGGTAATCCAGTCCGTATTCATCCATAATCGCAAGCAGCGTTTCGTACAGTTTTTCCTGCATACACTGCACGACAGACAAATTTACGTCAATCGTTTCAATCCCGTATTCCCATATCTGGTGCGTTTTGATAAAGCTGCATACTTCCCGAAAGACATACATGCCGATTTCCAAAATCATACCGTTTTTTTCCGCTAACGGAATAAACTCCTCCGGACTGATCACACCGTATTCTTCATCGGACAGGCGCACCAATGCTTCCGCCGATGTAAAGCGTTTCTTTTCCACCGAATAGATCGGCTGGTACCAGACATCGAATTGCTTGTGCGCAACCGCACGCCTTAAAATCTGGATAATCTGAAAATCCCTGCCTACATTTTTGAGCGTTTCTTCGTTGGCATAAACTACCCCGGCGCTTGCGCCGATATTTGCCGCCACATTGAAATATTCAATGGCATCCAGCACGTCGTCTACGTTTTTTACATTGTCCGGGTAAGACAGCATGCACATCGGCACGGACAGCGAAATGCCCGCATCCTCTGCCTGAAACGGCGTTAAAAACCGTTTTTGGATCTTTTTGATTACGGCATTGGCGGACGCGGTACTTGCGGTGATGACCGCAAACTGCGACCCGGACAAATAAAATACCCGCTTTTTGCCGCAGGTCTGCTGCAAAAACTCCGCGATCTGCTTTAGCAATTGATTCCAGCTTGTTACGCCAAGCGTTTCTGTAATGTATTTCAGCCCGTGGATACGGATGCCGATTACGGTAAATTTCCGCCGTTTGCGCATATGCATGGACAGCATTTCCACAAACGCATGGTCATTATAAGCGCCTACGAGCTTATTCGCATAATCCTCCGGATTTTCCAGCGACAGATAAATCAGCAGAACCGCAATCGCGATCGCAAACTGCACAATCAGCAGACGGTCTGTGACCATCTGCATCACAACCGCAACCATACACGCCAGCGTATAGCAGTAGGAAATGATCCGCTGCCCTTTATGGAGCAGCTTCGCGGACTGTACCGTACGTACAAACGAAGCCCATATATAAAGCAGCGATACCGCATACAAAACCGCCATCCCGTTTCCATATCGGTATGCCCTCTGCCCGTCCAGGTAAAATACACAGTGCGTAAACGGCGTCGAAAGAATCAGGCCCGTGTCCACCGCATAGGGGATCAGAATCTGCAGCCTGTCATGCAGCGGCATTCTGGACGTTTTTTTATTTAAATAAATCACATACATATAATATACAGGCGTAATCGCGTTAAACATCAGCAGATAGATCTCGTTTAGGGCGTAATTCAGCCAGACCGGGACTTCTTTTGTATGTTCAATCGTATACACCGTAATCAAATCGAATACAGACGAGGCCAAAGAAAGGTAAATCAGCGCCGTCAGCACAAATGTCATTCTCGTATTTACTGTCTTTTTATAAAAGAAGTGTACCGCTACGGAAAACGTAACAATCATAGCCGCCACATCATATTGGACTTCATACATCATAACATCACCTCTTTCCGCTTCTCACGCGGTACCAGGCAGCGACGCATAATTCCGTAATATTTCCGCACGCGATTTCCATGTATGATACCGCACCGCCGCCTCCCGGCCGCTGCACGCCGCAGCGTAAACGCGTTCCGGCTCTTTCAAAAGCCCTTTTACCAGTTCCGGCAGTTGTTCCAGCCCGCACAAATCATAATAAAATAATTCCTTTTGGTCCGTAAACTGTTCTGTTAAATAGATGCTTGGATCTGTCAAAGCCGCCGCCCCCTGCAGCATCGCGGTAAACACCCGGTCGTGCGCGCCGTCTTTAAACCACGGCATCGTATTTAGCGCAAGCTTTGCCCCGGCCGCTGCGCGCACACAGGCCGCGGAATCGGTCATGCCTCCATTGTGGATTACGTTTTGGGGACATTTACATGCCATAAGATCCCAGTCCTTGCCAAATACATACACTTTCATCCCCGCTTCCGCAAGGATGCGCACTGTTTTTTCCCGGAAATACGTACGGATCCACAAATCCACAGCCGGCATATTGCTCATTGCTTCACATAACTGCGCTTCCGTCAAATCCGGCATTTCCCGCATCAAAAGCCCCTCCATGCCGGATAACAAATCCCGCCCGGGATCACGGACAAACGCTTCGATGATTTCATAATAAAAGTCCCGGTACTCCGGCTCCAGCGCGTCCAACTGTTTTTCGATATTTGCCACCGGCACATAATTTGCGGTAAATACAAGCGGGTAAGGGCGCTGAAGCCACTGATCCAGTGTTTGTACAGGCGCAGGCCTTTCTTTTTCCAGCGGCATCGCCAATACTTCCAAATCCCTGCCGTCGCATGCCGCCCGCCAACAGCCGCTTCCCGTGCCGGACACCGCGCCGTCTTCCTTATCGTCTGCCAGCAGCAGGTTTCCCGCCAGCGGCAAAAACACACACTGCAGATCCGGATAAAACCGCCGCATATAGGCCGCATGATCCCTGTCAATGCAAAACGTCACCAGATCCGGCACCGGATGACGCAGGGCTTCGTAATAATAAATCGGATGGTCGACCAGGATATTCAGGCACCGGATTCCAAGCTGCTCCCATATACTGTCCGACGGGAGTCCCTGCGCATCCGCATCCCATAACTGCTCCTCCCCGCTTAACCCGATTGCGTTAAAAGTAATCAGTACGGCCTGCGTACGGCTGCTTTGCATCCTCTGCCTTAACTTCCATGCACTCAGGCCGATTTTTTCAAAGTCCATCCAGAAAATCTCATAATCCAGCCGCGCAAATTCCTGCGCAATCTGCCGGGAAAAATACGTCAGTGTTTCTACCGCATGTTCACAAAAAATAATCATCTTACACGTCCCTGCCACGCTTTCGCCGCGCTGTATTCTTTCGCGGAGTTTAATTTTTAAAGCTGTGTACCGGAGCCGGAATCCTGCCGGTACGGCCGATAAACGCACTGCAGTCGTACGGATTGACCGGCATCACCGGCGCATGCCCCAAAAGCCCGCCAAATTCCACACTGTCGCCGACGCCCTTTCCAATAACCGGGATCAGGCGCACCGCCGTCGTCTTCTGATTGATCATACCGATGGCCATTTCGTCCGCAAGAATGCCGGAAATCGTGGCCGCCTTTGTATCCCCTGGAATCGCGATCATGTCAAGCCCCACCGAACACACACAGGTCATTGCCTCCAGCTTTTCCAAGGTCAGCGCGCCAATTTGCGCCGCGTCAATCATTCCCTGGTCTTCACTGACCGGAATAAACGCGCCGCTTAACCCCCCGACATAAGAAGACGCCATAATACCGCCTTTTTTCACCTGGTCGTTGAGCAGTGCGAGCGCGGCTGTCGTCCCCGGCGCTCCCGCGTACTCCACACCGATTTCATGCAAAATATCCGCCACACTATCCCCAACCGCGGGCGTAGGCGCCAGCGACAGGTCAATAATGCCGAACGGGATACCAAGACGCCTGGATGCCTCTTTTGCAACCAACTGGCCTACTCTTGTAATTTTAAACGCGGTTTTTTTGATGGTTTCGCAAAGTACTTCAAAACTCTCGCCGCGCACCTGCTCCAACGCCGTTTTGACCACACCCGGCCCGCTGACTCCTACATGGATAACCGCGTCCGCTTCCGTAACCCCATGGAACGCGCCTGCCATAAACGGATTATCATCCGGCGCATTGCAGAATACGACCAGCTTTGCACAGCCGAGCGAATCCCGTTCTTTCGTCCGCCGCGCGGTATCCAGAATAATTTCCCCCATCAGGCGTACGGCGTCCATGTCGATTCCCGTTTTCGTCGACCCTACATTGACGGAACTGCATACAAAATCCGTCTGTGCCAATGCCTGCGGGATCGAACGGATCAGATTTTCATCCGCTTTTGTCATCCCTTTGGACACGAGCGCGGAATATCCGCCAATAAAATTAACGCCCGTCTTTTTTGCGGCCTGGTCCAGGGTACGCGCAATCGAAGCAAAATCTTGCGGCGTCCTGCACGCCGCGCCGCCGACTAATGCGATCGGCGTCACGGAAATCCGCTTATTGACAATCGGAATACAATAGCTGTTTTCTATTTTCTGGCCGACGGATACTAAATCCCGCGCAACCGTTGTAATCTTTGCATAGATCTTTTCGTTTAACGCCGCAAGGTCCGAATCGATGCAGTCCAGCAGGCTGATGCCGAGCGTAATCGTACGTACGTCCAGGTTTTCCTGCTCAATCATTTTATTTGTTTCCGCTACTTCGCCTATATTGATCATGGGTCTGTCTCCCTTTATTTCTACTTTCCCGCCTTGTTTGCACGGTTTTAAATCCGGTGCATTTTTTCAAATATTTCTTCTTTCTGGCACTTAATGTCCACGCCGATCGTTTTTCCGATTTCGGCAAGGTCTTTCGAACAGGTTGAAAAAGATACTTGGGATTCGTTCATTTCCACAATCATCATCATATGGAAAAATCCCTGTACAATCGTCTGTGAAATATCAAGAACATTAATACGCTGTTCGGATAAATACGTACACACTTTTGCAATAATGCCGACCGTATCCTTGCCCAATACGGTAATAATGGTCTTATCGGATGGTTTTGCTGCTGTCTGTTCCATGCCTGTCTCTCTTTCTTTTATTTATGTTTTCTACCGCGCCGTTATCAGGCGCAAATCATCTGCGACGGTTCACTGCGGCCGGCTACAAAAATCGGAAAATCATCGCCTTTATAAGGGTTTTCTCCCATGGAAACTTCCAGGCGCACCGTTTCATAGGCCAGTTCGGCCAGATTATTTTCTTTGCTCAAATGCCCGAGCACGACCGCCTTGAAACGGTCATGCAGCAGACGGCCCAGCAATTGTCCGGACCGTACGTTTGACAAATGCCCCCGGTCGCCGAGGATCCGCTGCTTGAGCGGATACGGATATTTGCCCGTTTGCAGCATGCGTACGTCATGATTTGCTTCCAGCAGTAAAATATCCAGCCCCTGCAGTTTTTTCACCAACGTTTCATCATAAGTTCCAAGATCGGTAATGACGCCGATTTTATGGCCGTCCTTTTCCATTATGTATGCGACCGGATCTGCGGCATCGTGCGAGATAGAGACCGGAAGCACCGAAAGGTCTCCGACCGCAAATGCCTGATCCGGCAGGATCGGGTGAAACAGGCTTTCATCTATGGTTCCGACGGATTTGATGGAACGCACGGCATCGAGCGTTCCCTTTGTCCCATAAATCGGCAGGCCATAACGCCTGGCAATCACCCCGAGTCCTGCTACATGGTCAATATGCTCATGTGTCACAAGAACGGCTTTCATTTCTTTTGTTTTCAGGCCGACCGAATGAAGCCCCGCTTCAATCCGCCTGCCGCTGATTCCCGCGTCGACAAGCAGGTGGGAGGTTTGTGCGCCTACACAGATACAATTTCCGCTGCTGCCGCTTGCTATGCTGCATAATTCCATTTTTCTTTTCCTTCCGCTATTTCCGTTTCCGCCCTGCCTGGCCCGGCTTTAATTTTCATTCCAATATATGTCAATCACATCGCCTGGATGAAGCTGCTGGGTATATTGGGCAGACACCCCGTTTACTTCTGTAATCAGCATACGCCCGCGCGCCTGGGTAAGGTCAAATTGAATGTGGTCAAAGATGTCCACAAAAATATAGTTCTGTTTGTTTGTAAGCGTAACGGCTTCTCCGTTTATAATAACCTGGCAGCCCTGCGCCTGCGGATTCCGCGCCGCCGCATCGGTTTCATACGCCTGCGTTTTTGTATTCTGTGCTGTAAAATCCGAAGACTGCGCCGCTTCCGGTTCCCGCGCCGCCGGTTCCGCATCCGCTGCCGCCTCCATTTCCTGCGCTGCCAAATCCGCATCCGTTTCCAATGGCTGCGCTGTCAAATCCGCCCTATCCTCCGCCTGCGTTTCCTGTGCTGCCTGCGCAGGCTGCGTAGCATTTATGACCGGCGAATCCGCAACGGACCCCGGAAGCGCCGGGTGCTCGGCCGCGGTCAGACGCTTCTTTTGCCCTGCTTCGTTTTCATCCGACGGCCGGTCACTGTCCGCCGGATCCCCTGCGATCTGGGGAACGGTTGGCCCTGCAAGGGCCGGGGCGTTCGTACCCGCGATTTTTACGCTGAATGCCCCGCTGCCTTCAAGATCCGGCATACGGCCTCTTTTCGGAGCATCCGGATACGCATCCTGCGGCGTGGAACGATAGGTGATCACCGTCCAGTCTACGCTGAAGTTTTCATAAACCAGCGCCTGCAGACTTTCCACCCGGTTGTTGACCAGGATATCCTCGGATAAATCCAGTTCTACATCCATAAATTCCGCAAGCTGCTCTACGGTATAAAAGCTTCTTGTAATCACCGCGTCGTTTTCCTTGATTTCATATGTGGGCGGCTCTAAGACCCCGTTGACCTCGACATAGCGCGGACAGGTAATGAGCTTGCCGTTGACTTCAAAAGTAATCGTAGAACTTTTATATTCATCCAGCTTGCCGACGACATAGTGTGCCTCCCGGCCCGCGGTAGACGGTTCGATCGTAATGCTGCAGTTAGACTCGATCGGCGTGTTAATCGATGCGGGCCGGTCGTTCATGCGGATAATAGCGGCTTCCCCCGCTTCTCCGAGCGCGATCCGCGGCCTGCCGTTTACGGTAAAGTTGATTTCCCGGCCGCGTTTCGGGAATAGCTGGTCATTTGGAAAACCTGCCTGAATAGCGGCATCTACGATGGTCAGTTTGCCGTTATCATACAGCTTTAACCGTTCTCCGTTAAAACGAACCATAATAAAATTGTTTTTCTGCTCATAATAATTCAGGCAGATGCCGATCGGCGTTACAAGCAGCGGATCCTTTTCAATCTCTTCCTGTAAAAAAGTCACTTCCTTTAACACTTCCGCTCCGCGCAGCGCAACGCGTTCCTGCGGCAGATCCAGTTTTTTCGCAAGCATTTCATCAAACCCATGGACTTTGCCGCCCCCGCCTACGATAAAGGTTGCGCTTACGCTCTTGTCGCCGTTTAATTCCCTGATTTTATCCGCGATATCGGTTGTCATTTTATCCACAAGCGGATCCGTCAGTTCCCATATATCTTCCGCGTGGACCGTATGCTTGAGACTCATAATGTCTTCAAACTCTATCTCGTCGCTGACCGCGGAAGCTAATTTCATATGCTCCGCCATTTT
The DNA here is from genome assembly GCA_910586045.1 of uncultured Eubacterium sp. Taxonomy (GTDB): domain Bacteria; phylum Bacillota; class Clostridia; order Lachnospirales; family Lachnospiraceae; genus Eubacterium_J. The sequence continues at coordinate 27,694 of CAJUIH010000025.1, forward strand.
AAAATCAACCAGATAATGCTGTACAAGCGTTTCCGTCAGCTCATCCCCCGCAAACGGGATCATGCCGTACGCAATAATACTGCCGTCCCTTGTCAGTGAAATATCGGAGGTGCCGGCGCCGACATCCACAAGCGCGATATTCAGCATACGGAAATTTTCCGGTATCGCCACATCAATCGCCGCAATCGGCTCCAACGTCATATTCGCAACCGTAAGCCCCGCAAACCCGACGGCCATGTAAAGCCCGTCCACAACATCCTCCGGCAGAAACGTTACGATAATTTTTTCTGAGATCTGATCCGCCTTATGGCTTTCCAAGTTCGAGAATACTTCGCCGTTGATGTAGTATTTCATCACGGAATAACCGACGCAGTAAAATTTATATTTGGTATCATTGGCTTCTTTTAGTTCCTGCGCCGCCTTATCCACCCCAAGCAAATCAAGCGTATGAATATGCTCCCCGGTTACTACTGTTTCTTCCGGAAACTCATACTCTACTTCCGTCGTCACGGTTTTCAGCACGCGGCCCGCGGCCGCGATACATACTTCGGTCAGTTCAAACCCGATCTGGTCTTCCAGTTTTTCTTTTACAATCGAAATCGTGCGGCCGACACGGCCGATATCGTGAATCTGCCCGTCCAGCATGGCCCTTGTCTCATGTTCCATCGAATATTGCGCAACGACGACAAACTCTTTGTCCTTTTTATATCCCACCGTCCCCACAATATTGCGTGTACCGATATCCAGCCCGAACACGTACTGTTTTTCATCCTCCTGCGTGTTTTCTTCCTGCACGACTTCCTTTCCCATCTGCTTCTCTCCTTTATCTTTTAACAGCCTTGTCAACTGCAGGTATACCTGCGGGACCGAACCGTTATTATCAATAATGACCTGGCAATGCCTGCGAAATTCCGCATCGGAAAGCTGTGCCGCGAATATCTGCCTGATTTTTTCATCGGAATAACCGCGTGTTTCAATCAGACGCTGCCTGCGGTTTTCCTCCGTTACATAGATATACCACAGTTCATCGCAAATTTGGCCATATCCATCTTCGATTAACAAAGCCGCTTCCAGCACGACATAATCCGTCGAACCGCTGCGGCGCTCTTTTTCTACTTCCTGCAGAATGTACTCCTTGACTGCCGGATGGACGATGCCATTGAGCCGCTCTCGTTTTTCCTCATCAGCAAATATTAAATCCGCCAGGCGCCGGCGGTTGATCCTGCCGTTGCTCAGCCAGATTTTTTCTTTTGAAAATTCTTTCTGAAGCCTGACATAGCAGTCGTATCCAGGCTCCATAATATCATGGGCGACCTCGTCCGCGATCAGCGTCCGCACCCTGTAATTTTCTCTCAAATAGGCCAGTATCGTGGATTTTCCCGCGCCGACACCGCCTGTAATCCCTATAAATTCCATTTGCTTAACCCGAATATTTTTTCCTTTTATTTTGCTTCATACCAGTTCGTGCCTGTATGCATATCGATTTCCAACGCGACGGACAAATCTGCCGCATGGTGCATCTCTTCTCGTAAAATTTCGGATACCTGTTCTATTTCATCCTCTGCCGTTTCCACAAGCAGTTCGTCATGGACCTGCAGAATCAGGCGAGAACGCATCTGCTCTTTCAGCAGTCTGCGATGCACACGGTTCATGGCAATTTTAATAATATCGGCAGCCGTACCCTGGATCGGCGAGTTCATCGCGACACGCTCCCCAAACGAGCGCTGCATAAAATTACTGGATTTTAATTCCGGAACCGGACGAATCCTGCCAAACGCGGAAACCGCCTTTCCATTCTTTTTGGCGTCCTCGACCATTTGATCCAAAAAAGCCTTGACCCCCGGATACGTTTCAAAATACTGTTCGATATACTCCTGCGCTTCTTTTCTCGTAATACTCAGATCCTGGCTCAGCCCAAAGGAACTGATGCCGTAAACAATGCCGAAATTGACCGCTTTTGCGTTCCTGCGCTGCAAGTCAGTCACTTCCGCAAACGGGACATGGAACACCTGCGAAGCGGTCATCCGGTGAATGTCCTGCGCTTCCCGATATGCCTGGATCAGGTTTGTATCCCCGGACATATGCGCCAGGACACGCAGTTCAATCTGCGAATAATCCGCATCCAGAAACACAAATCCGTCTTTTGGGCAAAACACCTTGCGGATCAAACGGCCCAGTTCCATTCGAATCGGGATGTTCTGCAGATTTGGTTCGGCGCTGCTCAGCCGCCCGGTCGCCGTGATAGTCTGGTGAAACGTCGTATGGATTCTGCCGTCCGCACCGATAAATGCCGCCAGGCCGTCCGCATACGTCGATTTTAATTTTGCAAGCTGACGGTATTCCAAAATCTGTGCCACAAACGGATATTCCGGCGCCAGTTTATCGAGCACGTCCGCGGCAGTGGAATACCCTGTTTTTGTCTTTTTGCCGTATGGCATTTTTAACTTATCAAATAAAATCACGCCAAGCTGTTTTGGCGAATTAATATTAAAGGTTTCCCCCGCGCCCTCATAAATCAACTGCTCCAGCTCCGTGATCCGCTCCTGCAGCCTGGCGCCATACCGTTCAAGTTCCTGCGCCTTTACCGCGATCCCCTCTTTTTCCATAGCGCAAAGCGTATAAACCAACGGCATCTCAATCGTATCAAACAGGGTGCGCATTCCGTTTTCTTCCAGCTTTCGCAGCAAAAGGTCCATCGTCATACAGGCCGTATACGCCGGATAACAGGCCATCTCCAAAAATTGCCGCGGCTTTTGTTCCAGCGCTTTTTCATACGGCAGTTTTTCAATCAAATCCGCCTTGGACGGAAACAGTTCCCCTAAATAATCCTTTGCGATGTCTTCATATGGATAATTATTTTTCAGCGGATTCAAAAGATACGCCGCAATCGTAACATCAAACAAGTGCTCCTGCGCCGGGATATCCACAAATTTTAATATATGCTTGAGTTCAAACGCGGCCACCCGGTTCCCGGACGTTAAAACCCGCGCAAGATGATCCAAAAGGTACCCGGCGCTCAGAAATCCCTCCGACCGGATCAGATACACATCCGCCACGCCGCGTCCGTCCGCCTGCAGCGGAGCATCAGCAGGCAGCGCCGCCGCAATCCCATAAACCGTCCCGTTTTCTTCCAGCAAATGCACCGCGGACTGCTGCGCCTGCGCAAGGCGCGTAAAAATTTCCTCCGCCTGCGCCAGTTCCGTTACGTACTGAAAATGCTCCGCGGCATGTCCTTCCTTTGGCTCGCTGCTTTGATCCTGAAACCTTGCCAGCATATTTTTAAAATCCAGGCGAGCGCATAACGCAAAGGCCTGCGGCGTATATAAGCTGCCCAATTTTGCCCCCGCAAGGTCATACGCAATGTCCGCGTTCGTTTCAATCGTCACAAGCACTTTAGAAAACTGCGCTTTCTCATAATGTTCCCGGAATGCCTCCCGTACCTTGGTCTTTGGCATATCGTCAATATGCGCGTAAGCATTTTCAATGCTGCCGTACTGGCTGATGATTTTCGTCGCCGTTTTTTCCCCGATCCCCGGCACGCCCGGGACGTTATCGGACGTATCCCCCATCAGGGCTTTCACATCTATAAATTCCTGCGGCGTCACATGGTATTTTTCCTTTACCTGCTCCGCCAGGTAATCTTCGACTTGCGTGCCTGTCCGTTTCGTCTTTGGGATACGGATTTTGATTTGGTCCGAAGCAAGCTGCAGCAGGTCACGGTCGCCGGATACAATCGAAACGCAAACACCCTGTGCCTGTGCGCGCTTTGCGATCGTGCCGAGCAAATCGTCCGCCTCATACCCTTCTTTTTCCACGATCGTTACGCCCATAGCCGTAAGCATTTCTTTCATCAAAGGGACTTGTTCCCGCAGTTCCGGCGCCATCGGCTTTCTGGTTCCTTTGTAATCCGCATACATTTTATGGCGGAATGTCGGCGCACTGACATCAAACGCCACCGTCAGATAATCCGGCTGTTCTTCATCCAGGATTTTAAATAAAATATTTAAAAACCCATACACCGCATTCGTATGCAGCCCTTCGGAATTCGTAAGATCCGGTATCCCGAAAAAAGCCCTGTTTAAAATACTGTGCCCGTCAATTAAAACCAGTTTAGCGCCCATCAGTGTTCTACCTCGTCTCCATCCTCGTCATAAAGCGTAAAGAATTTGGTATCCAGTTCCGGATAGGAACGTTTGAGGGAAATCGGCTTGCCGCCGCGGTTTAAAAAGCAGTGTTCACTTTCCGCAACCGCCCGCAGTTCCCCGGTTTCCTTATCGGTCATACGATATACAATTTTCATTTTAATCCCGTTATAATCTATCATCCGTGCTTCAATGACCACTGTATCATGGAAATGCACCATGCTCTTATACTCGCATTTTACCGAAAGCACCGGACTGATAATTTCCATATCTTCCATCGCTTTGTAACTGAACCCCATCTGGTCCATCAGGTCCATTCGGGCCTCTTCCATCCAAAGGATATAATTGGAATGATGGATAATCCCCATCTGGTCTGTCTCATGATACCTGGCTATGCGTTCATATGGGCGAATTTTAATCTTTTCTCCTGTGTATGGTTTAATCCTTGTATCCTTTACTGACATGTGATCACCTTCCCGTCTTTTTATCTAAGTTTTCAAACCATAAGATCCGGTACGCAGTGTCAACCGAAAAAGCCTATTTGACAACAACTGCGCGGCATTATGGTATGTGGTACACTTCTGTTATTATGCCACAGGAAAGGGGTAATTTCAAGATGCAAGGAAGAACCTGGCATGAAAAATGATGGGAATTTGTAACCGTTGAGATAAGGTGTTGCTTTTTGGCTGCGGGGACGCCGGATGAGGGACACCGGATGAGGGACGCCGGTCTGGCTTGTGGCTCCGGCTCCAGAATGGTAAGAATCCCTAAGTATTCTGCATTTACATAGCGGCCTGCCCGGTCGCGGCGCCTAATTCGCCCTGGCTGACGCCAGTGGCTAAAGGCGCCGCTTGGCTTCGCCCCTTAGGGGATCAGGCAGAATACTAAGGGCTTCTAACCATTCTTCCAATGTCGCCACAAGCCAGACCGGCGTCCCTCATCCGGCTGGTTTTCGCAGGCTCTACGTAAGGTCGGACATACTGCAGACCTGATAATTATTTGCAAAAAAAATCTGCCAAGAGTCTGTTACAAGGCAAATGGATTCTGTTATTGCAAATACAAACCCATCTTTTCATTGTATAATTAACGCATTCAAAGAAAAAAAATCAAATTTATTATACATGAATGAATCTGTTCCTTTCCATCGATGACACGATGGTAGAAAAGGAAGGTGAAAAATTCGAACTCCGCTCAAAGCTTTTTGTCCATGCCGCGCATAATGGTTCCCATTTCGACTACTGATTGTAACGCACACGGCAACCAGCTTGG
>CAJUIH010000026.1 GCA_910586045.1 uncultured Eubacterium sp.
GCCGATCCGTAAATTGCAGAATACTTAGGGATTCTTGCCATTCTGGAGGGCCGCCAGCAAGCCGGGCAAACCGTCTCTTCCAGCGTCCCGCGAGCCAAAATGTACCATCTGATCTGAACGGTTACGATTGGAATGATAAAATTTCAAAGAGAAAAAAATTTGTTAATGCATTTATCATTTGATTATGTTATAATATCTTCCGTCGTTTACATATTTTGGAATCCGTACAGGAATATTATGAAAAAACCTGCGGATTCCGCAGGTTTCGATCATTGCGGAAAGTGAGAAAGAGGATATGTTATTCAATTCCCTGCATTTTTTAATATTTTTTCCTGTTGTCGTGCTGCTGTATTTTGTGATTCCAAGGAAAGTAAAGTATCTGTGGCTGCTTGCTGCAAGTTATTATTTCTATATGGGATGGAATGCAAAATATGCCTTATTAATTGCATTTTCTACCGTTGTCACATGGTTAAGCGGGCTGCTGCTTGGGATGTGCCAAAAGCCTGGACAGGACGGGCCGGAGCAAAAGAAAGAGGGACGCAAAAAGAAGTGGATTGTTGCCGCCAGCTTTTTGATCAATCTTGGGATTTTGTTCTTTTTTAAGTATTTTGATTTTGCATTGGATAATCTGAATTTTATACTCAGCAAAATCGGGATCGCGTTGGTGGAAAAGCCATTTGACGTTGTGCTTCCGGTAGGCATTTCGTTCTATACCTTTCAGGCGCTGGGCTATACGATGGACGTATACCGTGAAAAAATAAAGCCGGAAAAGAATTTGTTGAAATACGCGTTATTTGTTTCCTTTTTTCCGCAGTTGGTGGCCGGCCCGATTGAACGGTCCCAAAATCTGCTTGGGCAGATCCGCCAGATTGGAAGCAAAGGGTTTCGGGAATTATGGGATTATGACAGGATTGTTTCCGGCCTGGTGCTGATGCTGTGGGGCTATTTTCAGAAACTAGTCATCGCGGACAGGCTGGCTGTGTTTGTGGATGAGATATTCAATAGCTGGTATTTTTACGGAACCGTGGAGCTGGTACTGGCGGCTGCGGCGTTTTCGATCCAGCTTTACTGTGATTTTGCAAGCTATTCTACGATCGCTATCGGCGCGGCCAAGGTAATGGGCTTTACGCTGATGGAAAACTTTGATACGCCGTATTTTGCCAAAAGTATCCAGGAGTTTTGGCGCAGATGGCATATTTCCCTAAGCACCTGGTTTAAAGATTACTTATATATCCCGTTGGGCGGAAGCCGCTGCGGCAGGCTGCGCAGGCATATCAATATGATGATTACGTTTCTTGTAAGCGGCCTGTGGCATGGCGCAAGCTGGCATTTTGTAGTATTTGGCGCAATCCATGGCATGTACCAGGTGATCGGGGCAGAAACGGCCGAGATACGAAAAAAAATCACAGACCGGCTCGGCGTAAAACGGGAATCATTCAGCTTTGGGCTTGGACAGATCCTGGTTACGTATGCGCTGACGGCATCTTCGATGATTATATTCCGCGCAAGTTCGCTGTCCCAGGCTTTTGGCATTTTCAAACGGATTTTTACGAAACCGGATCCATGGGCGCTGACCGACGGGTCGCTGTTTATTCTCGGGATTAATTATGCACAGCGGGATATCTTAGCGGCAGCGCTTGTGATCATGCTGCTGGTCAGTATTCTGCGCTATTGGAAAAAGGAAACACTGGATGTGTTTTTGGCGAAGCAGTGTCTTTGGTTTCGCTGGCTCGTAGTTTTGATTTTGGTGATTTTTATATTCCTGTTTGGGGTTTATGGGCCGGGATTCGACGCAAATCAGTTTATCTATTTTCAGTTTTAGGAACTGTCCCGAAATAACTTACCGAGAGAAAAAGACAAGGAATATGGTAAGTTATTTTGGGACAGTTCCTTAGCGGCAACAGGCACTAAGGAGTGGACATGAAAAAGATCATTAGAGCAGTTATTTTTTTGAGTATTATGGCGGGCGCCATTTATAGCCTGAACCATGTGATGCTGAATAGGGAAAGTGACGGGAGCATTCAGTTATATGATTTTTATGAGTTGGAAAAAGACCGGGTGGATGTGCTTTGTATCGGCAGCAGCCATGTGTATTATGGCTACAATACATGCCAGTTGTATGATGATTATGGGATTGCCAGCTATCTGCTTTCGTCGAGCGGACAGCCGGTATGGGTCAGCTATTACCTGCTGGAGGAAGCACTGAAAAGCCAGCAGCCGAAACTGGTGCTGTTTGATACGGGTACGCTTTTTCGCAGGGAGGAAGATTTTCAGCCGTCTTCCTGGGAAGTGCTGCTTGGAATGAAGCCTTCGCGGACAAAATGGAAAGCGTTAAAAGAAGTAAGCAGCTATGATCCGACCCTGGATACAGCGAGTGCGTTTTTTACGTTTCCTTATTATCATACGCGGTTTTTATCCCTGACCAGGCAGGATTACGAGGGTACGGAGGAGATCCGCTATATGGGCTACAAGCCGCGATTTGGAACGATCACGGAAAGTGAGCTGGAGAATGCCCAAAAAGCCGAATCGGGACGCAGGGGCGGGATTACGGAGCGTGCGGAAAAATATCTGCTGAAAATCATGCGGTTATGCAGGGACCGGAACATTCCGATGGCCATTGCCAATACGCCTTATGCAAACCTGTCCGATGCAAAAAGGAAAGCCAATGCGTATATTAAAACACTGGCAGACCAGTATGATATTCCGGTGCTGGAGGGAAATGACCTGACGCGGGAGATGCAGATTCGTTTTTCGGACGACTTATTGGATCCATCCCATTTAAATTATGACGGAAGTGTAAAATTTACGGCGTATCTTGGCGAATGGCTCAAAGACCGTTACAGCCTGCCGGACAGGCGCGGGGAAAAACAGTATCAAAAGTGGGAGGAAACCAGCGCGCGCATGCGCCATGTAGAACTGAATGGACAAAGGCTTATGGAAGCGCAGACAGCCGATGCGTATTTGCGGATACTGGAAGAATGGGCGGACGATCTGGTTACCGTATGCTGGAATCAAAACGGCAAGGCGCAGGTCTATGACGGCGGGCGCTGTATATTCGAAGGGCCTCTCGGGCAGGAATATTCCGAATATTTCGCGGTTGGGGATTCGGACCTGACGGTAAGCTGCGTGGACGGGCAGATCCAGGTATTGCTGAATAATGAACCGTTTTGTTTTTCGCAGGACGGGCTGAATATACTGGTTTATGATAAGATCGCGGAACAATTGCTGGATGGTATTGGTCTGGAGGGGGAGGATTCCATGCAGATCGTACGAAAGCAGGAGAAAGAACAGGAAGAGCAGGACATAGAAGAATAGAAGTCCTGCCGGACTCCTGTTCTTTGGATAAGCGCTAATCCATACTGATGCGGATCCCGCCCCTTCTTTCCGTCGGCTGTACAATTACGGATACCGGCTGGTTTGCGCCCCATTCAAAGGCATAAGATTCCCCGGATGCCTGGCCGATGAAAGTTTTCCAGTTTAAATCGGCTTTAATCTGCGGATCGCAGTATCCGGACTGGCTCATCCAGCAGATTACGGCGTCGGGGTCTACAGACAGGGTATGACGGCTTTCGACATTGCTTAATACGATCGGATTGCCGTTTGACAGTACGGCGACATAGGCATTGCTGCCGTTTCCTGTCAGGGCGGTCGTTGCAAAACCCTTTTGGGAAAGTACGCCGCAGCCAAGGAATCGCACCTCATAGCGGCAGTCCTGCGTAAAAGCAAGGATGTTTTCTGATTCTACAGAGATCGTTTCCCCGACGGCCAGACGGTAAATAACGACATGCTGGCTGTCCACCGCATAGTAAGTTACGCAGTCGCCGTTTAGCATGACTTTCATAAGCGGGATATTTTCTCCGGTTACACGGCGGATTAAGGAGCCGAATGCGGCCTGTGCAAAATTATTCTGCGGGCCGAGCAGCAGTTTTTCAAATCGGTAATTCTTTCCGCCGTAACTGTCGCCGGCAATAAAAGCCCCTGCTTTTGTAAACAAAACGTCGCTGCCGCGGCAGGTGACTTTGAGTGTCAGTTCGTTGATCGTTTCAAATGTGAGCATCCTAAATCCTCCTAATCACTTACTTGTACGCCATAAAGGGAACAAAGGCCGGCAAGGTCTTTCGCAACGCCGTTTCCGACCGCGTTGAATTTCCATGTTCCATTGTGCTGATAGATTTCGCCGATCATCATGGATATAATATTAGTATAATAATCGGTTATTTTAAAACTGATGATTTCGGTCCGGTCGTTGTGCAGGATCCTGACATAGGCGTCCCGGATCATTCCAAAGTGAAGCTTTTTGGCAAAGGCATCGTTGATTGTCAGGACAAATACAATCTTTTTTACCGCTGTGTTTATTTTATTTAGATCTATAAGTATGGCCTGGCGGTCTGGAGCCTGGCTGTGTGCGGTCTGGAGCCTGCAGCTTTGGTCGGGGCTGGTTTTTTGGCCATAAAACACAAACCATAAATCCCCGGGCACCCTGCCGTCCGCGGTCAGCAGAAAAGCGGAAACATCCACATCGCATTGCGGATTTATGGTATTCCAGCCAAAACAGGCCTGGATGCGGGTAAGCGGAGCGGCAGATGAAGCAATAGGTGCTTTTTGTCCTTTCTGGATCGGCCGGACAAACGGCGGAAGCGGTTTTTTAACAGGTTCAGCCGTTATGGGGCGCACTGGGGCCTGCGCGGGCGGTATCGTACGCAGGGGAGTGCCGGGATCTGCCTGCGCGGCCGGTATCGTACGGACAGGGGTGCCGGGATTTGCCGGTACGGCTTGCTGGCCGCAAACAGCGGGGCGGTTTAGTACGGCTAGGTTATGGGCGGTCAGTGCGCCCTGTGTTTTTATGTGGTTGATAGAAGAAAGGGAAGTCCGGTCTACGGCCCCCTTTGCTTTCATTGAAACTGCATTCATATAGCCTGCTTTGCCTCCTGATTGAAAGAGTTCTACATGGGAAAAAGAGTTCTGCATAGGAAAAGCCACCCTGAACTTTGAGCGGTAGACGGGTGGCATTGGGATCTTCATGATTGGCCAGCCCCCTTTTGGGCGACCGCTTTTTCTTTGTGTCTATAATATAGCATAACCAGATTTTGATTGCAAGAGCCTTTTTTCATTTTTGCAGGGCACCATACCAGTTGATTTCACAGCAAAAGAAGGGTATAATAAACGCGCAGCTACTAACTGCACCGCCAATCATGCAAAGACGGCCAGGGCATGCATTTTATACAAACAGGGGGATAGATACCGTGTTCGGAAAAAAACAGGAATTGACAAAGGAATTAGAGGAAAAACTAAATACAGCCGAGTTCGAGCTGGAGGATCTGCAGTCCAAAATGGGGACGATTCAAAAATGTACACAGCAGATCCTGCCTTTTTTTGAATCGCAAATCGTCGCACAGAGTGAAATGGACAAGGAACTGACAAAAGTGGTCAGCCATACGTATGATACAATAGAAGGGGTCAGCGAAAGCAAGCTGGTAATCGGACACTTGGCTATGGAGCTTACGACGATGCGCGGACAACTGGAGGATGAGGAAAAAGAGAAGAAAAAGCTGCTGGAAACGGCGCAGAAGCAGCGGGAGCAGTTGGATGCCATTTTAGAACAAAATGACCGTATGGCGGTTCCTGTGGAAATGCTCCATGAAATACAGGGGGGACTGGCGGAGGATGCCCAGAATGCCCGTACGGAACTGACGCAGATGCAGGAATATGCCAAACAGATGACGGTATCGACATTGAATTGCGCAATCGAGGCGGGACGCATGGGGGAGGCAGGCAAAAAGTTTGTCGAAGCGTCCGAAGATGTACGTCTGCTGTCCGGCTCCTATGAACGGGCGACTGTACAGGCTATGCGTCTGCTGGATGCGATGGAAGAGCGGATCCGCAGTCTGACCGGACAGTTAGATATCCTGGCAAAGGCCTGTAAAGACAGCGATGCGTCGGTTTCACGCCTTTCCAGAGGAATCGCGGAACAGGACGGCATATGCAGCCGGGGGACGGAACGCCATTATCTGGAAGAGATTTCTGCTATGTCTGAATATTTAAATGAGATTTCGCAGAAACATGATACATTTGACGCGCTGGCGCATGAAACACTGGCGGATATTGAAAATATTGGGGAGAGTTTTATGAATGAACAGGAGGCACGCAAAGAGCTGGAGCATATTTTTGACCAGATCATTAAAAGCATGCGGGGGTAAGCGCTATTCCCGCAGGCAGAGACGGTAACCGTTTGTTTTGGCAGGACGGTTACATACAGAGAGGAGTGGAAGCTTCATGGATCAGGAAACGGTTAACAGAGAATCCTTTCAATTTCTGTCCAAAGACGGCAGAACAAAAATACACGCGGTGAAATGGCTCCCGAAAGACGGCATTGTACGCGCGGTTTTGCAGATTACGCATGGGATGGTGGAATATATTGAGCGTTATGAAGAACTGGCCTGCTATATGGCCGGACGGGGGTTCCTTGTCGCGGGACATGACCATTTGGGACACGGGGCTTCGGTTACAAACGAGTCCGAGTGGGGGTATTTTGCCGAAAAAAGGCCGTCAGAAACCGTAGTAGCCGATATTTACCAGCTTACAACCATTATTAAAAACCAGTACCCGGGCTGTCCGTATTTTATACTTGGACACAGCATGGGATCCTTTTTGCTGCGCAGGTATCTGACGATACACAGCGGGGCGGTTGACGGCGCGCTGCTTTGCGGGACAGGCAGCCAGCCAAAAATCGCGACCTTTTTAGGAATGGCCGTTTGCAGGCTGATGGGCCTGCTGCACGGGGGGCACTACCGCAGCGCGTTTGTGACCGGACTTTGTTTTGGAAAGCCTTATGCAGAATTTGACAAGACCGGGGAGGACATCAAAAGGAGCTGGCTGTCCAAAAACAGGGACAGTGTACAGGCCTATTATGAAGACCCGCGCTGTACGTTTGTGTTTACACTAAACGGCTATTACGGGCTGTTTTCTACGATTCACTATGTCAGTCAAATGAAGCAGATCCGCAAAATACGCAAAAATCTTCCTGTCCTGTTTCTGGCCGGGGAAGACGATCCAGTCGGGGATTTCGGGAAAGGCGTAAAGAAAGCGTACGCACAGTACCGGCAGGCCGGAATCCGTGACGTAAAAATGAAGCTGTACAGCAATGACCGTCATGAAATCCTGCAGGAGACGGATCGAAAACAGGTTTTTAAGGATGTATATGAATGGTGTGAAAAGCATGGAACCAATACAGAAAGAGGGGTTTTATGAAACGATATCGGAATAAAATAGGGGCGCTTTTACTTGCCGGGATACTGGCAGCGGCATCCGCCGTACCGGCTTCTGCTTCGTCTGCGGACGGCCCTGCGGACAGCGCCGCGGATTTTGATCAAACCGGGATGGATGATCCGGATACACAGGCGGATCCGGAAAGGGCGGATGGAACAGAAAGCATAGAGGGCATGGATGGCGGCCGTACCAGCGCCGGCCGCGACGCCAGTGAAGAAAACGGGGTGGATCCTGAGTACAAAGAATCCGATTTGGATTCTGAGAGTACAGCCGATGATACGGTCCAGGATGCGGAAAAAGAACCGGTACGTGCGGATATTTCATCTGTCGATACGCCGGATGTAAAAGCCGAAATTACAGACGCTCCGCCGGAAGGGGACAAGGTAGTCATTGAAGAGGATGATAAACCGTATCTGGCGCTCGGTGCAAACCTGACCGCGGAACAAAAAAACGCGGTGTTGGGTTTTATGGGAATTAATCCGCAGGATTTGGGCAGCTACCGTGTGGCGACGGTGACCAATGAAGAAGAGCATCAATATCTGGACGGTTATCTGGATGCGGCTACGATCGGAACCCGGGCGTTATCTTCTGTCGTGATTGTCAAACGGGATAAAGGGGATGGAATCCGCATCTCTACGAAAAATATTTCCTATTGTACGATCGGGATGTATAAAAATGCACTTGCGACCGCGGGGCTTGCGGACGCGGATGTCATTGTGGCGGCGCCGTTTCCAATCTCCGGTACAGCCGCGCTGATTGGAGCTATGAAAGCTTATGCGGATATGGAGGATACAAAGGTTGATAAAGAGACGCTGGATGCGGCGATGAATGAGATCGTTGTTACCGGTGAGTTAAACGAAAGCCTGGGCGACGACGTACAGACCGAAGAATTTATGGCGTATGTGAAACAGCAGGTACTGGAAAACGGACTGCAGGATTCATACGGGATCCAGGACGTGATTGCAGACGCAAGCAAAAAATTCGGTATTGCGCTGGATGATAATGAAACAGCAAAGGTTTCCGCTTTGATGGAAAAAATAGGGTCGCTGGACATCGATGTGGACAAGATTCTAGAACAGGCGGGATCTATTTATGATTCGATCCGGGACATGGAACAAAGCAGCGGGATCCTGTCGAAAATCGCGGCCTTTTTTAAGGATTTGTTCGACGCGATTGTTAATTTTGTAAAAGGACTATTTGACTAATGGAAGCATATACGGGGTTTGCCGGGGTTTATGACGAGTTTATGGAAGATATCCCTTACGACGCATGGCTGGATTTTATATCTGGCACCCTGCGCCGGGAAGGGATCGCGGATGGCCTGGTTTGTGAACTGGGCTGCGGTACGGGAAAGATGACGCGGCTGTTAGCCGGATGCGGCTATGATATGATCGGCATTGATCGATCGGCGGAGATGCTTAGCATCGCAAAAAACGAAAGCAGGGGAGATATTTTGTATCTTGCGCAGGATATGCGCGCGTTTGAACTGTACGGGACAGTCCGCGCATTCGTCAGCATCTGCGATTCCATGAATTACCTGCTGGAAGAAGAAGACTTGCTGCGCGTATTTCGCCTGGTCAACAATTACCTGGATCCAGGCGGTATCTTTCTATTTGATTTAAATACGGAATACAAGTTCCGCGTCATGATGGGCCAGCAGACATTCAGCGAACACCGCACAAAAGGAAGCCTGATCTGGGACAATTATTACGACGAAGAAGAAAAGATCAATGAATACGCGCTGACTTTATTCATCCGGGAAACCGGAGAGTTGTACCATAAGTATGAAGAAGTGCATTACGAAAGAAGCTATGCGCTGCATACGATAGTTTCCCTGTTAAACGAGGCGGGTATGCGGTTCATTCGTGCGTGCGACGCGACAGACTACGGCCCGGTGCGGGACGACAGTGCGCGGATTTATGTAATAGCCAAAGAATGTGGAAAAAAACCGTGTACTGACGTCCCGCGGACGACAGGTAATTGATTTCGGGGCAGCTCCTTACAGATAAGTGAAATTTTTTGTACGAATCATACTGTATTTTATGATTTTGGTATTGATAAATTCGAAAGCGTAAAGAAACGGGGTGTCATCGGAAGTATAGTTGACACCTTTTAAATATAAAAGCGGCATATCCTGCGGGGTATGCTGGCCAAGATAATCGGATAACCCCTCAATTTCCGAAGACATGATCGTGTCGATTTCTACCTTATCCCACTCGCATTTTTTTCCGGATGCCTGATACAGATATTGGAAAACGGAATCCTTATATTCGCTAAATTCAGCAAAAGATTCGGCGTTTCCAAGCATGGCGGCGCTGAAATAATCCCTGCAGAATGCACAGAACTGGCCGTCCGCCAAAAAAATTTTTTCCGCCAGAATCAGTTCTTCATCGTCTTCCATATGCAAAAGGGAGCAGATCGCATCTTCACGCGGAATTTTTTTTATGTCGCCGAGCAGGACGGAGGGAGTATAGCCGCTGTTTCGGATCATTTGAGAAAACTCGGTGCATGGATGAAAGCGCACTTTGATATTCAGGGAATCAATGTTTACAAACGTTCCTTTGCCGTGCCTGCGAAAGACAATCCCTTCTGCTGCCAGATCGTTTAATGCCTGGCGGATTGTAATACGGCTGACGCCGATCGTTTGGGCCAGAAGTTCCTCGCGCGGTAATTTATTGTTTTCTTTCAAGTCCATGGACTTTATATATTTTTTGATTTCCAGTTTCGCATATTGGGAAAGTGCCAGTATATTCCGTTTTTGGTATGACATATGAATGCACTCCTTTGTAATTTGGTCTTTATAAGCATAAGTGATAAAACGGAAACTGTCAATGTGGTTTTTGGGAATTACGCAAGAAAAAGGGAAAAATTGGTAACGGTGTTTAGATCAGGTGTTACATTTTGGTTCCCCGGACGCTGGGAGAGACGGTTTGCCCGGCTTGCTGGCGGCCCTCCAGAATATCAAGAATCCCTAAGCATTCTGCAATGTACATGGCGGCCTGCCCGGTCGCGGCGCTAGTTCGCCCTGGCTGACGCCAATGGCTAAAGGCGCCGCTTGGCTTCGCCCCTTAGGTGATCGGGCAGAATGCTAAGGGCTTCTAGACATTCTTCCAAAGCCGCCAGCAAGCCGGGAAAACCGTCTCTCCCAGCGTCCGGTGAGAAGCATGTAACAAAAATTGTTAAAAAAACAGAATGGAAACGTAAGCTTTCCATTCTGTTTTTTTGATCAAATTGCCTGTAAACAGGATTTGATGCGCATTTGCCAAATGGCTTTTTTCCGTTTTACGGCTGCCAGGAAGAGAACGCATATGCCATAATGAACAGGCTGATAATCAACAGCGCGTTTCCAACCATAATCGGTGCCGAAGCGGTACACAGGCAGGCCATAAAGGAACCGATGCCCATAATAATGATCCTGGCTAAGGCCGCTAACTTGTATTTTTTCATATGTACCTCCTCCTATACAGCGACTTGTTTGTTTGTAACTTTCATCAGGACCGGATAGAGTACACCGCCGATAATGAGTCCCTTTAACGCAGGCAGGCCAAACGGAATCAGGTATACGCCTGCAAGAGCAATGGCCCATGTGATCCAGGCAATCGCGTTGAATTTTGAAAAGGTTACCTTGTCCAGATCTTTATAATGCCCCTTGTGGATGATGAAATAATCCGCAAGGATAATTCCCGGAAGCGGAGGTACGACTGTGCCGAGCAGGTCCAGGAACGTAAACAGAAAATCGATCTGGTACGGCCTGCTTAATGTGGCAAGTGCCGAAATGGCAAGCAGTACGATAATGATTTTCTGGCGGTCCATATGGAATGCGTTGGACAGGTTCAGGGAAGTAGAATACAGGTTTGACGCATTGGTTGTAAATATATTGGTCGTCATCAGGATCAGGCACGGAACTAAAAGTCCCATCGACAAAAGCACATTTGTCAGGTCACTGTCCCCGACCGCTACGGAAGTAATCGTTCCGCACAGGATCATAAAAATATTGCCTCCAAGCAGCCCGGTCAGCGTTGCCGCAATGGCTTCTTTCGTCGATTTTGCATAACGCATAATGTCCGCAATACAGGTAGAAGTAGATAAAATCCAGGTTCCGATCACAACCGTGATCCCGTTTGACAGCGAAATATGCCCCTCCGGTGTATAGTTCCATAATCCGTCCAGCCCGATCATGCCGACGGCGCGGATGGAAGTCGCAAGAGACAGAAAAACAATCGCCGGAATCGCGATATAGCCAAGGATACTAATAGCCTTAATCCCTTTCATTGCAAAGATGCCCATAACGACTGCGCTGACCGCCATGCAGAATAACTCCGCAATGCCGCCCATATGAAAGGCCTGTGCAATAAAATGCCCGTAGGTCGCAGTCTGGATCGTATACCAGCCGATGTTTACAACCGGTACGAACATGGACGCAATCCGCGAACCTTGTTCCCCAAAGCTGTAGCGGGTCATCAGGGCGAACGTCAGCCCGGTTTTGCTGGCAATAATGCTGACTAATATCGCAATGCAGCTTAAAAAAACATTTCCAAGTACAATCGCAACTAAAATCAGCTTGAAATTCAGCCCTGCGGACAGACCGCCTCCCGCCATCATACTGGTGATAACAAAGACAAAGCCAGTCCAGACAATCGTTAGGCTGAAATAACTTTTCCGCTCGTTTTCCGGTACGGCGCTTAACGAATATTCGGTATCTTGAGTATTATTTTTTTCCATAGGTTTTCTCCCCATATGTATTCGCACGAGCGATAAAATTTACCATGTGGTATATGATAAATAACAACGCCCGTGAGCCGGCGTTCCTTTAAATTTTGGTGTTTGTCAGTAGAAATTAGGATTCCGCACAGGCAGAATCCGACCGGAATCAGTTGTTCCAGTATCCTTCGTGTACTTTCGCCGCAAGCGGGGCAATTTCTGGAAACGGCCCGATTACCTGGATCGATTTCTGTCCCCTTGCGAAAACATCTCTGCAAGGCAGGTCAAACGTCGGGTTTTGTTCATCAGATCCCGTCAGGGCAAGCAGGTCTTTTTCTGTCATGGCATAAACGACACGGCCGATGTTGCCCCAGTAAATAGCCCCGGAACACATGGCGCATGGTTCAGCCGTAGAGTACAGCGTACAGTTCCATAAAAGGTCTTTTTCATAAAGCTGGGAAGCACGTTCTACAAGCTGTGTTTCCGCGTGTCCGGTACACTTTTTTGTGGAAATTTCAACATTCTGCTGCTCCAGCAAAATATTGCCGTCTGCATCGACCAAAATGGCGCCGAACGGGGTATTGCCCGCTTCTCGGGACTGCTTTGAAATTTCGATGCAGCGGTTTAAATAGTATTCATGTTCTTTGTACATAATAAGATCCTTTCTGTGTGGGGCAACGGTTTTCGGGTGCGTTTTGCGTATGCATACATAGAGTCGTACCTTTCACCAAAAGGTAATAGGTATTACTTTTATTGCATTGTAACATAAAATAAAATTGTTGTAAATGGGTAAAAATAGATAATGTATTTTACGTAAAATAGTCAAAATGCACAAAAATAATCTTATTGTTATGCCGGATACCCGGATGCCGGCCGCATTTAGTACCGTTTATTCACCAAATCCAGTCCATAGTCTTTTAAATTGCCGTCGACCGCATCCGCCAGCCATCCGGCGACAGACTGTTTCTGTTTTTCAAACGGCAGCCAGACCGCGGGCGTTGCGACGATCGTATGCGCCGTCATATTTCTCGGATCGTCATACCATGGCACGCCGTCCCATAAAAACAGGCTCACTCCGGCTTCCTTGAACTGCGGGATCGTATCTTTAAGGATCTGCTGGTAAATGTCCGCTTCTTTTTCCGAAACATCCATGACGCCTGTATCAAAGTAATTTTGCACTTTCGCCAGATCGCCGTCCCTCGTAGAACTGGCAAACAAAAGATGTATTCCGTCTCCATATTTTCTGTGCAGTGCGCGCAGACAGTCCAGCGTAAGGTTATCGCCTGTTAACAGGTCGGAAATTGCTTTTGGCGTATGCCATACATCGGCGGCAATGGCATGCCAGTCATGATGCAGCAGCAAAGAGGCGTCGACCAGCACATTTTTGCTTTTTGCACGCGGAAAATAATTGCAGAACAGATCATCCGCAAGAAGCGCCGCCGCAAAGCCTCCGGCGCTGTAGCCGGTGACAACGACCGCTTCCGGCATGTCGATCCCGGCAAGCTCCATAACGCTGCGCATCGTCTGCGTGTAGTTCACATAGCCGTTATGATAGAGGATCTTTTCCCTGCCGTCGTGGTCTGTATAGGGAAATTCCCCGCTGCCTGCATGGAAATCCCCGGTCGCATAGGGAAACAGGATGATACTCCAGTCCGCGAACGGGCTGCCTTCTACTTCGCTGGCAAGTCCGCCCATATTCATAGTAACGTTTGCCAGTTGATCCAGGAAAATTTCTTTTGTATTATACGTATTGTTCCTTACAGTTTCTTCGTTAATACTGACCCCGCCGCCCACGAAATACACCATCACCTTATTTTCACTGCCTTTCTTGAAAAAAGCACGGTATTTCCCGCCCTCGGAAGTTTTCATTTCCGCGTTCGCGACACGGTACCATTTTCCAACGGCAGGATCTTTTTTCAGCCTTGGGTACTGCAGGATAAAAAAATACACAAGCAGGGCGATTCCAAAAAGAACCAATAGCAGGATTCCGATGATCTGAAATACCTTTTTCATTATTTTCATTTCTCTTTTTCTCCTTTCTCCTATATGCTTTGTCTATCTGTACCATGGATCAATAGATGAATGAATCAATCTGATTATCGATGATTCAAATGTATCGTTGATACAATTATATCAGCAATAAACCTGCTGTCAATAGAAGCGCGCAAAATGAGACAAAAAGAACGAAATGCATCCACCGCTTTCCTGCACGGTATCGAAATCAATCCATTCAAATCTTACGCAGACGCTGTCGGTCGTGCAATTGTTCTATTGTATTTGATGAAAAAAATGATAGGATAAAATATCATATAGGATAAAATAACCAAAAGGAGAAGCGAACAATGAACGAACCGATGGAATTTGCCAACAGAGAAGAATTTCGCGAATGGCTTTTAACCCATTGCCAGTCCGATGCCGGCGTTTGGCTTTTATTCGGGAAAGCCGGCGGGCCGAAAACGCTGAAAGCAAAAGAAGCGCTGGAAGAAGCCCTGTGTTTTGGATGGATTGACGGACAGATGCAGCGTATCAGCGAGCAGGCATATAAGAAATATTTCTCTATGCGCAGAAACAACAGCAAATGGTCCGAAAAAAATAAGGCATTGGCCAACAGCCTAACAGAGCGGGGGCTTATGACCGAGTACGGCAGAATGAAAATAGAAGAAGCCAAAAAAAACGGACAATGGGACGCTCCAAAAGCTACAGCCATAACAGAAGAACAAATCGCTTGTGTTTGTGCGCTGTTAAAAGGAATCGAACCTGCTTTTGCAAATTTCCAGGCCATGTCCTTATCCGTACAGAAAACCTATACACGGGCGTATTTGGATGCAAAAACAGATGCCGGACGAAAAAAACGGCTTGCCTGGATGGTGGACCGGCTCAACCAGAATCTAAAGCCAATGTAGTATTTTCACAAATCAGTATAACGGATTCTGGCGGAACCGATAAAACAGCGTTTTAGCTTTAAAGCCCCCTGTTTTGGAACATCTGCTCCATTTCCTGCGCGGATTCCTGCATTCCCCGCTGAAACCATACCTCAATCCATCCGTAAAGCGTATAGGCGGCAAAGGCGCTTGCATACGCTTCTTCCGCCGTCTGTTCCGTTTTTGGCCCGCACAGTCCTATAATCACATCTTTTAAAAGGTAAATCAGATTCCTTTTATTCAGCAATGTATAAAATTCCCGGTGTGCTTCAAAATGGCCGAACATTGCCGCGATCCATTTATGCAGCGGCCGGCCGTCGCCGATCCGGTCTAACTCTATCCATTCCCGGAATCGCTGGTCGATATAGGCCCTAAGAATGTCCTCTTTGCTTTCAAAGTTCCGATAAAATGACGCTCTGCCTACTTCAGCCAGGTTGCATAACTGACTGATGGAAATATCGCCGATCGGGTGATCCGAAAGCAGCTTTAACAAAGCATTTGTTAAATGCTCGATAACATAAGCATTGCGCCCCTCGTTGCTCATCGGTGATACATTTTGTTCTATTTGCCTCATAAACCCGCCTCCTGCTGCCATTTGAAATATACGCTGATACAATCATATCGTCAATACAATTGAATTAGCAAAACTATAGCACGATCGATGCAAAATGTCAATTGCCGGACGCCGTTAACCCTTTCGCTGCATTTGCCGTAATAAAATGCGGTAGCCGCAATCAATCGGCAAATGCCTTGTAGATTACCCTTTCCTATGTTATGATAAAGCAATGGACAGATCTTGAAAAAGGAGACAAAAAGGGATGAATGATTATATTGTAAGGGTGGCTGCGGCAGACCATGCAGTCCGCGCATTTGCCATAACCGCAAGGGAGCTTACCGAACAGGCGAGGATTTTTCACCATACAAGTCCGGTTGTATCAGCAGCGTTGGGCCGTCTGCTGTCCGCGGGTGCGATGATGGGTGCGATGATGAAAGGGCCGGACGATCTTTTAACAATCCAGGTCCTTGGGGACGGGCCGGTCAGGGGCATGACGGTAACGGCGGACGCTGCCGGACATGTAAAAGGGTATGCACAACAGCCGCAGGTAGAATTAGACGCCAATGAAATGGGAAAACTGGATGTCGGCGGTGCGGTCGGCGCGGGGATTTTGCGCGTGATGAAAGATCTTGGATTAAAAGAACCGTATGTCGGCACAACACAACTGCAGACCGGGGAAATTGCGGAAGATCTGACGTATTATTTTGCGTCTTCCGAGCAGGTCCCATCCTCGGTCGGGCTTGGCGTACTGGTGGATACGGACTGTTCGATCCGCAGGGCGGGCGGGTTTATTCTTCAGCTTATGCCGGATACCAGCGATGCTGTGATTCAAACACTCGAAGAAAATATAAAAAAGATCCGTCCGGTTACGGACATGCTCGAACAGGGGTATACGCCGGAACAACTATTGGAAGAGCTGCTTGCGGGGCTTGAAATGGAAATTTTAGAACGCATTCCGGCAGCGTTCGCCTGTAATTGTTCGAAAGCACGTATTCAAAAAGCGTTGATCAGTATTCCGAAAAAAGATTTGCGGGACATGATAGAGGATGGGGAGCCGATCGAGGTCAAATGCCAGTTCTGCAATACGGCGTATCCGTTCGAAATCGAGGAATTAAAAGAAATGCTGGCCCAGTGTGAGAAAGATCGGGTATAAGAGCCGCAAAAAGGAGCAGGCTATTGGTAGGCAGCGTTAACGAAGAAAAAGGAGCAGAAAAATGAAACACGGATATGTAAAAGCAGCGGCGATGTCCCCGAAAATCAGGGTGGCGGATCCTAAATATAACGCGGGAGAGATCATCCGGCAGGCAGAACGGGCGGCGGCGCAGGGAGCCTGCGTGATCGTCTTTCCGGAATTATGCATGACCGGTTATAGCTGCGGGGATTTATTTGAACAGGAGTTGCTGTTAAGGGAAGCAAAGGAACAGTTGTTTGTCATTGCCGAGAAGACAGCGGGCCTAAACGCGGTGATCTTTGCGGGCCTGCCGCTGGACTATATGGGCAGCTTGTATAATACGGCGGCAGTGGTTTGCAAAGGGAATATTTTAGGCATTGTACCTAAAGTATTTCTGCCCAATTACGCGGAGTTTTATGAGGCAAGATATTTTTCGCGCGGTATGAAAAAAACGGTTCCGGTTACGCTGCGTGCGGGTGTAACTGTGCCGATGGGCACTGACCAGTTGTTTGTATGTGAAACAATGCCGGCTCTTAGGATCGCGGCAGAGATTTGCGAGGATGTTTGGGCACCGTCCCCTCCAAGTATCGGACATGCGCTGGCAGGTGCAAACCTGATTGTAAACTTGTCCGCTTCCGATGAAGTAACCGGCAAGGACCGGTACAGGCGCAGCCTGATTACGGGCCAGTCGGCGCGGCTGCTTTGCGGCTATGTTTACGCGAACGCGTCGGACGGGGAATCTACCCAGGACGTTGTATACGCGGGCCAGAGCATGATTGCGGAAAACGGGGTTTTATTAAAGGAAGCGCCGCGGTTTGCAAATGAACCTGCCATTTCAGAAATCGATGTGGAAAAGCTGAATGCGGAGCGCCGCAGGATGTCTACCTTTGAACCTGCCGGATTACAGGATTATACGGTTACAAATTTTTCGCTGGAAATGTTGGATACCGGGCTGACGCGTTTTGTGGACCCGGCGCCGTTTGTGCCGGGAAATAAGAAAGACCGGGACAGCCGGTGTGAAGAAATCCTGTCGATTCAGGCGATGGGGTTAAAAAAACGCTTGGAACATACAGGCTGCGGGCATGCGGTAGTTGGAATTTCCGGCGGCCTGGATTCCACACTGGCGTTGCTCGTAACGGTACGGGCGTTTGACCTGCTCGGACTGCCGCGCAGCCAGATCCATGCGGTAACCATGCCGGGATTTGGGACGACAGACCGTACGTACGAAAATGCTGTGCAGCTAATCGAAACGCTGGGCGCGGCCTTTGAGGAAATCAGCATCCGGGAGGCGGTCGGAATGCATTTTGCGGATATCGGACATGATCCGACGGTACAAGACGTTACTTATGAAAACAGCCAGGCCAGGGAACGGACACAGATCCTGATGGACCTTGCGAACAAATGCAATGGGATGGTCATAGGGACAGGCGATTTGTCGGAACTAGCGCTTGGGTGGGCGACCTATAACGGCGATCATATGTCTATGTACGGGGTGAATGCTTCCGTACCGAAAACGCTTGTCCGCCATCTGGTCCGGTATTTTGCCGATACGTGCGGCAGCAAAGTATTGTCGGAAGTACTTTTTGATATACTGGATACCCCGGTCAGCCCAGAGCTGCTGCCGCCTAAGGAGGGGGAGATTTCGCAGAAAACAGAAGATCTGGTAGGCCCGTATGAGCTGCACGACTTCTTTTTATATTATATCCTTCGATTTGGGTTTGTGCCGGAAAAAATATACCGGCTTGCGGAAACCGCGTTTGCGCAAAATTATGACAGCGGCACGATTTTAAAATGGTTAAAGACATTTTACAGACGGTTTTTTTCCCAGCAGTTTAAACGCTCCTGTCTGCCGGACGGGCCAAAAGTCGGATCCGTTGCCGTATCGCCGCGCGGGGACCTGCGGATGCCGAGTGACGCGGATGTGAGGATTTGGATGGATGAGGCGGAAAAACTCAGCGTGAATGCCGGATAAGCGCGGTTGGAGTTAGAAATGGAAACGGGAAGCAGAAACCTGCTTCCCGTTTTTGTATGGCCCGCGCCTACATCCTAAGACGCAGCCCTTCCAGCGCTTGTTCTTTTTTCCGCTTATGCAGGCGGACCGTCGCAGGGATTTTCTTATAAGCTTCCCCGTATATTACATAATACATGACCGCGGAAAGCCCGCATGCGGTCAGCACGTCAAAGACGGAATGCTGCTTTAAAAACATGGTCGATAAAATAATCAGCAGGCATAACACAAAAGAAGTAACACGCAGCAGCTTTTTATTTTTTAAGCTGGAACTGCGCATAATTGCAATATGGGTCCCAAGTGAGTTATAGACATGGATGCTTGGAAATAAATTGGTCGGCGTATCCGTTTCATACAGCCACCCTACAATTTCCGTATACCAGTTTTCCCGTGCAAAGACCTCCGGGCGCAGGTTATGGCCGTTTGGATACACCGTTGATACGACCAAAAATATAGTCATGCCGGTAAAAAGGAACATACAAAGCCGGTAATAGTCGTTGGTACTGTAAAAAAAGAAATAGGCAACCGTACAGAGCACATAGGCAAACCACAGCATGTACGGGATGATAAAGTATTCACAGAATGGAATTTTTACATCCACCGGCATGGTGATAATATGAAATTTTTTCGTAACCGTTTGTTCCAAATAGGCGAACCACGCAAGATAAATGATCCCGTAAGAGAGGATCCATGCATGGCGATACCGGTAGGACAGTTCTTTTAGGCAGGAAACAATTGAATTTTTCTGTTTGCTGTTTTGCATTTTTCACCCTTCTTTATCCATACATCCTGTAGTGCAGGTATTCCGCTTTCTTTTATGCGAATTATAGCATAGGCATTTTTAACGTACAAGTGGGTAAGGTTATTTTAAGGAAGTCTTAATAAAGTTTATGGAAAAAACAAAAAATCATGCGTCTGTCCAACAGGATTTTGTGCAAATTTAAAAACGGCCATGTATTTGTTTTTTGTATTTGAAAAGGGCAGCGAGTAAGCAGTTTTGTTGCATCTTTTCGGAAATTTGTTGTAAAAGCAGAAATACAATTGCAATCTCTTTGTAGAAAATGTATAATAAACATGTATGCAGTCGGAAAATATACAGCGAAAGAGAGGGACATTTTTATGCAGGCAAAGTTATTAGAAAAGTTTAAGGAGATCTATGGCGCGCAGGGGGACATCCGTGTCTATTTTGCGCCGGGCCGCGTAAATCTGATCGGGGAACATACCGATTATAATGGCGGACATGTATTTCCGTGCGCATTGACGATCGGTACCTACGGGGTCGTTCGCAAAAGAGAGGATAAAAAGCTGCGTTTTTATTCGATGAATTTTGAACACCTGGGTATTATTGAATCGTCGGTAGACGGTTTAAAGGCCGAAAAACAGGCGGACTGGACGAACTATCCAAAGGGTGTGATGTGGGCTTTCGGTGAAAAGGGCATGAAAGTAGAACAGGGCATGGACCTGATGCTCTTTGGGAATATTCCGAATGGCTCCGGGCTTTCCTCTTCGGCTTCCGTGGAGGTGCTGACCGGTTATATTTTAAAAGACCTGTTTGGTTTTTCGGTATCAAACCAGGATCTTGCGCTGATTGGACAGTATGCGGAAAATAATTTTAACGGCGTCAACTGCGGTATTATGGATCAGTTTGCGATTGCGATGGGAAAGGCCGAGCATGCGATTTTCCTGGATACGGCGACCCTGCAATACGAATATGCGCCGATTCAGTTAAAAGGCGCGAAGATTGTAATATCCTGCACGAATAAAAAGCGCGGCCTGGGGGACTCCAAATACAATGAACGGCGCAGCGAGTGTGAAACGGCGCTGGCGGAGATCGAGGAAGTAGTCGGCATCCAGTCCCTGGGCGACCTGAATGAGGAACAGTTTGCGCAGTACCAGTCGGCGATCAAAGATGAAACGCGCAAAAAACGCGCGAAACATGCGGTTTATGAAAACCAGCGTACATTAAAGGCAGTGGAAGCATTGAAAAACAATGACGTCGCGTTATTCGGGGAATTGATGAACGCATCCCATGTATCGCTGCGGGATGATTATGAAGTAACCGGAATCGAACTGGATACGATGGTAGAAGAAGCATGGAAAATAGACGGCGTTATCGGTTCGCGTATGACGGGCGCGGGGTTTGGCGGCTGTACGGTCAGCATCGTAAAGGATGAAGCCGTAGACTCGTTTATCGCACAGGTTGGAAAGGCATATAAGGAAAAAATCGGATACGAAGGCGATTTTTATGTAGTAGAAATCGGTGACGGGCCGGCCCGGTTAGCATAAGGGCGGAAAGGGGAAAACAATGATCCAGAAAAATATATTGCAGCTAACGGATTATGGACTTGCGACAGGGCTGATCGAACCGGAAGACGAGCAGTATACGATCAACCGTCTGCTGGAGCTGTTTGCTTTGGACGAACTGGAAGATGAAGCGGTAAAAGCTTATGGCAATGAACCGGCCATGACGCAGGAAACAGCCGAAGAGCAGTTGGAGACGATTTTAAAAGAAATGCTGGACTATGCGTACGAAAAGGGCATTTTGGAAGAAAACGGCGTTGTCTACCGGGATTTATTTGACACAAAAATTATGAGCATGCTTGTGCCAAGGCCAAGTGAGGTTATACGTACCTTTCGGGCCTTGTACCAGGAAGATCCAAAAAAAGCGACGGATTATTTTTATAAATTCAGCCGGGATACGGACTATATCCGCAGATACCGGATCAAAAAGGATTTAAAGTGGACGGCGGATACCGAATTTGGACAGTTGGACATTACGGTGAATTTATCCAAACCGGAAAAAGACCCGAAAGCGATTGCAGCGGCAAAACTTGCAAAACAAAGCGGCTATCCAAAATGCCTGCTGTGTAAGGAAAACGAGGGGTATGCGGGCCGTGTGAACCATCCTGCCAGGCAAAACCACAGGGTAGTTCCGGTTACCATCAACCAAAGCGACTGGTATTTCCAGTATTCCCCGTATGTTTATTACAACGAACACTGCATTATTTTCAATGCAAAGCATACGCCGATGAAGATTGAACGGGCGGCGTTCGGCAAGCTGCTGGATTTTGTAGAACAATTCCCGCATTATTTTGTAGGTTCCAATGCGGATCTTCCGATTGTGGGCGGTTCGATATTAAGCCACGACCACTTCCAGGGCGGGCATTATGAATTTGCAATGGCAAAAGCCCCGGTGGAACAGGAAATCCAGTTTCAGGGGTACGAGGATGTAACGGCAGGCATTGTAAAATGGCCGATGTCTGTAATCAGGATCCGTTCACAGCAAAAAGAGCGGCTGATTGACTTGGCGGACAAAATCTTGTTGAAATGGCGCGGTTATACGGACGAAGCGGCATTCATACTGGCTGAAACCGACGGGGAGCCGCACAATACGATTACCCCGATTGCAAGGTACCGCGACGGCAGCTACGAACTGGATCTTGTACTGCGCAACAATATTACCACGGAAGAACATCCGCTCGGCGTATACCATCCGCATGCCAATCTGCACCATATTAAAAAAGAAAATATCGGACTGATTGAAGTAATGGGGCTTGCGGTGCTTCCGGCACGGTTAAAAGACGAGATGGCGAAACTGAAAGAAGCTATTTTAAACGGCGCGGATCTGCGTGCGGACGAAGAGCTTGAAAAACATGCGGATTGGGTAGAGGCGTTTCGGCCAAAATATGACCATATCGATGCTGCGAATATTGACGGAATTGTCCGATCGGAAATCGGACTGGTCTTTTTGGAAGTACTCAAAGATGCCGGTGTCTATAAATGTACGAAAGAGGGCAGGGAATCCTTTTTGAAGTTTGTAGATGCGGTGAACGAATCATAATAAGGGCTGCGCAAAACGTTTGGCAGACAAAGGCAGTGGGATTGCTTTTGTCTGCCTATTTCCTGTGCTGGCTATACGGAATTGTATTAGTTCATAATATCCAGTTCATCCCCATATTTTGACAAAATACAAGTTTTCATATTTGCAAAAGCCGGCGTATAGTGTTCTATAATGGTGCCGGCCAACTGTGCTGCGGCAGCACCGTTATAAATATGTGTCATGTCGTTTCTGTCTTTTAACATACAAAGCCACAGCCGCTCATCGATAAAATCATAAACGGTAAACGCCTCTTTTAAAACTGCCCTTGGAGAGCCGGTGCACACGGTACCGCTGCCTTCGTATCTCAGCAATTCTTTTAGTACTTTCCACCCAAGTTCGAATTGGATAAAAAATTTATCAATGATTCCGCTCACGATAAATGGATTCTCCAGATTTTCCTCGTGCGCCCGCTCGAGTACAGCTAAATTCGCGCAAAAATGGTCAAATTTTTTCATACAATATCAGACCGTCCCTTTCTATTTCTTTTGCAAATGCGTCTGAAAGCGGCGCGTTTAGATCAATAATATCATACCGAAGCAGGGTATCTGTCAATTCGTCGACGTCAAGTGCGAATCCGGCGACATTTCCGCCCTGCACGGCCAAATCTATATCGCTTTTCGCTTGAAAATCCCCACGGGCGCGGGAACCGAATAAAATCACTTTGGCGGTGCCGTATTGTCTGGCGATTTCCTGGATTTGAGCCAGTACGGTTGGGCGGATTCCAGTCTCTTTCATCGGTTTTCTCCAATTCTAATTTTGCATGATCTATTTTTGGCTGCTGTTGGAATACTGCTTTTAGTATAACATGGAGGTGTGAAAAGTCAATTCCCATCTTTTGGCTTGTAACTATTTTTCAGGTGTGATACAATGCTTTTCGGGTTAAAATAGGATTATAGAAAAGAAGCAGAAAAAAGAAACACCGGAAATCCGGACAGTACGAATATGGAGGATAGGAATATGGCTAAAACAGCGATTGTAACCGATTCCAATAGCGGAATCACACAGGCGAAAGCTAAGGAAATGGGAATTTTTGTATTGCCCATGCCTTTTTATATGAATAATGAAACATTTTATGAAGATATCAACCTGACGCAGGAGAAGTTTTACGAAAAACTGGAGGAGGGCGTGGAGATCTCTACGTCCATGCCAACGGTCGGAGATGTTACCGATTTGTGGGACCGGCTGTTGGAAACGTATGATGATATCGTGCATATTCCGATGTCTTCGGGGCTAAGCAGTTCGTGTGAAACAGCGCTGATGCTCGCGCAGGATTATGACAATAGGGTGCAGGTGGTCAATAACCAGCGGATTTCCGTTACGCAAAGGCGTTCGGTCCTGGACGGCGTGATGCTGGCAGGGCAGGGAAAAAACGCGGTGCAGATCCGGGAGGTTTTGGAACGGGAAAAATTTGAATCCAGCATATATATTATGGTAGATACGTTGAAATATTTAAAAAAGGGCGGGCGGATTACCCCGGCTGCAGCCGCACTGGGTACGCTGCTGCGCTTAAAGCCGGTATTACAGATCCAGGGTGAAAAGCTGGATGCGTTTGCAAAGGCCAGAACCGTAAAGCAGGCAAAAGGAATCATGATGGATGCCATGAAAAATGACTGCAGAAACCGTTTTCAAGATCCGACCGGCTCTAATATGCATATCGATATTGCCTATACGTATGACCGGGATGCCGCCCTGCAGTTTGAAAAGGAAGTCAAAGAAGCGTTTCCGGGGCAGGACTGTGTCGTACATCCGCTGTCATTAAGCGTATCCTGCCATATCGGGCCGGGGGCTTTGGCGGTTGCGTCTTCTCATAAAATTACGGAATGAAACAATGCGTATACAACAGCAGCATGCCTGTCGTTTAACTGCGCCGGACATGCTGCTGTTTGGATTGTCAGCTAAAATTACCTACCCTAAATTTACGGATCAATCCTTCCAGATTGTCCGCTTGTCCGCTCATTTCCTGGCTTGCGGTGGCGCTTTCTTCTGCGGCCCTGGAGTTGATCTTTACTACTTCATTGATATGTTCCACACCATTGTCAATCTGTGAAATAGCTTCCGTCTGTGACTCAAGTGCAACGGCCACTTCGCCTACCTCTATTGTAATGGCCCTGGAATCGTCAACCACATTTTTTAGCTGGCTGGCTGTTTCGTCCGCAATTACCATACCTTTTTCGACCGCTTTTACCGACGACCCGATAAGAAGCGTAGATTCCTTTGCCGCTTCGGAACTTTGGGATGCAAGAACGGATACCTGGTCCGCCACAACCGAAAATCCTCTTCCGGCTTCCCCCGCACGGGCGGCTTCGATCGAAGCGTTGAGCGCCAGCAGGTTTGTCTGCGAGGCAAGGTCATTGATTGTCGCGATGATTTTGCCGATTTCTTCGGACGACTGGTTGATTTCGTTCATGGAAGTTACCATTTCCTGCATTTTCTGATTGCTGCTGATAATTTCCTCCCCAAGCTGGTCTACTTTACGGCTGATGTTTTCCGCGTTGTTCGCGTTTTGTGATACCTGTTCGGATACCGATGCCAAGGTTGCGGACAGCGCGCCGGTAATGGAAGACTGTTCGGCTGCGCCTTCTGCCAGATTTGTGGAATTTTGCGCTACCTGCTGCGCGTCATAGGAAACCTTGTCCGCGACACGCTGGATGCCTTTGACCGTTTCCGACATACTTTGCTCAAATTGCAGCAGGGAAATCAGGATTCCCTGAAAATCGCCCTGCCATTCCACGGACGGCTTCACATCAAAGTTTCCTTTTGAAAATTCTTCCATGGTAGCGGAAATATCGTCAATATAGGACGAGAGAATGCCTACGGCTTTTCTAAGGCTTTCTGCCATGGAGCCAAATTCGTCGTCAGATCTGCAGTCTAATTCTACATGCAGGTTTCCGGCGGCAAGCTTGCCGGCAACCGATTCCAGCTCCTGTAACGGGGTAAGGATGGAATGCGTCAGGTGTTTTCGGATCTTGATGGACAACAGGGAGGCCGTGAACGCAAACAGGACAATCGAGATACAGCCTACGATGGCGATTACCTGGCTTAGAAAAATGGCCCGGTTTTTTTGCGCGTCCGTTACATCGTTCATTTGCTGGGAAATCGTAACGACCTTGTCTAAGGCAGGCGTGCTTTCGGCTGATATTTTCGGCAGTGCCTCCGCTATTTTCCGCTGTTCAATCAATTCAATAATCTCATTTGCGATGGGTACCCATTCATTTAGTACGATTACATACTGTTCGTAAAGGTCGTCCGGAATAATATGGGTGCTTTTCAGGGTTTCGATCTCCTGGCCTACAGTCTGCAGATGCTGTTTTAACGTATCGACATATCCGCTGTATGTATCTTCCGTGCCGACTAAAGCCATTTCCAGCATATTACGGGCCGCGACATTAATGTTGATCCGGCATTCTTTTACCGCTGTGTCGGCTTTTTGCGCGCCATTGATATATTTGTGCAGTTCCAGGTACAAGGTTGAAAGGCCGACGATGCTGATCAGGCCGGAAAGTATCATCAGACGGATGACGACAGTATAACTGTAGTTTAATTTTTTCCGCAGATTCATTCTGTCCAGTTTCTTTACCATTTCATGATCCTCCTCTTTATTAAATGGTGTGTGTTGCTTGCCGCCATCTATTGGAACATATGGCGGCGTTTCCATAAGGGCGTGTACTGGGCTTGGTTTTTTGCATATTCATACAATTTTATGGTAGATATATAAAAACAATACACTTATTACGCATGAAAATCAATAATAATTTAAAAAAATATGGATGGAATTTCTTGATTTTCTTTTTATCACCGCACATCTTTACTTATGCCCCGGACTCATGTATAATCAAAAAGTAAAAACGGTAATTTCAGGCAGGTTTTTACAGCCTGCCTTTTTTATGCCTGCCCAGCATGGAAAAAAGATGGGCAGGCGGATGCAAAGGAGGTACAAACAAATGGTAAAAGCAGTTGTGGGAGCGAACTGGGGCGACGAGGGAAAAGGGAAAATTACGGATATGCTGGCTGAGCATGCGGATCTGGTTGTCCGTTTTCAAGGAGGTGCGAATGCGGGGCATACGATAAAAAACCATTATGGAAAATTTTCGCTGCATACGCTTCCATCCGGTGTGTTTTATAATCATACAACGAGCGTGATCGGAAATGGGGTGGCGCTTGACATACCAAAGCTTTTTGGGGAAATCAAATCCATTACCGACCAGGGGGTACCAAAACCAAAGATTTTGGTATCGGACAGGGCGCAGATTGTTATGTCCTACCATGTCCTGCTCGACCAGTATGAGGAAGAACGGCTGGGCGGAAAATCATTTGGTTCCACCAAATCGGGGATCGCTCCGTTTTATTCGGATAAATATGCAAAAATCGGTTTTCAGGTCAGCGAATTGTTCGACGAGGCGCTGCTGCAGGAAAAAGTACAGCGTATCTTAGATCTGAAAAATATCCTGTTTGAACACCTGTACCATAAACCGCTGTTAAAGGCGCAGGAACTGTTAGACGAGCTGCATCGGTACCGGGAAATGGTAGCGCCGTACGCAGCGGATACGGCTGCGTATTTGCAGCAGGCATTAAAAGAGGACAAAACGATCCTGCTTGAAGGACAGCTTGGTACATTAAGGGATCCGGAACATGGGATTTATCCAATGGTTACCTCGTCTCCGACACTGGCGGGATATGGGGCAGTCGGCGCGGGAATACCGCCGTACGAGATCAAACAGGTCATTACCGTATGCAAGGCATACTCCAGTGCCGTTGGCGCGGGGGAATTTGTCAGTGAGATTTTTGGAGACGAAGCGGAAGAACTGCGCAGACGCGGCGGCGACGGCGGAGAATATGGGGCGACGACCGGACGGCCGCGCAGGGTAGGCTGGTTTGACTGCGTAGCGAGCAGATATGGCTGCCGCCTGCAGGGTACGACGGATGTAGCATTTACCGTATTGGACGTACTTGGCTATCTGGACCAGATTCCGGTATGTGTCGGGTATGAAATAGACGGGACGGTAACGACGGAATTTCCAACGACGGCATCATTGAAAAAGGCAAAACCGGTGTACGAGGTGCTGCCGGGCTGGAACTGTGATATTACGGGAATCCGTAAATATGAAGAACTGCCCCAAAACTGCAGGCGCTATATCGAATTTGTACAAGAACGGATCGGTTATCCGATTACAATGGTTTCCAACGGCCCAAAACGTGAGGATATTATTTACCGGAACAACTGACACAAAGCGCCAAAACAGGGAATGGAGGCTTTTCGATGCGGGAAAAGGCATTCGTCCCTGTTTTGGGGAAAAGGGGAGATTATGATTAAAAATATCCTATTGGATGTAGGAATGGTTTTGGTAGATTTCCGCTGGCAGGACGTTATGAAAGAAATCGGGCTGTCTGGAAATACATTGGAAATAGTAGCGGACGCGACAGTCCGCTCGCAGGCATGGAATGAGTACGACCGCAGTGTGAAACCGGACGAGGAAGTGCTGTCCTCTTTTCTGGTCGCGGCCATAGACAAACAGGAGCAGGTACGGCTGTTTTGGGAGCAGGTCGGTCGGACGATCGTACAGTACCCGTATGCAAAAGCATGGATTGCGTCTATGAAAAAAGCGGGTTACCATGTCTATATTTTATCAAATTATGCCAGGAGAACGTATGAACTGACAAAAGATCAGGGGTTGGATTTTCTGCCGCTGGTGGACGGGGCTGTTTTCTCATTTCAGACAGGCTATATTAAGCCGGAAAAGGAAATTTACCATTTTATTTTGGACCAGTTTCGTCTGGTGTCAAAAGAGTGCGTATTTATTGACGATACGGTGCGCAATCTGGCCTATCCTAAGGAAATAGGCATTCATACCATTCGGTTCCGGTCTTTTTCCCAGGCGCAGGAAGAATTAAGGGCGCTTGGAGTCAGCCTTGCGGATCTAAAAGATCTGGCGTAAAATAGAGCATAAAGGCAGGTGGTTAAGATGGACGTCCGGTTTTATAATGCAAAGATTCTCCAGTCAGCAGGCGGCCATGCGTTTTCGGTTGTAAACGGAGAATTATGGGTCAAAGGAAATACGATCCAATATATTGGAGACGGGGACGTAAAAACCCAAAGCGGGAAGAAAGGACAGGCCTGCGCGCCTGCGTCCGTCTCGTGCGGCCGCGAAAAACCGGTTGTATGGGATCGGGAAATAGACGCGTCCGGCTGTGCCATTATTCCGGGATTTAAAAATGCCCATACCCATACGGCAATGACATTTCTGCGTTCCTATGCGGACGACCTGCCACTGCAGGAGTGGCTTACGCAGCAGGTATTTCCAAAAGAGGCACAGCTTACGCAGGAAGATGCTTATTGGCTCAATATTTTGGGTATCATGGAATATCTTACGAGCGGCATTACCGCAAATTTTGACATGTACTTTTTACCGTATGCGAGTGCCAGGGCGGCCAGGGATACGGGATTTCGGACGGTGCAGGTATGCGCGCTGAATAATTTTACCGGGTCCCTTGCGCAGATGGAGGAAGAGTATTATGCGATCACACAAATGGGCAGCAGGCTTGGGTATGCCGCGGGGATTCATGCCGAATACACAACTTCCATGCAGCTAATGGAGGGCGTGGCAAAATTGGCGCAGAAACTGCGCCTGCCGTGTTTTCTCCACAATGCGGAGACAAAACATGAGGTAGAGGCATGCATGGAACGCTGGGGCAAAACACCGACTGCCTTAACCGATGCCGTCGGCATGTATGCATATGGCGGCGGCGGGTACCACTGTATTTGGCTGGACGATGCCGATTTGGACATTTTTGCGCAGCGCGGCCTGTCGGCGGTTACAAATCCGGCATCTAACCTAAAGCTTGCAAGCGGCATTGCCCCGGTTCGGGCATTTACGCAGCGCGGCATCAATACAGCGATTGGGACAGACGGGCCGGCATCCAATAACTGTCTGGATATGTTCCGCGAAATGTTCCTTACAGCGGGTCTGGCTAAAATCCGTGAAATGGACGCGGCCTGCCTTTGCGCGGACGAAGTGCTGTATATGGCCACCGCGGGCGGCGCAAAGGCCATGGGCCTTACAGACTGCGATTCTCTTGCGGTTGGAAAAAAGGCGGATCTTGTATTGATTGACTGCAAACAGCCGAATATGCAGCCGGAAGGGAATGTTGTAAAAAATCTTGTATACAGCGGCAGCAAACAAAATGTAAAGATGACAATGGTAGATGGGCAGATCCTTTATGAAGACGGACAATTTTTGATTGGATTTGCACCGGATGAAATTTATCAAAAGGCGAATGCGGTCATTAACCGGATGACATAAGCCAAAAGCGGAAAGGAAACCGAATGAAAGTTATTTTTTTACACCATAGCAGTTTTTATGTGGAGCTGGAGCATACAATTCTGATTTTTGATTATTTTCAAGGAAACCGTGTCAATGGATTCCAGTTCGGCGGGGAAATTCCGCCGATTGATACTGCCAAAAGCTGTTATGTGTTTGCCAGCCACAGGCATCAGGACCATTTCGATATGGATAACTTAAAGCTTGCCGGGCAATATCCGAATGTACGTTTTGTATTTTCCAAAGACTGCAAAATGAGCCGTAATTTTTTAATCAAACACGGCTATGGGGAAACGGCCGCCGATCAAATTACGTATACCGCACCAGAACGGTCTTATGAGATCGGCGATATCAAAATAAAGACGCTGGCTTCCACAGACGCCGGCGTAGCATTTTGCGTCGAGGCAGAGGGGAAACAGATTTATCATGCCGGAGATCTGCACTGGTGGTACTGGGAAGGGGTCGGGGACCTGGTAAATGGGCGTATGGAACGGGGATACAAGCATGCGATGCGGCGCATTGCCGATATCCATTTTGACCTTGCCTTTGTTCCGCTTGACCCGCGCCAGGGCAAAGACGCGTTTAAAGGGATTGATTATTTTATGAAGCATATCGATGCGGATCATGTATTTCCGATGCATATGTGGCAGGACTATTCTCTGATTACGGCGTACAAAAAACGTACCAATAACGATTATTTTTTGAGCCGGATTGTGGATATTACAAAAGAAAACGAGGTATTCAAATTTTAGAACCGGTACAGGCAAAATAAGCAGCGGTTCAGATTGTGTTCGCGTAAACAGTATGTTTGCCGGATGGGGGACAGACCTTGGCCTTTCATCCGGCGTCCTCGTGGGTAAGATGTAGAAAATGTAAAAAAAGGGCTTGACAACCGACCGGTGAACCGTTATTATAATTAACAGTTGTGAGATTGCTTTTTGAAGCAGAATTGAATTGTCGCTATAGCTCAGCTGGATAGAGCGACCGCCTCCTAAGCGGTAGGTCGG
>CAJUIH010000027.1 GCA_910586045.1 uncultured Eubacterium sp.
GCCGGATTCCGCAAGCTTGACAACCTGGTTGTAATCGTGGATAATAATAATCTACAG
Organism: uncultured Eubacterium sp.; assembly: GCA_910586045.1. GTDB lineage: Bacteria > Bacillota > Clostridia > Lachnospirales > Lachnospiraceae > Eubacterium_J. Next base: position 58 of record CAJUIH010000027.1, read on the forward strand.
ATCGACGGCCCGATTGACCAGGTTTGTTCCCCTTATCCGATTGATAAAAAATTCGAGGCGTTCAATTTCCATGTGATCCATATCAACGGAAATGATTTTGACGAGATTGGCCAGGCTTTTCAAGATGCAAGAACGGTAAAAGGCATGCCGACCTAGCGGCGGCTACCAAGACGGGGGTGTTTCAGAAAGTATTTCCGAGCCGGCATATCGACTGCGGCATTGCGGAAGCAAATATGACCGGGATTGCGGCAGGGCTGTCTGCCTGCGGCAAGGTGCCGTTTATCTCTACATTCTTATACGTTTGAAATCGGACGGGGCGTCGTATTAAAGCAAGGGCGTGACCTTACGATCTTTGCCACAGGGCTGTGCGTATCGCAGGCATGCCTGGCGGCAGACCTGCTCGAGGCGGACGGCATTGACGCGGAAGTGGTCAATATCCATACGATCAAGCCCTTAGATGAAAAACTGGTCGTAGCCAGCGCGGCAAAGACAAAACGGGTATTTACGGTAGAAGAGCATTCGATCATCGGGGGTCTTGGGGCAGCCGTAGCGGAAACGCTGGGGGAGCAGTGCCCGACAAAGCTTACGCGTCTTGGAGTCCGGGACGTATTCGGCGAATCCGGCCCGGCAAACGAGCTTTTGCATAAGTATGAGCTGGATGCGGAAGGTATTTATAAAAATATTAAAACAAATCTGTAATTATTTGAAAACTACAAACAGCAGGGCCTGTCCAGGCAAAATGGCTGTCCGGGCAGGCAGCGGAACGGAGGAATGCGCATGAATCAAAAAGAAGCGGTTGCGGCAGGACGGACAGCACTTGGCATCGAATTTGGCTCTACCAGAATCAAAGCCGTACTGATTGGGGAAGACAGCACACCGCTGGCATCCGGAAGCCACGAATGGGAAAACCAGTATGAAGACGGCATCTGGACGTACAGCCTGGATGCGGTCTGGGACGGATTGCAGGATTGTTACCGGAATCTTTCACAGGATGTCCAGTATAAGTATGGGGAAGAACTGACGGCGGTGGGCTCGATTGGCTTCAGCGCCATGATGCATGGCTACATGGCGTTTGACAAAAACGGGGACCTGCTCGTCCCTTTCCGTACATGGAGAAATACGATTACGGAGCAGGCGGCAGAAAAACTGACCGAAGCATTTCATTATAATATACCGCAGCGGTGGAGCATCGCGCATCTGTACCAGGCAATTTTAAATGACGAAGCGCATGTAAAGGATGTGGCGTTTTTGACGACGCTGGCAGGTTATATCCATTGGAAAATGACCGGTGAAAAGGTGATCGGTATCGGGGATGCTTCCGGCATGTTTCCGATTGACAGCGCCATACGGGATTACAATGCCGCTATGGTGGAGACATTTGACCAATTGACGGCTTCTTACGGTTATCCGTGGAAATTAGGGGATATTTTGCCGAAAGTTTTGTGTGCGGGGGCGTCTGCGGGCGTTTTGACAAAAGAAGGGGCAAGGCTGTTAGACCCGGCCGGAAACCTGAAAGCAGGCATTCCGGTATGTCCGCCGGAGGGCGACGCGGGAACGGGAATGGCCGCGACAAACAGCGTAGCTGTGCGCACCGGAAATGTTTCCGCCGGAACCTCGATTTTTGCGATGATCGTACTGGAAAAAGAACTGCGGCAGGTTTATCCGGAAATTGACCTTGTAACCACTCCGGCAGGCGACGCAGTGGCGATGGTGCACTGCAACAACTGTACCTCCGATTTAAACGCATGGGTCGGGCTGTTTCGGGAGTTTGCGGAAAGCCTGGGCAAAAAAGTGGATGCGGGCGAGCTGTATGCCATGCTGTATCAAAAAGCGCTGGAAGGCGACGCGGACTGCGGCGGGCTTTTGGCCTACAACTATTTTTCAGGAGAAAGCATCACTGGATTTGACGAGGGCAGGCCGCTTTTTGTAAGAAGCGTGGAGAGCCATTTCAACCTGGCAAACTTTATGCGCGTCCATTTGTTTACCGCTTTGGGAGCATTAAAAAACGGCCTGGATATCCTGATGAAACAAGAAAAAGTAAAAGTAGATAAAATATATGGACATGGGGGCCTGTTCAAAACCCCCGTCGTAGGGCAGCGGATGATGGCCGCAGCGATGGATACGCCTGTTTCCGTAATGGAAACCGCGGGCGAGGGGGGAGCCTGGGGAATCGCGCTCCTTTCTTCCTATATGCGCGGCCGGGCGCAGGGGCAGAGTCTTTCGGACTATCTGGACGAAAAAGTGTTTGGCGGCAAAAACGGCGTGACGCAGCAGCCGGTTCCTGGCGATGTCGAGGGTTTTGACGAATTTATGAAGCGTTATAATGCGGGGCTTGCGATCGAGCGGGCAGCAGTCGCGTCCCTGAAATAAGCAGAAAGGGAATGATACGATTATTATGCTGGAAGCATTAAAAAAACAAGTATATGAAGCAAATATGGAACTTCCGCGCCGGGGGCTGGTTACCTATACATGGGGCAATGTCAGCGGGATTGACAGGGAAAGCGGCTGTTTTGTCATTAAGCCAAGCGGCGTAGACTACGACGAACTTTCGCCGGAAGATCTGGTGGTCATGGATCTTTTGGGCAAGCAGATAGAGGGCAGGTTCAAACCGTCTTCGGATACCGCCACACATCGGGAATTGTACGCAAAATACCCGCAGATCGGCGGCATCGTGCATACCCATTCGCCGGAGGCAACGGCATGGGCGCAGGCCGCTCGCAGCATCCCGCTGTATGGGACGACGCATGCCGATTATTTTTACGGGGAAATTCCATGCGCCAGGAGCCTGACGCCGGAAGAAATCGAAGGCGCGTACGAGGACAATACCGGAAAGGTCATTATCGAAACATTCGAAGCGCGCGGCATCAACCCGATGTACACGCCGGCTGTGCTGTGTACAAACCACGGGCCGTTTACCTGGGGAAAGGATGCCGCGCAGGCCGTGTACCATGCGGTTGTACTGGAAGAAGTGGCAAAGATGGCGGCGAAGACAGAAGTAATTAACCCAAAGGTAAAGCCGGCGCCGGATTGTATAAGGGATAAGCATTTTTTCCGAAAGCATGGGGAGCATGCGTATTACGGGCAGAAATAAAACATGGCCGATTGGAAAGGAAAAGAGCAATGAGGCAGCTACTAAAAGAATACCGCCTGGGCGACATGGCGGTGCGGTATGAAACAGATGAAAAGAGGCATGTAGGCCTGACGCTGTATCCGGCGGACAAGCCGTTATCTACTGTGGAAAAGCAGGCGGCGCTTGACAGCCTGGTACAGTTGAAGCTGGCAGGGGATGCGGCGGAAGGATGCTACGCGCAGGGAAATACGATGCGAAACAGCGCGTCTGTACAGAATATGCGGTATGTAAGCCAAAATACAAAAGAGGATGCGTTTGGCATAGAGATTGTTACCATCCTTGCGGACAGCCGCGGCTACGAGGTGCATCATCATTTGTACTGGAAGCGGGAGATGCCGTATATCAGCGTATTTTGTGAATTTCATAACCATGGGCAGGATCCGGCGCAGTTGGAACTGCTTTCCAGTTTTTCTATAGAAAGGATCTCCCCGTATCTGGAAGGGGACTGCCACGAACGGTTGTATATCCACCGTCTGCGCAGCCGCTGGAGCCAGGAGGGAAGCTTGGAGTCGCTGCCGGCGGAAAGCCTGCAGTTAGATGCAAGCTGGAACCGTGATTCCGTAAAATGCGAACGGTTCGGACAGGTCGGCTCTTTGCCTGTCAACAATTTTTTCCCGTGGCTGCTTGTAGAAGATACGCAAAGCGGCGTTTTTTGGGGCGCGCAGTTGTACCACGGCGCTTCCTGGCAGATCGAGCTGTTTCGAAAGGATGAAAATTTCGCCGTCAGCGGCGGTCTGGCGGACCGGGAGTTCGGACACTGGAAAAAGGATGTCGCACCGGGGGAATCGTTTTGTTCGCCGAAAGCGGTGCTTACGGTATGTGAAGCGGATTCGCTAGATCTCGCGTCTGACCGCCTGGTAAAAGCGCAGGAAGACGGGCTGGAGTCGCTGCCGGCGGAAGAACAGGAGCTGCCGCTGATTTTTAACGAATATTGTACGACATGGGGCTGCCCGTCACAGGAAAATATTGTAAAAATTCTGGACGCGCTGAAAGGGAAAGGCTTTACGTATTTTGTTATTGACTGCGGCTGGTATAAAGAGGACGGCGTGCCGTGGGATGTCAGCATGGGAGATTATCAGGTTTCTGAAGCCCTGTTTCCGGACGGGATGGAAGAAACGGTATCCGCGATTCGAAAAGCGGGGTTCAAGCCGGGGATCTGGTTTGAGTTTGAAAACGTAGGGCCGGCATCGAAGGCTTATCAATATACAGCGCATCTGCTCAAACGGGACGGCTTTGTGCTGACGACGGGGCGCAGGCGTTTTTGGGATATGAATGATCCGTGGGTGACCGCGTATCTTGACGAACGGCTGATTGGAATGCTGAAACGATATGGTTTTGCATACCTGAAAGTAGACTACAATGATACGATCGGGATTGGCTGTGACGGATGGGAGTCGCAGGGAGAAGGCCTGCGGCGGAATATAGAGGCGACCCAGGCATATTTTCGAAAAATCGCCCGGCAGATCCCAGGCATTGTCATTGAAAACTGCGCGTCCGGCGGGCACAGGCTGGAGCCTGGGTTTATGGCCCTTTCCAGTATGGCTTCTTTTTCGGATGCCCACGAGTGCGAGGAGATTCCGATTATCGCTGCAAACCTCCACCGGGCGATTCTGCCAAGACAGAGCCAAATATGGGCCGTCATACGCAAAACGGATTCCCTAAAACGGATTGCCTATTCCATGGCCGCCGCCTTTTTGGGCCGGCTGTGCCTGTCCGGGGACGTGACGGAATTATCAAGCGAACAGTGGAGGATGGTTGACGCGGGCATTGCGTTTTATAAAAAAATCGCTCCGGTTATTAAAGACGGGACCAGCCTGCGCTATGGCCCTAAGATCGCCTGCATCCGCCATCCGCGGGGCTGGCAGTGTGTTTTCCGAAACGGGAGGGATAACCGCGGGTTTGCCGTCATACATACCTTTGACGGGGAACTGCCGCATACAATCGAGATACCGCTGCCGGACGGCGGGCCGTACCGGATCGAAGAAGTCTACAGCGATACGCAGGAAGCGGTCCGCGTGCAGGATGGCGTTTTGCTATATGAGCCGTCGGAAAACAGGAGAGCGGTTGCGGTCCTCGTATCTTCCGGTTCCGGCAAAGTTTGAGGACAAAACGGAATAAAGCCGCGTCCGGGCGCATAAAATAACAGCAAATACAGCTTTCGGAGCATTTATGAAACGAATCTTCTGTTATCTGTTACCCATACTGCTGGCGGCGGCCTGCATATGCCCGGTTCAGGTGCCTGCAAAGGCCGCGCCGTCCGGCGCGCCGCTGAAAGAAAGCGAGCTTTATGCCCGTTCCGCAGTACTGATGGATGCAGATTCCGGGCGTGTTTTATTTGGAAAGGACGACGAACATCCGATGCCGATGGCAAGTACAACAAAAATCATGACCTGTATCGTGACGCTGGAAAACGCCGATTTGGATGATGTCGTACAGGTATCTGCCTATGCCGCAAAGATGCCGGATGTGCAGTTAAACATAAACCAGGGGGAATATTACAAGCTTGGGGACCTGCTGCATTCGCTGATGTTAGAGTCCCACAATGATTCGGCCGTTGCCATTGCAGAGCATGTGGGCGGGAGCGTGGAAGGGTTCGCGAAAATGATGAACGAGAAAGCGGTTTCCATTGGCTGTAAGGACACTTATTTCATTACGCCGAACGGGCTGGACGCATCGGAAACGGTTACCAAAAAAGACGGCACGAGCGAGACTAAAATACACAGTACGACGGCTTTGGACCTTGCGCGGATCCTGCGCTACTGCATCAGCGGTTCACCGAAAAAAGAAGAATTTTTAAAAATCACACGGACGGGCGGGCACAGCTTCCATAACCTCAAAAAGAAAGGCGACGGATCCTTTGTGCCGGATGCGCGCAGCTTTTCCTGCGTCAACCATAATGCATTTTTACATATGATGGACGGCGCGTTAACCGGAAAAACCGGATTTACCGGAAATGCCGGGTATTGTTATGTCGGCGCGCTCAAACAAGGGGATAGGACCTTTGTGATCGCCCTGCTGGCATGCGGCTGGCCGAACAATAAGACCTATAAATGGAAAGACGCCAGAAAGCTGTTTCAGTATGGAATCGACCATTACCAGAAAAAAGACATTACAGACTGCGATTACAAGCTGCAGCCGGTTCCGGTAGAAAATGGGGCGGGCACAGACCGGCTGGTCAGGACGCAGATGCAGATGCAGCCCAAGGTCAAACAAACGCCTGTGACCATGCTTCTAGCGGACAGCGACCAAGTAGAAATACGCGCCAAAATCCCGAAAAAGCTGACGGCGCCGGTAAAAAAAGGGAGCAGGATCGGTTCATTGGATTATTACGTCAATGGAGAGCCGGCTGCCAGGATGCCCGTTTATGCGTCGGAGTATATAGGAAAACGGACGCTTGCGTGGTATTTTCAGTTGGTAGTGCGGCGGTATTTTTATCCATATTCGAAAATGAATTAAAATGCGGAAAGCGCGGGGGTTTCGGACGCCGTACCAGAAACGGAAAGCGCGGGTTTGCTTTTTGTTTCTGGTATGCGGATAAGAATGGCGGGATATGTATTTTATAAAACAAATAGGCCCTGATCCATGATCCGGCGAATCTCACAACATAAAAACGTCGCACCATATGCCAAAATCACAGGCAGAACAAACAATAACAAGGTATGATTCCCGCAGACAGGATAACAGGCCGATTGGAACAAAACAACCCAAATATAATGAAAAATATAAAAAGAATAGGACCTTTGCGACATAAATCCTGCGATTTTGCCGGCAGCATTCAAATACCGCTTCCCGATTCCAAGCAGAGCAATGCACATAAACCATTCGGATGTGCATTTTGCGGGCAAAAGAACGTGCGCATTCTGCCTGGCAGGCCAAACAACCAGATCAACATGAATAACGGTTGCGGTTAACCCGATACACAAAAAAAACCATTTATATTTTTCAATCTTACTGATTACGGCATCTTTCGAAAATAAATAATAACCGGTAAGAAAAATGTAAGTAAATTCTGCAAGGCTTTTGCCGCTGACGGAAAGCAGACTGCTTAAAAATGGCAGCGGCAGCCCCAAAAAACAGATCCCTATAAGCGGAAAACCGTTCTTTTTCTCAAGCATAATTTTCTCCGGTATGATTTTCTCTGATAGAATGTTTCTTTGTACGCAAATAATTCCAACAGCAAGCATCGATATAACAAATAGATACGCAAGAAACCAGAACTGACCCAAAGAAAAACCGCCGTCAGATCCTGTAAAATCTGTAAAGCGTGTAAAAAAAATAATAGAATGGCGAAATACACCGCCTTTATAATTGTAATTAAATCGATCGGCAAGATAGCCCATCCAGGGCATAAGCAGTACGGTTCCCCAAAACAACGGGATCAATAATTTTTTAAATCGTTCTATAACAAACTGCCAAACTGTCCTTTTTTCCAGCGCAGATCTTGCGGAAATGCCGGAAATAAGAAACATGGCCGGCATAAAGTACGGACTCAAAAACACTACGATACTGCTAATCAAAGGATTGCTTTTAAAATAAATATAATTGGGTTCCCCCCAAACATTCCAAGCCATAGCGGCATGATAGGGAACGAGCAGCAAAATACCGATCCATCTTAGATTATCAATATAGTCTTTTCTCATACGAATACCAAGCCTTTCACAAACAGATTGTCCGACTGGCGCCTGCCATTTTTATTATAGTGGATCTTTAAAACAGATACAAGTGAAATCCAAGATTGAAAAATTTTTAACAATATTCTCCTGAAAATAAAAAATCATATTGATTAATCGATCAAAAAGCGTTACTATTATCCTGACGAAATTTTTTCAAAAGTTTCAAAATAGATGGAGGGCGAAAGAATGAGTAATGGAAAAGATAACTCTGCAATGACGCGTATTGCAAAGTTAGTCGACGAAAACAGCTTTATGGAAATTGGTTCGCTTGTTACGGCAAGAAGCACCGATTTCAATCTGGCAAAGACAGACACTCCTTCCGACGGCGTCATCACCGGACACGGCCTGATTGACGGGAAGCTCGTATTTGTCTACAGCCAGGATGCATCCGTGCTCGGCGGAACGGTCGGAGAGATGCATGCAAAGAAAATCGTGGCAGTGTATGACATGGCACTGAAAATGGGTGCGCCTGTCATCGGCCTGCTTGACTGTGCCGGGATCCGTCTGCAGGAATCCGTAGACGCGCTGGAGGCGTTCGGGGCAGTGTACGCAAAGCAGGCGGCGGCTTCCGGGATCATCCCGCAGATTAGCGCCGTATTTGGCACCTGCGGCGGCGGGCTTGCGGTTGTGCCGGCTTTGAGCGATTTTGCGTTTGCCGAGTCAGAGCAGGCAAAGCTGTTTATCAATTCCCCGAATGCGATTGACGGCAACCGGATTGACAAGTGCGATTCGTCTGCCGCGGCTTTCCAGAGCGCGGAAACCGGTACGCTTGACGCGGTAGGGTCAGAAGATGAGATCTTTGTAAAAATCCGTGAGCTTGTATCGATTCTTCCTAGCAACAACGCCGAGGGCGGACATATGGATGAATGCGCGGACGAATTAAACCGCGCGTGCGCAAGCCTGGATACAATGAAAGGCGATCCGCGTTATATTTTAAGCGAAATATCTGACGGCCATGTATTTGTGGAAGTAAAAGCGGATTTCGCAAAAGAGATGACGGCGGGCTTTATCCGTTTGGACGGCATTACGGTCGGCGCGGTTGCAAACTGCACGACGCTGCATGATCCGCAAGGAAACGTAACAGAGACTTTTGACGCGGCGCTTTCCGCAAGGGGCTGCAATAAAGCCGCGGAATTTATCACGTTCTGCGATGCCTTTGATATCCCGGTCATTTCGCTTACAAACGCGGCAGGATTCCGCGCAACGATGTGTTCGGAAAAAAATCTTGCAAAAGCACTCGCAAGGCTAACGTATGCGTTTGCGAACGCGGGCGTTCCGAAAGTGAACCTGATTATGGAACAGGCGTATGGAAGCGCTTATGCGGTTATGAATGCCAAATCGCTCGGCGCGGACCTTGTCTATGCGTGGCCGGACGCGAAGGTCGGTATGATGGATGCGTCAATGGCCGCAAAGATTATGTACGCAGGGGAATCCGCGGATGTGATCAGCCAAAAAGCGGTCGAATACGACGCGCTGCAGGGCAGCATAAACGCGGCGGCGGCACGCGGCTATATCGACCGTATTGTCGATTATCCGGACACACGCAGGTATTTGATCGCGGCGATCGAGATGCTGTATACAAAACGTGTCGACCAGCCGAATAAGAAACATGGAACAAAATAGAAAGGTGACATTTATGAAGAAAAAAATATTTCTGATTGTCAGTCTGTGCATGCTTGTGTTTGGCCTGTCCGCCTGCGGGGAAGATCCTAAGAAAGTAGATTACAACGGTGTTTCCTACGATGAACTGAAGTCAAACAGCGAGTACCTTGCCTCTACGATTGTTGCCTTAAAGGATGATGAGATTGATAATTTTGTCAACCAGGAAATGGACAGCATCACATTAAATCTTGTAAAAAAATGGAAAGAACTAAAAGGGGATGTCGGCGATTATGTAGAACTGGGCGAGTTCAGCGTGGACAAAAGCGGCAAGACACTGACAACCACACACATTATGGATTTTACGGAGCGTGACCTTACGCTGACCTGCGTATACAATTATCTGGACATGCAGGTTTCTGATATTACGCTGGACGAGAATTACTCTCTTGGCGAAAAGATGCAGAATGCGGCTATGAATACGCTGATGGGCCTTGGAACGGTGTTTGGGATCCTGATTCTGATCAGTATTATTATATGGAGCTTTAAATTTATCAACGCTGCGCAGGAACGTGCGAAAGCGGCAGCGAAGCCAGTGGAAGAAGAAAAACCGGCACCGGTACCGCAGGCTCCGGTTGCGGAAGAACCGGTGCAGGACGACTTGGAACTGATCGCGGTGATTTCCGCGGCGGTTGCGGCGGCTGCAGCCGGTACGCCGGAAGTAACCGACGGGTTTGTTGTCCGTTCGATCCGCAGAAGAAAATAGAAGTGAAAAAGGGACAGACAGTCCAATCATTGAAGTAAGAAGAAAGCGGTTTGGTTACAGGCAGGCTTTCACCTATTATATTGCAAATACAGGAGGAATTATAATGAAAAGCTATACAATTACCGTAAATGGGAATGTTTATGATGTTACTGTAGAAGAGGCGGGCGCAGGCGCACCGGCGGCACCAAGGGCGGCGGCAGCGGCACCAAGGGCGGCGGCTCCGACTCCGGCAGCGGCACCAAAGCCGGCGGCAGGCGGTGCAGGCAGCGTGAAAATCGAAGCAGGCGCGGCAGGCAAGGTATTTAAGATCGAAGCTTCGGTTGGCGCACAGGTAAAGAAAGGGGATACGATCCTCGTACTTGAAATCATGAAAATGGAAACGCCGGTTGTGGCGCCGCAGGACGGTACCGTAGCAAGCATAGACGTAGCGGTTGGTGATTCCGTGGAATCCGGCGCTGTATTAGCTACCATGAACTAATTATTTTATTCATTTAGGAGGACAATTATGCTTAGTTACGTTGGAGAGACAATGAGTAACCTCCTTCACCAGACGGCATTTTTTAACCTGACCTGGGGTAATTACCTGATGATTGCGGTTGCCTGTGTCTTTTTATATCTGGCGATTGCAAGGGGTTATGAACCGTTATTGCTTGTGCCGATTGCATTCGGCATGCTGCTTGTCAATATTTATCCGGATATTATGGCAACGCCGGAAGAGACGAGCAATGGTGTGGGCGGCTTGCTGCATTATTTTTATTTGTTGGATGAGTGGTCCATCCTTCCGTCATTGATTTTCATGGGTGTCGGGGCAATGACCGATTTCGGCCCGTTAATTGCCAATCCGATCAGCTTTTTGATGGGTGCCGCGGCACAGTTCGGTATTTACATGGCATATTTTATGGCGATTTTTATGGGCTTTAATGACAAGGCGGCCGCTGCGATTTCCATTATCGGCGGTGCTGACGGACCGACTTCCATCTTCCTTGCCGGAAAACTCGGGCAGTCTTCGCTGATGGGCCCGATTGCGGTAGCGGCTTATTCCTATATGGCGCTGGTGCCGGTGATCCAGCCGCCGATTATGAAAGCGCTGACGACAAAGAAAGAACGCCAGATTAAAATGCAGAACCTGCGTCCGGTATCCAAGCTGGAGAAAATCTTATTCCCGATTATTGTTACGATTGTAGTCTGCCTGCTGCTTCCGACTACGGCCCCGCTTGTCGGCATGCTGATGCTCGGCAACTTGTTCCGTGAATCCGGCGTCGTAAGGCAGTTGACGGATACGGCTTCCAATGCGTTGATGTATATCGTAGTTATTTTGCTCGGTACATCGGTAGGCGCTTCTACAAGCGCGGAAGCGTTCTTAAATATCAGTACGTTAAAAATCGTTGCGCTTGGACTGATTGCGTTCGCATTCGGTACGGCGGCGGGCGTTCTGCTTGGAAAACTGCTGTGTGCGGTAACGCATGGAAAGATCAATCCGTTAATCGGATCTGCCGGTGTATCCGCGGTTCCTATGGCGGCGCGTGTATCACAAAAAGTAGGCGCGGAAGAGGATCCGACAAACTTTCTGCTTATGCATGCAATGGGACCGAACGTTGCGGGTGTCATTGGTACGGCCGTAGCAGCCGGGACGTTTATGGCAATATTTGGGATTTAATACAAGGAGGAATATAAAAAATGGCAAAAGCTGCGAAAAAACCGTTAAAGATAACGGAAACCGTATTACGCGACGCGCATCAGTCTCTGATTGCCACCAGAATGACAACAGAACAGATGCTGCCGATTGTAGATAAAATGGACCAGGCAGGCTTCCATGCGGTAGAATGCTGGGGCGGCGCTACATTTGACGCGTCCCTGCGTTTCTTAAAGGAAGATCCGTGGGAGAGGCTGCGCAAATTAAGGGCCGGATTTAAAAAGACGAAGCTGCAGATGCTTTTCCGCGGGCAGAACATTCTTGGCTACCGTCCGTACGCGGATGACGTCGTAGAATATTTTGTACAAAAATCGATCGCGAACGGCATCGATATTATCCGTATTTTTGACTGCTTAAATGACCTGCGCAATCTCCAGACGGCAGTTACGGCATGCAACCGCGAAAAAGGCCATGCGCAGGTAGCGCTGTCTTATACGCTTGGCGATGCCTATACGCTGGAATACTGGACGGATATGGCAAAGAAGATTGAAGAAATGGGCGCGGATTCCATTTGTATCAAGGATATGGCAGGGCTTTTGGTTCCGCAGGAAGCCGATACGCTTGTACGCGCGTTGAAATCAGCGACTAAGCTTCCAATTGAGCTGCATACGCATTATACATCCGGCGTAGCTTCCATGACTTATATGAAAGCGGTAGAAGCAGGCTGCGATATTGTGGATACCGCGATGTCTCCGTTTGCGCTTGGAACGTCCCAGCCGGCGACGGAGGTTATGGTGGAAGCGTTCCGCGGTTCGGAATATGATACTGGGTTAGACCAGAATGTGCTTGCGGAAATCGCGGACTATTTCCGTCCGATGCGGGAACAGGCGCTCGAAAGCGGACTGATGAACCCGAAAGTACTCGGCGTCAATATTAAGACGCTGTTATACCAGGTACCGGGCGGCATGCTGTCTAACCTGATCTCCCAATTAAAAGAACAGGGAAAAGAAGATAAATACGAAGAAGTGCTGGCCGAGGTGCCGCGTGTGCGCAAGGACCTTGGGGAACCGCCGCTTGTTACGCCGTCTTCGCAGATTGTCGGTACACAGGCTGTATTTAACGTATTGATGGGCGAACGGTATAAAGTTGCTACAAAAGAAACAAAGGACGTATTGTTAGGAAAATACGGCCAGACCGTAAAACCGTTTAATCCGGAAGTAGTAGATAAAGTACTTGGGGAAGATAAAAAGAATGCCATTACCTGCCGTCCGGCTGATTTGCTCGAACCGGAATTAGCCAAGATCGAGGCGGAAATGAAGCAGTATAAGCAGCAGGATGAAGATATTCTCTCCTACGCGCTGTTTCCGCAGGTAGCGACCGAGTTTTTCAAATACCGCGAAGCACAGCAGAAAAAAGTAGACGCGTCTGTGGCGGATACGAAAAACGGGGCTTATCCGGTATAATAAAATCTAGATAGCATGGTATGGAAGATCTGGCGCGGGAGGTTGCATGCCGCCCGCGCCGCTTTCCAGGAGGAGGATGTATGAAAAAGAAGAATCGGATCCGCGGCATACTGCTTGCTTTTTTGTGCTGCATGATGATTTTAGGTTTTCAGACAGAGGCGAAAGCTGCGGGGAATTACTATATTAAGATTAACAAAGGGACCAATGTCGTGACGGTATATACGAACGATAACCGGCCGTATACAGCGTTTGTCTGTTCCTGCGGGTATGCGACGCCGGTTGGGACCTTTTATACGCCCAATAAAAATACCTGGTGGCTGCTGGACGGTCCAAGCTGGGGACAGTATGTCACACAGATTACGGGTAACTACCTGTTTCATTCCGTATGGTATTTTGAACAGGATAAGACGACACAGTCCTATGTACAGTATAACAAGCTGGGACAGACCGCTTCCCATGGATGTGTGCGCCTGACTACGGCGGCTGCAAAATGGATTTATGATAACTGTCCGCTTCAGACAAAGGTGATCGTATTTAACGGCGCGTCCGCAGACGATCCGCTTGGCAAACCGGCCGCAATCAAGGTCAGTACTTCCCAAAGCATGGGATGGGATCCGACGGATCCGGATACATCCAATCCATACAAAACGAAAAATACACAACCAAGAATCAGCGTCAAAAGCCATTCCGTCAGCTTACAATACCGTTCCAAATTTACGCCGGTGGAAATGACTGCCTATGATTCGGCAGGCAATGCGTTAAGCGGTGCATGGATCCGCTCATCCGGCAGTGTGGATACAAACCAGATGGGCAGTTATCCCGTTACGTATTCCGTCACGGATTCCTTTGGACGGGATGCTTCCACAACCGTTACGTACAAGGTAGGGGATGTCAGCAAAGCGGTTCTTTCCGGGGTGCGTGCGGAAGTGCGCAGGGAATATAACAGCGTTTATGATCTTCGTTCCGGCATTACGGCCAAAAATACGGTGTACGGTACGGACCTGACAAACAAAATTCAAGTGAAAATAAGAAAACCGGGAGAAAAAGAATATAAGGGCACAAAGGCAAAAGAACTCAAGCTTCGAAAAACCGGAAACTATAAAATCATGTATTCCGTAACAAATCCTACTAATAAGCTTGTAACGACAAAGTATACCGTTGTTGCTTCCAAAGATACGAAAAAGCCTGTATTTACAAGCGAGGACAATTTCGCGAAAATCGTGCTGACTGCAGGCACAGAATCGGTTACGTTTAAAAAGCTGTTGTCCGGCGTGAGCGCGAATCTTGTATCGGGCAAAAATATGCGTTCTAAAATCAGCATTAAAGTAACGGCTCCAGGGGGCAAGACAAAGACCGTGGCCAAAGACGGTTCTTATAAGCTGTCCGGCACGGGTACGTATACCGTTACTTATTATTGTACGAACCCGGAGAAAAATAAAGCGACCGGAACTTACCGGGTAGCGAAAAAATCCAGAAAACTAGTGGTTGACAAACCTAGGGTAAAAGCGGTCAAACATGTCATTCAGATCCCAAGGGATACGACCGTAACGACAGGCACTTCCCTGCAGATTTTAAAATATGCAAAAGTGGTAACGACGACAACCATGACGGATAAGACAAAGAAACAGTCTGAGACGACCAAGGGGATTACGTACACGGTTGCCTACCAGGCGGACGCGTCCGCGAAACCGGAAACGGTAACAGTCAAAAAAGACGTGCTGGTTACGCAGCAAGAAGGAATTTATACGATTACCTACCGTTACGCCGACAAACAGGGAAATCAGGCAGAACGTGTGCGGACGGTAACCGTTGCCGCCAATGAAAATGAAAATTTAGAATGAAAGACTGACAGACAGCAATGGGGAATACAAATGAACTGACGAACCGGATCAACGAGCGTTACGGCACCATGAGCAAAGGGCAGAAGCTTTTGGCCAATTATATTACGGATTATTACGATAAAGCGGTGTTTCTTACTGCGGCAAAGCTCGGGGAAGTCGTCGGCGTCAGTGAATCAACGGTTGTGCGGTTCGCCGCACAGCTTGGGTATAAGGGGTATCCGGAATTTCAAAAAGCGCTGGAAGAAATGGTCCGCCATAAGCTAAATTCCATCCAGCGGATGGAAGTCACTTATGGCAGGATCGGCCAGACTGGGATTTTGGAATCCGTACTCCACGCGGATATGGAGAAAATCAAAGCAACACTGGAGCGGATGGATAAACATGCGTTTGACCTGGCGGTGGACACGATTTTGGAGGCAAAGCGGATTTATATCGTCGGGATCAGAAGCTGTGCGCCGCTTGCGGGATTTTTGGCATTTTACCTGAATTTTATGTTTGACCATGTCGTCCAGCTCCATACGAACAGTTCCAGCGAGTTGTTTGAACAAATGGTGCGGATCGGCAGGGAAGATGTGATCATTGGCATCAGCTTTCCGAGATATTCCATGCGTACGTTAAAGGCGTTGGAATTTGCCAATAACCGCAGTGCCAAGGTAATTACGCTGACCGACAGCGTACATTCGCCTATGAACCTGTATTCTTCCTGTAATCTGATTGCGGCCAGTGATATGGCGTCGATTGTGGATTCCCTTGTAGCGCCGTTAAGTGTGATTAATGCGTTAATTGTCGCGTTGTGTATGCGCAAACAGGACGAAGTGGCGGATACGTTTGCGACGCTCGAGGAAATATGGGATGAATACCAGGTATATGAAAACGACGAAATTGACTATATTGATGATTCGCTCAAGATGCATTATGCAAAAATAGGAGATTTGGATGTCTGAGGAAATCATAGTAGCAGGCGGGGGCGCCGCCGGCATGATGGCGGCGGTAGCTGCAGCCGAATGCGGCTGCAGCGTTTTGCTATTGGAACGCAACGAAAAACTTGGGAAAAAACTCTATATTACAGGCAAAGGAAGATGCAACGTAACCAATGCCTGCGACACGCAGGATATTTTTAAGCACATTCCAAGAAATGCAAAATTTTTGTACAGCGCGGTTTACACGTTTGACAATTTCCGTGTCATGGATTTTTTTGCGCGCAATGGCATCCCGTTAAAAACCGAGCGCGGGGGACGGGTATTCCCGGTTTCCGACCATTCCTCGGATATTATACGCGGCCTTTCGGATGCCTTAAAAAAGCTTGGTGTCCGGGTAAGGCTTGGCACGCGGATCGCATCGGTAAAAAAAGAGGGCGGTATGTTTTGCGCAGCGGATGATGCGGGCCGGGAATATACGGCAGGCAAACTGATTCTGGCGTCCGGGGGACTGTCCTATCCGTCTACCGGTTCTACCGGGGATGGGTATGCGTTCGCCCGAAATTTCGGACATACAATCGCCGATCCCCGTCCAAGCCTCGCGGCCATGTACGCAAAAGAAGACTACGTGAAAAAGCTGCAGGGGCTTTCGTTGAAAAATGTGCGTGCATCGATTTACAACGGGAAAAAGCTGTTGTACGAAGATTTTGGGGAAATGCTGTTTACCCATTTCGGCGTCAGCGGGCCTTTGATGCTGACGGCGAGCAGTGTGGCAAACGATATTTTACAAACAAAGCATCTGCCGCTTACGGTCGATCTGAAGCCGGCTTTAAACAGGGAGCAGCTAGAGCGGCGCATTCTGCGTGATTTTGAGGAAAACCAGAACCGGATGTTTAGAAATGCGTTAAACCGCCTGCTTCCGTCCAGGCTGATTCCGGTCGTTATTGCATTAAGCGGGATCTCACCGGAAAAACAGGTCAATGGGATTACGAAAGAAGAGCGGGCGCGTTTTATGAAAGCGTTAAAGGAGTTTCCGATTACCTTAACGGGTGTGCGCGGGTTTGAGGAAGCGGTTATTACACGGGGAGGCGTATCGGTAAAGGAAGTAAACCCGGCTACTATGGAGTCGCGTTTGGAACGCGGGCTTTATTTTGCGGGGGAGCTGCTGGATGTGGATGCGCTGACCGGAGGATTTAACTTACAGATTGCCTGGTCGACAGGATATCTTGCGGGAATGAGTGCGGCATCCGGCTTTGGGCAGGAACAATAAATCAGGAAAGAGAGGACTACCATGGGTTTTAGTATCGCCATCGACGGGCCTGCAGGAGCGGGAAAAAGTACCATTGCAAAAAGGCTGGCGGAAGAGTTATCATTGATATACGTGGATACTGGGTCCATGTACCGTGCAATGGCGCTGTATTTTCTGCGCTTTGGCATTGATCCGAAAGACGAACAGGCTATAGCGGACGCCTGCGCGTCCATTGACATTACGATTACCTATCAGGACGGCGTTCAGTGCGTCCTGTTAAACGGAGAAAACGTAAACGGGCAGATCCGTGCGGAAGAAGTCGGTTCGATGGCTTCTAATACGAGCGTGTATCCCTGTGTGCGTACAAAATTAACGGACATGCAGCGCGGCCTGGCGCGTACGTCCGACGTAGTTATGGACGGCAGGGATATCGGGACATGCGTGCTGCCGGATGCGCAGGTAAAAATTTACCTGACCGCGCGAACAGCGGCAAGGGCAAAGCGAAGATACGACGAACTGCTTCAAAAAGGCCAAAAAGCCGATCTGGCACAGATTGAGGCAGACATCGCAGAACGTGATTACCGGGATATGCACAGGGAAATCGCGCCGCTTCGCCAGGCAGAGGACGCGGTGCTTGTGGATTCTTCCGATATGGGGATCGCGCAGGTTACGGCGGTTATCCGCGGAATCGTCGAAAAAGTACAAAAAAAGGGGAATTAAGGCAGTTTATGAACATAACAACAGCAAAAAGCGCCGGGTTTTGTTTTGGAGTCAGAAAGGCGGTTAACAAAGTCTATGAACAGGCCGATATAAAAAAAGAGACTGTTTATACGTATGGGCCGATTATCCATAATGAGGAAGTGGTCAAAGACCTGGCGGAAAAAGGGGTACAGGTAATCCATTCGATCGAAGACATTTCACAGTTGGAAAAAGGTACTGTGATCATTCGCTCCCACGGAGTCCCCAGAAAGGTCTATGACCGGCTGGCGCAGGCAGGTTTTACGATCGAGGACGCCACCTGCCCGTTTATTCAAAAAATTTATCAGATTGTGGAAGAGTTTTCCGGCAATGGTTATGAAATTGTTATTATCGGCAGCAGTACGCATCCGGAAGTAGAGGGGATCCGGGACCGGTGCGACCCGGCGCGCACAGCCGTCATTGCAACCGCCGAAGAAGCGGCGGCATACCGTCCGAAATCCGGCGATAAGGTCTGCGTGGTAGCACAAACGACCTTTAATTACAAGAAATTTCAAGAATTAGTTGAAATTATTCAAAAAAAAGGTTATATTAATGATATACGTGTATTGAATACAATTTGTAACGCTACAGAAGAACGGCAGAATGAGGCAGCTAGTCTGGCAAAGACTTCCGATATTATGATTGTCATTGGAGGAAGGAGCAGTTCGAATACGCAGAAACTGTATGAGATATGCAAAGAAGAATGCGACAATACTTACTATATACAGACAGCCGCAGATTTGGATCTGGCACAGGCAGTTCACATTGACAACGTAGGTATTACTGCAGGGGCTTCCACCCCAAAGAAAATTATTGAGGAGGTTCAAGAGTATGTCAGAACAAAGCTTTGAACAAATGTTGGAAGAATCTTTAAAAACAATAAGGAACGGGGAGGTTGTTGAAGGTACTGTTATCGATGTGAAGCCAGATGAAATCGTACTGAATATCGGTTACAAATCGGACGGCATTATCACGCGGAATGAATACACCAATGAACCGAACGTAGACTTAACGACCCTGATTGAAGTAGGCAGCACAATGGAAGCAAAAGTGTTGAAAGTAAATGACGGCGACGGACAGGTGCTTTTGACATACAAGCGGCTGGCGGCAGAAAAAGGCAGCAAGCGGCTGGAAGAGGCATATGAAAATCAGGAAGTGCTTACCGCAAAGGTTGCCCAGGTATTAAACGGCGGTTTAAGTGTCGTTGTAGACGAGGCGCGGGTATTTATCCCATCCAGCCTGGTATCCGATATTTATGAAAAAGACCTGACCAAATACGACGGGCAGGACATTGATTTTGTGATCACAGAGTTTAATCCAAAGAGGCGCAGAATTATCGGCGACCGCAAGCAGCTTCTCGTAGCGCAGAAAGAAGAGCTTCGTAAAGCGCTGTTCGCGCGGATTCAAATCGGCGACGTGATTGAGGGGACGGTAAAGAATGTGACCGATTTTGGCGCGTTTATCGACCTGGGAGGCGCGGACGGCCTGCTTCATATTTCCGAAATGTCCTGGGGCCGCGTAGAAAGCCCGAAAAAGGCATTTAAGGTAGGCGATGTGGTCAAAGTATTTATTAAGGATATTCATGATACAAAGATCGCGCTCAGCATGAAATTCCCGGAAGACAATCCGTGGAATAATGCGGCGGAGAAATTTGCGGCCGGCACGATTATCAGCGGCCGTGTTGCAAGAATGACGGATTTTGGCGCATTCGTAGAGCTGGCGCCTGGGATCGACGCGCTTTTGCACGTTTCGCAGATATCCAAAGAGCATATTGACAAACCGGCGGACGTATTAAAAGTCGGACAGGTGATTGAAGCAAAAATCGTCGATTTTAACGAAGAAGACCGCAAAATCAGCCTGAGTATGAAAGCATTGATTACAGAAGAAGCATCTGCGGAAGAAGACGAATAAAAATAAGAAACTACAAGTACAGCATATAGGCAGCGTAGTTGTTTATATGCTGTTTTTTCAGAAATCTTATTATGGGAGCGGGGCCAATATGCTTGATAATTATGAAAAATTTAAAAAAGACGTATTACAGTTAACGAAAATCGACTTGAACAGCTACAAAGAAAAACAGATGAAGCGCAGGATCGATACGCTGATCGGTAAGACAAAGGCCAAAACATATGATGAATATGTGTCTCTGCTGAAAACAGATAAGAAAATATTTGAACAGTTTGTCAACTTTCTGACGATCAATGTATCGGAATTTTACCGCAACGCCGATCAGTGGCGGCTTTTGGATACAAAGGTGATCCCGGAACTGATAAAAAAATTTGGAAAAAATTTAAAAATATGGAGTGCGGCGTGTTCGACAGGCGACGAACCGTATTCTCTTGTAATGGCCTTGTCCAAACATATTCCGTTAAACCAGATTAAAATCCTGGCTACGGATATCGATAAGCAGGTATTGGAAAAGGCCCGCGTCGGCCTGTATTCGGAAAAAAGCATCGCGAACGTGCCGGAAGAATTTAAAAGGAAATATTTTACGAAAATCGGCGCGTCCTATCAGATTTCGGATGAAATCAAAAAGCGGGTGGAATTTAAAGAACATAATTTACTGCGGGATCCGTATCCGGGCAACTGCAATATGATTGTCTGTCGAAATGTGGTGATTTATTTTACGGACGACGCAAAGCAGGAAATCTATATGAAATTCAACCAGGCTTTAAAGCAGGGCGGATATTTGTTTATCGGGAGTACGGAACAGATTATGAATTATCGGGAGCTTAATTTTGAGCGCTCCTCGTCATTTTTCTTTATTCGGGAGTAAAGTGGCAGCGAAAAGGCATGCATCAGGAACTGTGTGAAAAGGAAGTTATTTTTGCACGGTTCCTTATTTGGTTGAAAGCGGGTTTGTAAAAAGGATAGGAAAAAATAAAATCAAGATGAAATTAGGATGAAATTAGGATCAAATTAGGATAGAGACGAATAAGGTGTGGTATGAAAAAAGATGTCAGACTGTTTAAATCAATCATCATAATGCTTATTGCTGTTTTTTTGGCGACAGGTGGGATTCATTTATATATCAACAGCATATTTGATTCTCTGTGGTTCCATACAGTTTCACAGATTTTGGAAGTCACTTCCCAAGGCAGCCATGCATTTGAAGTATATATAGAAAAAGATATGCAGATATTGGATAAGATGATCCGCCATCTTTCCGATACCGATGCAAACGACCGCAAAGCGATCAAAAAATCCATCCGTACATTTGAGGATGCAAAGCTTGGTTTTTGCGTGATTGACCTGGCGCATGGAATCGTATACGATGGGGAGCGCTCCGTCAGAAAACTAAGCGCGCAGGAGAAAAGAATGTATGCGTCTTTGGCGGAGCAGTCCGTCAGGGAACCATATAAAAAAACGGATACCGGACAGCAATTGATTGGCGGTTATAAGCGGTTTCAATTTGCGGATGGGGCAGACGGCATGGTCCTGTTAGAGCGCAGCCTGTTCCAGGTGGAAGAAGAATTTATGCTTTCGTTTTATGACAACGCCGGATTTTCTTATATTATCAACGAAAATGGCGATATCCTTGCCCGTTCCTCCCATAAGGATGAAGATACTTTTTTAAATATCCGGGATGCGGTTTCGTATGACGGATGCAACGTGGAAAATGGATTTTCCAGCATCTCGAAAAATGAACAGGAAGGCGCACTGCGGCTTACTTTTGATGGGACAGAATATGTATTTGCGTTTTCGCCGATTGACGGAGCGGAGCAGTGGTATCTGCTTGCGGTGATACCAAATGCGGTGATAATGGAGCATGCGGAGCAGATTTTGAAAAAATCGCAGACATTTTTGATTCTGTTTGTCTGCATCGTATTTGTAGCTGGATTGTTTTCTTATAACAGGCGCAGGTCGCACAGACAGATTCGCAAAAGGGAAGATGACGTACGGTATCGTGAACTTTTGTTTGGTATTTTGGCGCAAAATACCAATGACGTATTTTTGATGTTTACAAAGGATGATTATACGGTCGAATATGTAAGCCCAAATGTCGAACGGGTGCTTGGCATCAGTCAGGAAGAAATAAAAGAAAACATCAAGGTGCTGGGAATACCGAATGAAACAAAACGGATGAACGAGGACATGCAGGCGATTAAAAATCTTTCGATCCATCATTCGGTGGTGCGGGAAGGGGAACGGGTACATAGAAAAACCGGGGAAGCCAGATGGTTTTTGGATACGGTTTATAAAGAAGCCGTAAACGATTCCGAGCGGTATGTGGCTGTCTTTTCCGACCGTACACAGGAGCGCAGGAGCGAACAGGCATTAAGGGAAGCGCTGGAAGTCGCAAAATCGGCGAATGAGTCCAAATCTATCTTTTTAAGCAATATGAGCCATGATATCCGTACGCCGATGAATGCGATTGTCGGCTTTTCCACGCTGCTGCAGCGGGATGCGGATGACGCGGAAAAGGTACGGGAGTATACCCATAAAATCATGGCTTCCAGCCAGCATCTGCTGGGGCTGATCAACGATGTGCTGGATATGAGTAAAATCGAAAGCGGAAAAACGACACTGAACCTGTCGGAAATCAGCCTTGCCGAGATGGTAGAGGAACTTGGCGCCATGATGCAGGTGCAGACCAAGGCAAAACAGCAGGATTTTAAAATCTATGTCTATGATGTCTGCAACGAGGAAGTGTTAGGCGATCAGCTTAGGATCAACCAGGTTTTGATTAATCTTTTGTCAAATGCGGTAAAATATACACCGGACGGCGGCAAAATAGAACTGTCGGTGCGGCAGCTTGCGCATCATTCCAAAAACTACGCCCGGCTTCAATTTGTCATTAAGGACAACGGCATCGGAATGTCCCCGGAATATATGGAAACAATCTTCCATCCGTTCAGCCGTGAGATGAACCAAAAGACGGCAGGGATTCAGGGAACCGGGCTTGGTATGGCGATTACGAAAAATCTAGTGGATTTAATGGGCGGGACCATTAAGGTAGAAAGCAAAGAAGGGCAGGGCAGTACGTTTATCCTGAATCTGGACCTGCGGATCAAGCAGCAGGACGCGGATCCGGATTACTGGAAAAAGCGCGGTGTTTTCAGGCTGCTTGTCGTAGATGACGACGAGGATATCTGCCTGGGCATTCAAAAGATTATGGCGGATACCGGGGTCGATACCCAATATGCGCTGGGCGGCCAGGCGGCTGTCGCTATGGCAAAACAAGCAAAGGAGCAGGGAGCGGGTTATGACATGGTGATCCTCGACTGGCAGATGCCGGATATCAGCGGGATTGAAACGGCGCGCCGTATCCGCAAGATTGTACCGTCGGATGTACCGATTATGATTTTAACGGCTTATGATATCGGCAGGATAGAGAAAGAAGGGGCCGCGGCAGGCGTAGACGGGTATCTGCAAAAACCATTTTTCCTCAGTAATTTAAAAATGACGATCGACCAGCTCAAACGGGCCGGCGGCACAGGAATGGCTGCGGAAGAAAAACCGGATGGGGAGGAAGAAGTGTCGCTGGCAGGCCTGCATATTCTGGCGGCGGAAGATATGGAACTGAACGCGGAAATTTTAACGGAATTGCTGAAAATTGCCGGGGCCGCGTGCGAATGCGCCGTGAATGGGGAGGAAGTGCTAAAGAAGTTTGCACAGTCCGCACCCGGCCAGTACGATTTGATTTTAATGGATGTCCAAATGCCGATTATGAACGGATATGAAGCGACCCGGGCGATCCGAACATGCGCGCATCCGCAGGCAAAAACAGTTCCGATTATAGCTATGACAGCGAATACGTTTTCAGAAGATGTAAAAGACGCGCTGAATGCCGGCATGAACGCGCATGTGGGAAAACCGATTGATATGGAACAGTTGTATGAGGTCATTTCGGATACGCTGGCGCAGGCGGGGCATTAATCTATGATTTTTCATCCCGCATCGCCTGCAAAATATGCATGCAGTAACCATCATACACGCCGCGTGCAGTTTCGTCCTGCCGCGGCAGTTCAAAATAGGATACGGCATCTTGGTACGCTTCGAAAAAAGCAGGCGCTGCCACCTGCTGTAGCTGTGGCAGGAATAAGCCTGTTTTTTTCCCGTAGCAGTTTGCCGGCGTAGCTTTTTGCCGGTGCGTGCGGTCGACATAGGCGGCTACGCTTTTGTGTATAGCCATGTCCTCCTGCGGCAGATAGTAGTATTCTTTATAATTTGGGTAAAAATACTTCAGCGTTCCCTCGTAGACGGGAATGCGGAACATGGCTTTTGTTTTTTTGGCATGCAGATAAAACGGCGGTCTGATGCTGGAAACGGCGGATGGCAGCGGGTGGGCGAGCAGGCAGGATATGGTCAGCTCTTTTCCGGTGCTGCCGTCCATTTTGCGGTATGCAGATACGGCGGTATCCGTGATTTGAAAGCCCCCGTTGAAAAAGCAGGTATACGCATGCAGGTCAAGCAGCGCTGCCATGCCGCGCAGGTCTTCGCGGTTATGCCGCAAGAACAAATATTCGGCGCGGTCCGTGGGATTTTTTACATATTCCTGGTATTCTTTGATGAGTGCGCCGCTGTCGTATGTGTCTTCCCGGTCTATGCCAAGGAATGCTTCCAGTGTTTTTTGTTTTAGGTCTGGAAGCTGGAAAACAGGACGGTAGACGGAATAGATGGCGTACAGGTCTACATAATTCTTATTATCGTAATCCGGTTGAAAAAGCGGATCCAGGCCAAACCGTGCGCAGAGGCTGTTTAAAAACGGAAGATCAAAGGCAAGCCCGTGGAATGTAATGACCGTATCAAACAAAACCCGGCTGCAGAAAGCGGAGAGTTCGCTTAAAAGCGCGCGCTCCTGTTCGAGATGGTTTGTCTGGGAGTTTTGATTTGTACAGCCGCCGGCCGCGGTATCTTGGGAGTCTGCGAAAAACTGTTCTGTCACAAGGTACTGGCCTTGTAGGTAGGCGCATCCAATCAGATATACGTAAGCTTTGGCGCGGGAAAATCCGGTTGTTTCAATGTCGAGGAACAGGGCATGTTCAGCGCCGTAACAGTTCAAAAAATTCTGGATTTGATCGAAATTGGTTATTTTACTGTAATTTTTTATTTTTTTCACTTTTTTTATCTCCATATTGCACAATTTTTCGAAAAGTATTATAATAAAAGGGATTGTATGATAAATGATACCATGTGTGCCCAAGCCGCAGATGTTTTGGCAGGACTGGATTTATCATATCATAAATGAAGGCACAGCGGAAGATGCTGTTTATGATTGGTTATGTGTGCTGAATACGGCTGCGCCGTTGTTTGGAAAAGTTCTGTGAAAAGTACAATTTCTTTGTACCTTAGCAGCGGCTGGTATGCTATAATCGTAAACGGGCGTGAAGCTGTTTTGCATTCATGCGCTATTATACTATATAGAAAGAAGGGGACATAGCATATGGGATTGCGTACATTTAAAAATGGCGTCCATCCTTTCGAGGGAAAGGAATTGTCCAAGGAAAAGCCAGTGCAGGAACTGCTCCCTAAGGGGGAACTGGTATTTCCGGTGTCACAGCATATCGGCGCGCCTGCAAAGCCGGTTGTGAAAGTGGGCGATACCGTGTTGAGGGGACAGGTAATCGCTGAAGCAGGGGGCTTTGTATCGGCTCCGATTCATTCCTCTGTTTCTGGTACTGTAAAAAAGATTGAACCGCGCCGTGTACCGGTCGGCGACATGGTTACTTCGATCGTGATTGAAAGCGATGGAAAAATGGAGGAAGTAGAGTACCAGCAGACGCAGGATGTTTCCTCATTATCCAAAGAGGAGATTATTGAGCGGGTGAAAAATGCCGGGGTTGTCGGCATGGGGGGTGCGGGTTTCCCGACGCATGTGAAACTCTCTCCAAAAGAACCGGATAAAATTGACTACATAATCGCAAACTGTGCCGAATGTGAACCTTATCTTACATCCGATTACAGACGTATGATGGAAAATCCGCAGCAGCTTGTAGACGGCATGAAGATTGTCCTGCAGCTTTTTCCAAAGGCGAAAGGCATATTCGGTATTGAAAATAATAAAATGGACTGTGTGGAAAAACTGCGGGGGCTGATCCAGGACGACCCGCGGCTGGAAGTAGCGGAATTATTGACGAAGTATCCGCAGGGCGGCGAGCGGCAGCTTATTTACGCGGTAACCGGGCGCGCGATCAATTCTACGATGCTTCCGGCGGACGCGGGCTGCATTGTGGACAATGTAGAAACGCTCGTCTGCATTTACAATGCCGTAAAACTCGGAAAACCGGTAATGAACCGGATTTTTACCGTAACCGGGGACGCGGTAAGCGACCCGCGTAACTTTTATATCTGTACCGGTACGAATTACCAGGAAATATTAGACGCGGCAGGCGGATGCAAAACGCAGCCGGAAAAAATGATTGCGGGCGGGCCGATGATGGGGTTTGCTTTATTCGGCCTGGATATCCCGGCTACGAAAACCAGTTCCGCGCTGCTTTGCATGACAAAGGACGAAGTAGCGGCAAGCGCGCCGACGCCGTGCATTAACTGCGGGCGCTGCGTAGACGCCTGTCCGGAGCTTTTGATCCCGTCCAGGCTTGCAAAATTCTCTGATTTTGGAGATAAAGCGACGTTTGAAAAATGGAACGGTATGGAATGCGTGGAATGCGGAAGCTGCAGCTTTATCTGCCCGGCAAGGCGGCAGTTGGCGCAGTCGATTAAGACGATGAAGAAAAATATCCTGGCGGACCGCAGGAAAAAATAGGATGCAGGAAAGAGAGCCTGATCCAGGCATAAACAGAAACTAAGAAAGAGGTGGATAAAGTGAGTGATAGGTTAAAGGTTTCATCCTCACCGCATGTCCGTTCCAAAGATACCACGGATAAGATTATGCTGTACGTTGTACTAGCATTGCTTCCGACCAGTCTTTTTGGTGTATATAACTTTGGAATCCGGGCGTTATTGTTAATCATTGTTACGATTTTAAGCTGTATGGCTTCGGAATGGGTATTTGAAAAAATAGTAAAAAAACCGTGTACGCTGCATGATTTTAGCGCGGTTGTAACAGGGCTGCTTTTGGCGCTGAACCTGCCGGTGTCCCTGCCGTTTTACCAGGCGGTTTTAGGCGGCGTGTTCGCGATTGTAGTTGTAAAAATGCTGTTCGGCGGGCTTGGGCAGAACTTTATGAACCCGGCGCTTGGCGCCCGGTGTTTCCTGCTGATCTCGTTTACCGGGAGCATGACGGCATTTACCTATGACGGCGTCAGCACGGCTACGCCGCTTGCGCTGTTAAAAAGCGGGGAGGCGCTGGACGTTACGGTTATGGATATGCTGATCGGAAAAACAGCCGGTACGATCGGGGAGACATCCGCGATTGCGATTTTAATCGGCGCTGTATTCCTGCTTTTGATGGGCGTGATTAATCTGCGCATCCCGGCTGCTTATATCCTCACATTTGCGGTTTTTATCCTGCTGTTCGGCGGGCATGGGTTTGATCTGCAGTTTTTGACGGCGCAGTTGTGCGGCGGCGGATTGATGCTGGGGGCGTTTTTTATGGCGACAGACTATGTGACCTCGCCGATTACGCCGCTTGGACAGATTGTATTCGGCATTATTTTGGGGCTTTTGACCGGAATTTTCCGAATCTTCGGCGCAAACGCGGAGGGCGTGTCCTATGCGATTATATTCAGCAACCTGTTAGTGCCGTTGATTGAGCGGTTTACCGTTCCGGCTGCATTTGGCAAAGGAGGGAAAAAGGAATGAACAAGATTATACATGACGCGTTGATCCTTACGGTTATTACGCTGATTGCCGGTTTCCTGCTTGGCGTTGTGCATGAGGTGACATTAGACCCAATCCAGGCGGCAAAAGATGAGAAGAAGCAAAAAGCGTTCCAGGAAGTATTTAAGGATGCGCAGACATTTGAACCATACGGGGAATTTGATACGGATGCGGCTACAAAAATCGCGGCGGACGCGGGCTTTGCGAATGATATTGTCGAAGACGCGCAGGTAGCAAAAGACGGCTCCGGAAACGCGATTGGCTATGTCATTACCGTAACGTCCACCGAAGGGAGCCAGGCCAATATTACGCTGTCGTTTGGCGTTACAAACGAAGGGGTTTTAAACGGTTATTCGACGACTTCCATCAGCGAGACGCCGGGGCTTGGATCCAAAGTAGCGGACCCGGAATTTAAAAACCAGTTTGCGGGCAAGCAGGAGGAATCCTATACCGTTGTAAAAACCGGTTCTACCGCGGACAGCGAAATCGATTCGGTCAGCGGCGCGACGATTTCGTCCCGCGCGGTGACAAACGCGGTAAATGCCGGACTCGCTTATTATAGAAGTATAGGAGGCGCGAATTAATGGGAAACGAAAGTTTAGGAAAACAGTGTGCAGAACGTTTACATAACGGTATTATCAAAGAAAACCCGACCCTGATTTTGATGCTTGGCATGTGTCCGACGCTTGCGGTTACGACCTCGGCTATGAACGGGCTGGGTATGGGCTTATCTACGACGATCGTACTTGTCATGTCCAATATGATGATTTCGCTGCTGCGTAAAATCATTCCGGACGGCGTGCGTATGCCCGCGTTTATCGTCGTTGTGGCGTCCTTTGTAACGATGATCCAGTTCTTAATGGAAGGCTTTACGTCGGATCTGTATGATTCGCTTGGTTTATATATTCCGTTAATCGTGGTAAACTGTATTATTTTAGGGCGTGCGGAAAGCTATGCTTCCAAAAACCCGGTGATTCCGTCTATCTTTGACGGCATCGGCATGGGGCTGGGCTTTACCTGCGGATTGACGGCGATCGGTATTTTCCGTGAGCTGTTAGGCGCGGGCCAGATTTTCGGCGCGCAGATCCTCCCGCTTGCGGATGAAGCGGCGGGAAAGATCGGTTATACGCCGATTACGATTTTTGTACTTGCGCCGGGCGCGTTTTTTGTCCTGGCATCGTTAGTCGCGGTTATGAACATTGTCAGGGACCGCGCGGAAAAGAAAGGCAAACCGCTTCCGGCTGCACAGGGCTGCCTGGCCGGCGACTGCGCTTCCTGCCATAACAGCTCCTGCGGCGGGCATGTACATTCCAGTCAGAAGAATAATGAGTAAGGGGAGGATGGGTAGATGACAGAATTATTACTGATCGCGATCGGTTCGGCCATCGTAAACAACGTAGTATTAAGCCAGTTCCTTGGAATCTGTCCGTTCCTGGGCGTTTCCAAAAAAGTAGATACGGCGGCAGGCATGGGCGGCGCGGTTATTTTCGTAACTACGCTTGCGGCATTTGTAACCGGGATGATTTATAAATTTATTTTAAATCCGGCGGGCGTTTCCTATCTGCAGACGATTGTATTTATCGTTGTGATTGCGGCGTTAGTGCAGTTTGTGGAAATGTTTTTAAAGAAATTTATGCACGCTTTATACGAATCACTCGGCGTTTATCTGCCGCTTATTACAACAAACTGCGCGGTGCTTGGCGTGGCGTTAAACAGTGTGACAAGGGAATACAATATTTTAGAAACAACCGTTTACGGTTTTGCGACGGCGGCCGGCTTTTTTATCGCGATTGTCATTATGGCAGGGCTGCGTGAGAAAATTGAATACAATGATGTGCCAAAGACATTCCAGGGTTCGGCCATCGTTTTGATTACAGCCGGGCTGATGTCGATTGCGTTTTTCGGTTTTTCCGGAATTATATAGGAGGGCAGTCAGATGAGTACAGCGATTATCATTGCCGCCGCCGCGGTTGGCGGTACAGGCATACTGGTCGGTTTGATTCTCGGCATTGCGGGGGACCGGCTGAAAGTGGAAGTGGATGAAAGAGAAGAAAAGATCATGGGCGTCCTCCCGGGAAATAACTGCGGCGGCTGCGGCTATCCGGGCTGCTCGGGCCTTGCGGCCGCGATTGTAAAAGGCGAGGCCCCGGTCGGCCAGTGTCCGGTCGGCGGGCCGTCGGTTGCTTCGGCGATCGGTGAAATTATGGGCGTTGCGGCGGAAGAAGGCGGGCGCAAGGTCGCGTTTGTCAAATGCGGCGGCAATTGTGAAAAAGCAAAGCAAAATTATGACTACAGCGGCGTGGAAGACTGCCAGGCGGTTGTATATGTGCCGAATAAAGGGCCGAAAGCATGTAATTACGGCTGTATGGGATACGGTTCCTGTGTCAAAGCATGCCCGTTTGACGCGGTGCATATTGTAGACGGGATTGCGGTTGTGGACCCGGAGGCCTGCAAGGCATGCGGCAAGTGTATCGCAGCCTGCCCGAACCATTTGATTGAACTGGTGCCGTACGAAGCCCCGGTTAAAGTACTGTGCAATTCCAAGGATAAGGGCAAGGATGTTATGGCGGCCTGCTCCGCGGGATGTATCGGGTGCCATTTGTGCGAGAAAAACTGTGAACATGACGCGATTCATGTGACGGATAATATCGCGCATATTGATTATGAGAAATGTACCGGATGCAGCGCGTGTGTGGCGAAGTGCCCGAAAAAGGTCATTCATATGGTAGAGAAATAACAACATAACGTATCGTTGTGCAGGTTAGTTTTTTCGACTGCACATAACAAAAATCCGAGGTGGTTTTCGATACACCTCGGGTTTTTGCCATGTACGCTCGAAAAAATTTCCTGCGCAACTTGCATAAGTTATTTCTGCACTGTTTCTAAGGAACTGTATGTAAATAACCTA
>CAJUIH010000028.1 GCA_910586045.1 uncultured Eubacterium sp.
ATTAGTATAACCCAATCTGCTGTAAGATTCAACAGCAGAATTTACAACGCATAGCAATTCAAAAATCAGTTACATAGCCCGCTATGCGCCCGATTTTTGAACTGCACGCTCAAAGAAAAACCCTGCGAATATAGGCAAGTTATTTCGGGACATTCCTTAGATAATTTTTCCATAATAGGTTTGCGCCAAAACAAATACAACGATACTGACGACCAATACCGCAAGCAGACACAATGCGGAAACACCGTTTAAATATCCGGTAAAAATCAATAACACAATACCGCTAAACAAAAGCAGCGTCTGCGTTACAAACGCAACGATCCCAGATTTTGCTTCTATTATTTTCGAACGCTCGTCGTTTTCTTCGATCATCGCCTTTTGATCTGCGGTAATCACTGACATACCGATCGCGCCAATTAGATAAACGGCGCCGACCAATGCAAATCCGACAGGCGCCAGGTCAGTCCGCGGAAAAGTAATAAATCGCCCCTCCGATAAAAACAGCAGCACGGCCATCGCGAGCAGACACGCCCCGGCCCCCGCTAAAACAAACGCCATCTTCTTGATTGTTTTTTTCCTTTTATTCATATTCCTGTTCCTCCTCAAAAATGAAAATATCTTCAATACTTACACCAAAGTAACGGGCAATTTTAAATGCCAGGATAATGGACGGATTATAACGCCCATTTTCCAAAGAACCAATCGTCTGTCTGGAAACTTTCAGTGCATTCGCTAAATCTTCCTGCTTCATTCCCTGTTGTCTGCGCAGTTCTTCCAATTTATTTTTCAAGCGGCTCCTCCTCTCTACGGAAAGTGTGCTTTCCATAATTGCAGTATATCACAAAATCCAATAATGTCAAGCCTGCTTTCCATTTTTTGTCAAATTCCGGTCCCTCGTCCGGCTGCTTTTCTCTGGCCCTGTCTCTCTCAGCGTACCCGCGTAACAGTTCAGATAGGGTGTTACATTTTGGCTGCGGGGACGCCGGATAAGCGACGCAGGCCTGGCTTGTGGCTCCGGCTCCAGAAAGCCGGGCAAACCGTCTCTCCCAGCGTCCGGCAAGCTAAAATGTAACACCTTATCTGAACTGTTACGTACCCGCAGCCCTTTCCCAAAAAAAAATAAAAAAAACACTTGCCATATCGTTCTTTTTATGATAGACTATCTAAGTCGCAGGAAATAAGAAGTTTATTATTGTTATTTCTATTCATTATTTTATGCCAATATGGCTCAGTTGGTAGAGCAACGCATTCGTAATGCGTGGGTCGGGGGTTCGAGTCCCCCTATTGGCTTTTTTTCTGAATCCTTTACGGATTCTTATTTTTTATACACAGGAGGTTGCCATGAAACCCGCAGCACTCGCAAATACACTTGACGAATTGATCCGTGAAACAAAAAAAGGACATCTGAACTGGCAGTTGGAACTGCAGTCTACCGATGGGCTGGCTGACTCCCAAAAACAGCGGATTACCGAAGACGGACAGGAATGGGTTCTGGATGAGTGCTTCCTTTCGTTTTACTGTAAATTCCACGGGAAAGAACATCTGATGATTACATACGAACTGATCAAAACACATGCTGATCAGGTTCGTTCCTCCAACCTAGTATTTCTGCCGCCGCAGAATGTCCGTTATTTTGACGTCGGGATTCTCTCCCCTTATATTGTCGATGCTAACGCCGTGCTGCTCGACCGTTTCCATCAGCTCTATCTGCTTTTAATGGAGCACTACAAGCAAAAGGACGGGCATGTATCTTTAAAAATATTTGACCCTTACGAATAGTAAAAGAAACCGTTTCCCACGCAGAGGAGACGGTTTCTTTTTTGGTATTTTCCGCCTGGTTTTCTCTGGCCCTGCGTAACATACACTACATAGAAACATTGCAAAGAATAGCAAACCGTCTCTTCCAGCGTCCGGCGGGCCAAAATGTAACGCTTATCTGAACTGTTACGGGCGCACTTTATTTTCCCTATTTTTTTGCAAAAACATCTTGACTTTTCCTACACAATCTTACATAATAGTGCTTAGTCTGTTTATTATTAGTAAACACAAAATTCATTATTATAGTTACCAACAGCGTATGTCAAACGATCGCCGCAGGCAGCTTGCAATTTTATTACCGAATAAAGGAGGCAGCATTATGGACATCGGCCACCGTATGAAAGAACTGCGCATCCAGTACGGACTCACGCAGCAGGAACTGGCAGACCGTTCCGAATTGTCCAAAGGATTTATCTCGCAATTAGAGCGAAACCTGACCACGCCATCCATTGGCACGCTTTTGGATCTGATCCAGTGCCTTGGCACGACGCCGGCCGAATTTTTTACGGATGACGAACCCGAGCAAATCGTCTTTTCTCCGGACGATTATTTTGAAAAAAACTATAAAAAACGTAGCTGCCGGGTGGAATGGCTTATTCCGAACGCACAGAAAAACGCTATGGAACCCGTTCTTTTGACGCTCGCCCCCGGCGGAAAATCTGAGACGCTGCCGCCTGGAGAAAGCGAGGAATTTGGCTACGTGCTAAGCGGAAGCATCCGCCTGCATTACGGCACGCGCACGTATATTGTCCGCTCCGGTGAATCCTTTTATTTTACCGCGGATAAAAAACACTTTATCGAAAGCTACGGGGACGAAGCAAAAATTATATGGATCAGCAATCCACCCTATTTTTAAAGCATATTTCTATTTTGGGAGGCCCTACTCATGGAAAAAGAACTGATTAAGCTAGAACATATTTCAAAATCCTTTGACGGCACTGTCATCCTGGACGACCTGGAGCTTACGATCCATGAAAATGAATTTATGACGCTGCTAGGACCGTCGGGCTGCGGCAAAACGACGACGCTGCGTCTGATCGGCGGTTTCGAAACGCCGGATCAGGGCAGGATTATTTTTGACGGATCCGATATTACCGCACTTGCGCCAAACGAACGCAGGCTGAACACGGTATTTCAAAAATATGCCCTGTTCAACCATATGTCTATAGCGGAAAATATTGCATTCGGATTAAAAATTAGCAAAAAAAGCAAAGAATATATTCGTGATAAAATTAAATATGCATTAAATCTTGTAAACCTCGAAGGGTATGAGCAGCGCAGCATCGATTCCCTAAGCGGCGGGCAGCAGCAGAGGATCGCCATCGCGCGGGCTATTGTAAACGAACCGAAAGTTCTGCTCTTAGACGAACCGCTCGGCGCCCTGGATTTAAAAATGCGCCAGGATATGCAGTATGAATTGATCCGCCTGAAAAATGAACTCGGCATTACGTTTATCTATGTCACACACGACCAGGAAGAAGCCCTTACGATGTCGGATACCATCGTAGTTATGAACCAGGGCTATATCCAGCAGATCGGTACGCCAGAAGATATTTACAACGAACCGGTCAACGCTTTTGTCGCCGATTTTATTGGGGACAGCAATATTATAGACGGCATTATGGTACGTGATAAATTAGTCAAAGTATTACATGCAGATTTAGAATGTGTAGATACCGGCTTTGGAATCAACCGCCCGGTCGACGTCGTCATCCGTCCGGAAGACCTGTTGATTACAGAACCGGAGCAGGGCTTTTTTAAGGGCCAAATCACGTCCGTGATTTTCAAGGGCGTCCATTATGAAATCGAAGTGCTCGCGGACGGTTACGAATGGCTGGTCCACACAACCGAATACCACGAACCAGGCAAACAGGTCGGGCTGCGTGTGATCCCTTTTAATATTCAAATTATGAATAAACCGGAATCTAGCGATGAAAGGATGGTAGAATTGGATGCGTAAACTGGGAAAACAGCTTCTGGCCGGCCCGTATCTGGTCTGGATGATCGGCTTTATCCTGCTGCCGCTATTACTGATTGTATATTATGCCTTTACAAACTCCGCCGGCAGCTTTACGATGGCAAATATTATATCGATATTTCATAAAGTACATTTAAAATCACTCTGGCTGTCCATGAAAATTGCACTGCAGTGTACGCTGATCTGCCTGCTGCTTTCTTATCCGCTGGCGATGATTTTAACAAAACTCAATATCAAACACCAAAGCTTTATCGTATTTTTGTTTATCCTGCCGATGTGGATGAATTTTATGCTCCGCATCCTGGCATGGCAGCTTCTTTTGTCAAATAACGGGATTATCAACGGCATTTTGGATTTGCTGCACCTGCCGAATATCCATGTGCTGAACACACCCGGAGCGGTTGTATTCGGTATGGTGTATGATTTTCTGCCCTTTATGATCCTGCCGATTTATAATTCCATGTCCAGGATCCGAAAGGACGTGATTGAAGCGGCGCAGGACCTTGGCGCAAAAAACCATATGGTCTTCCTGCGCATTATTTTCCCGCTGACCCTGTCCGGCGTTATGAGCGGGATCATTATGGTTTTTGTCCCCGCCCTGACTTCCTTTGTCATATCCAACCTGTTAGGGGGCGGCAAAGTACTGCTGATTGGAAACATTATCGAAGCAGATTTTATGCAGTTTTTCAACTGGAACCTCGGATCGGGGCTGTCGCTTGTGCTGATGATTTTTGTAATAGCAAGCATGGCTATTATGAACCGACAATCCGGTGATACGGAGGGAACCGCAGTATGGTAAAAAAAGGAATAGAGCGCATTTATTTAATTCTGATTTTTTTATTTTTATATCTTCCGATCGTTGTTTTAATTGTATTGTCATTCAATAATTCCAAATCGCGGGTTATCTGGGGCGGTTTTACACTCTCCTGGTATCGGGAACTTTTTACAAGCAGCATGATTATGGATGCGTTTCGTACGACCATCCTGCTGACACTGGCTGCTTCCTTGTCCGCGACACTGCTTGGAACAATGGCTGCGGTTGGTATTCATTCCATGAAAAAAAATAAACGCTCCCTTATGCTTGGAGCGACTAATATCCCATTATTAAATGCAGATATTGTAACTGGGATTTCTATGATGCTGCTTTTCGTGCGTTTTACAAGCCTGGGATTCCACACGGTGCTGATCGCGCATATTACATTTGACATCCCGTATGTCATTTTAAATGTACTGCCAAAGCTGAACCAGACGAGCCGAACTACCTACGAAGCTGCCCTCGATCTTGGAGCAAAACCGCTGTATGCCTTTTTTAAAATCGTATGGCCGGAAATCAGTTCCGGCGTACTATCCGGATTTTTAATGGCAGTGACGATGTCGTTAGACGATTTCAGTATTACGTATTTTACAAAAGGCGCCGGCGTGAACACACTTTCTACTATGATTTATACGGAGCTGCGCAAAGGAATTATGCCGCAGATGTACGCGCTGTCTACGATCTTGTTTTTGCTGGCGTTCGCCCTGCTGCTGGTGATGAATTTCCGCTCCGAACGCGCCGAAAAACTGTCTGAAAAAGAAAGGAGCGTTTCCTTATGACGATGCAAAAAAAGAAATGCCTAACCCTGCTTTTCATCGCTTTCACCGCCCTGCTCCTCTGCGGCTGCGGCGCGAAAAACGATCCAAACAGCGTTGTGATCCTAAATTACGGAAAATATTTTGACCCTGAAATGATCGACCAGTTTGAAGAAGAAACCGGCATTACGGTCAAATACGAAGAATACGAAAGCCCGGAAGAAATGTACGCGAAATATAAGGCCGGATCGATCCACTATGACCTGGTCTGCACCTCCGACTACATCATCCAAAAACTGATCCAGGAAAAAGAAACGTTGGAAATCGATTTTAATAATATACCGGAGTACTCCAATATTGACCAAAAATATGTGGATTACTGCAAAAACTTTGACAGCGAAAACCGTTATACCCTGCCTTATTTTTTTGGAACGGTCGGTATTTTATACAATACAACAATGGTTGACCCAGCGGAAACCGATACCTGGAATATCCTCTGGGATCCAAAGTATCACGGGCAGATCATTATGGAAAACAGCGTGCGCGACACCTACATGGTAGCTCAGAAACTGCTCGGCGCATCCTGCAATACGACAGACCAAAAGATACTCGACCAATCCCTGGATCTGCTGCTCGAACAAAAACCATTGGTTCAGGCATACCTGACCGATGAAACCGCCGACCTGATGGCCGTCGGAAACGCCGCGCTTGCCGAAGTCTACTCCGGAGAAGCCGCTTATGCACAAACTATGAACGACGACCTGGCGTTTTCCGTCCCGAAAGAAGGCTCCAATATGTGGGTAGACGCATGGTTTATCCCAAAAACGTGCCTGAACAAAAAAAACGCGGAGTTATTCCTCAATTATATGTGCCGCCCAGATGTCGCGATGGTAAACTTTGAGTATGTATACTATGCCACACCAAATAAAGCAGTATTTGAACAACTAGATGAAGAAACGCAGAACGACGAAACTATCTTTCCAAGTATCGAAACACTAAACAACTGCGAGTTTTTCCAGCCGCTGGATGAAATAACTACAAATTATTATACGGAACTATGGGAGGCTTTGAAATCGTATTAGCCATACGATCATTGTTTTTCGCAGAAAAAGATGGCATATTTTGTACACATATGGTAGAATATGACAATAAAAAATGAACTGGAGGAATACCTATGCAGCACAAATGTAAAGTAACTGTCATCGATAAAAAATGTTTCACCGAATATCAGGAAAGCTATCTAAAAGACCCGGCTGCCGGTGCCTGCCCGTTCTACCAGATCGGCGACGAATTTATCTTTGAACGCTACGGCGGGGAAGATACATTCTGGCTTACCGGAAACGGAACCCAGTGCGGCGAAGCCTGGGACTGTATCAGCCGCTATATCTATACGGCTCTGCAGGGCGGCAGTATTATGCGCGGCTGGACGAACGATGAACGCATGATGATCGCCTGCTGCAATGACGGTACGCGCCCTGTGATCTTTAAAATCGAACGGCTGGATTACAAGGTAGTCAAAATCGACGGCATGGCAGGCGAAGACTGCGCTTCCATCCTGGAAGAAGCATTAGAAGCCGTTTCCGGCGTAGAAAACGTAGATGTCCGGCTGGATAAGCGCTGGGCAGAAGTATTTATCAAAAAAGGGCAGACTGTGCGGGATGAAGCGCTGCGCATAGCTGTCGAACAATTTGAACATTACAGCGTGGACGGCATTGATTAGTTTCTTTCCCGCTCTTCATACTGGTCGAATACCCTGCGCAAAAACCGTGCGTTTACGTACGAAATGAACGCAAATCCGATCAGTATCCAAAACGGAATCCCATAAATCACCGTTCCATTGGTAAGCAGTGTCAAACCGGCGCCTGCCCCCGTCACAGCCAGCATTGCCAGCGTACACCGAGGATGCCTGGCCGCCATCACAAGCGCATTGTTTACGGCCGCTCGCAGCGTATTGTCAAACCGGGCGAGCATTGGAAACAGGTACAATGCCATGATCCAAAAGACCAGACAGATCCCGGCTAAGAGCTTCCGCACAAGCCCGTATCCGCCCATGCCCTGCATCATAGAAAAATCCAAAAACAGCACCACGCCCATACCGAACATGCCGGCCCACAGAACCGTCGCCTGCCGGAAATTCTGCCGCATCGACCGGAAATAATCTTTGATGATATACGCTTCCTCATTCCTTGCCATTTTTAATGCGACATACGAAAGGGCTGTCCACGCAGCCCCAATCGTAATAATCGGAATGCAGGTAAGCAGAAATATTACATTTAACACCATAAGATCCGTCATCCGGTTTAAACAGCGCACCAGCGGACTGTCCAGATCAAAGAATTTTTTCATGGCATCTTTCTCCTCCCATACGTTTCCCTATCCTTGTTATACTTCTACCATACGCAGGTTTTCTTCTCCAAGCACTTTTAACTTCCAGCTTCCTTTTTCACTGTCCACATGCACCCGGATTTCATCACCTGCGCGCTGTGCGTCCACCTGCATAACGGTATGTCCCGTAGTGTCTGTTACGCAGGTCTGCGCACGGCTGTTATCCTGCGGCAGATACAAAAACAGCGTTACATCTTCATAATACGCGTAATCCGGCCTGTTTACTTCTGATCCGACCGCCAGGATACTGCCCGGGCGTACCAGCAGCGGCAGGGAAAAATAATCATGCGTCTCTTTCTGCCAGGTTCCCCCCTCTACCGTATTTCCTGTCAGCAGGTTCAGCCATCTGCCCTTAGGCACATAGTATTCCACTTCGCCGGATTCCTTGAAAACCGGAGCCACCAGCAGAGAATCTCCAAACATATACTGCCTCTCCAGCGGTTCGCACGCACGGTCATCCGGAAATTCCAGAAACATCGGCCGCATCATAGGTACGCCCTCTTGATGCGCCAGCACTGCCTGACGATAGAGATACGGCATCAGCGCGCATTTCATTTTGACAAACTTGCGCATTACGTCGCAGGCTTCCTCATCAAACATCCACGGCACACGGTAAGATCCGGAACCATGCAGACGGCTGTGCGAGCTTAAAATACCAAACTGGCACCACCTTTTATAAACATCCGCCGGGGCCGTATTTTCAAACCCGCCCATATCATGGCTCCAAAATCCAAATCCGGCGCACGCAAGCGACAGCCCGCCGCGCAGCGTCTCCGCCATAGACGGATAGCTTGCCGAACTGTCCCCGCCCCAGTGAACCGGGAACTGCTGCCCGCCAACGGTTGCGGAACGGGCAAATAATGCCGCTTCCCCAACCCCGCGCTCTTTTTCCAGCAGCTCAAATACCGTCTTGTTATACAGGAACGTATAATAATTATGCATTTTGACCGGATCGGACCCGTCATAATACGCGATATCCCTGACCGGAATCCGCTCGCCGAAATCCGTTTTAAAACTGTCCACGCCCATATCCAGCAGCGTTTTCAACTTTTCCTGGTACCATGCCGCCGCGGCCGGATTTGTAAAATCCACGAGCGCCATACCCGCCTGCCACAGATCTGTCTGCCATACGTCGCCGTTTTCTTTTTTCACCAGATAACCATGCCGCATCCCCTCATGGAACAACGGCGATTTCTGGCCGATATACGGATTGATCCAGACACAGATACGCAGCCCTTTTTCATGGTAACGCCTGAGCATTTCTCTCGGTTCCGGAAAAGTCTTAGGATCCCAGGTAAAATTACACCATTCATATGCTTCCATCCAGTAGCAGTCAAAATGGAACACATGCAGCGGGATATCCCGATCCGCCATCCCTTTTATAAAACCAGACGTCGTCTGCTCATCGTAACTGGTCGTAAAAGACGTCGTCAGCCACAAGCCAAACGACCATGCCGGCGGAAGCGCCGGTTTTCCGGTCAGTTCCGTATATTTGGAAACCGTGCCTTTCGGCGTAGAACCGTTAATCAGGTAATAATCCAACCGTTCCCCCTGTACCGAAAACTGTACGCGCTCTACCTTTTCACTCGCGATCTCAAACGAAACATCCCCCTCATTATCTACCAATACGCCATAGCCTTTATTCGAAATATAAAACGGGATATTTTTGTATGCGATTTCACTCGCCGTACCGCCGTCCTCATTCCACATATCCACCGTCTGCCCGTTTTTTACAAACGGCGTAAACCGCTCCCCAAGGCCGTATACATATTCATCCACATCGAGGGCAAGCTGCTCAAGCATATAACTTTTCCCGGTCTTTGTATTTTTCATATAAGCCATATTTCGAAACGCGGAATCCGTCAGCACCCGTTCCCCGTCCAGGAAACGGATACCCCAGGAATTTGGACGCTTATCGATGACCGCTGTCGTATTTCCGCTTTGATACCTAAGCTCCGTTTCCGTTTCTTCAATCCGGACCCACTCGCCGCAGCCGTTTGCCTGATTGATCTGCGCAAACGGGCCATGATAAACAGCCCCTTCGAAATGGCGCACCGATACCTGAATCACATCTGCGGCCGGGCTGCTCAGATAAACCGTCAGCATCCCGATATTCAGGCAGTCGCCCCGGTCTGTAATATGCTTTGACGGCGCATAAACAACCAGCTCATTACCCATCACGCGGTGATCCGCATATTCTACCGCATAAAGCGGTGTTACACCGTCCCTTACCATCCAGTAACCTGATGTAAATTTCATAGAAACCTCCTGTTGTATTTCATTTTTCTTTTATTCAACTACCAGGTCTGATAAAATACCTGCTGTTTCTAATTTAACATAATAATTGAAGAATAACATTTTTTATTTGCTTTGGCTGCGCGGACGCCCGCCCTGTCATCACAATTCACGTTCAGCATCCGCATTCATTTCCTGTAAAGCCAGAGAAAACCAGCCGGATGAGGGGCCGGGGCCTGGCTTGCGGCGACGTTGGAAGAATGTTTAGAAGTCCTTAGCATTCTGCAAGACCACCTTAGGGGCGAAGCCAAGCAGCGCCTTTAGCCACTGGCGTCAGCCAGGACGAACTAGGCGCTGCGTCCGGCGCATGCCGACACGAAAATGCAGAATGCTTAGGACTTCTTAACATTCTGGAGCTGGAGCCGCAAGCCAGGCCCCGGCCCCTCATCCGGCGTCCCTCGCACACCAGAAACAATTACCCTTTCACGGAACCCGCGGAGACGCCGCCTACTATATATTTCTGCCCCAAAATAAACACAACCAGCACTGGCAGCAGCGTCAGCATAATATCCGCCGCTACAAGGTTCCAAGAATTTTGGAACGCGCCGAAGAAGTTGTAAACCGCCAGCGTCATCGGCCATTTCGCCGAATTGTTCAGATAATATAGCGGCATTGTAAAATCATTCCAAATCGCCATAAAATCCAGTACGAACAAGGTCGAAACAATCGGCTTTAAAAGCGGCGCGATAATCCTCGTAAACAACTGCCAGGGCGTACACCCGTCAATGACCGCCGCCTCATCGATTTCGCGCGGAATCGTTTCAATAAAGCCGTAAGCCAAAAACAGGCTGAGCGGGATATTGATCGCCGCGTACAGCAGGATAATCCCAAACCTCGTATTGACCAAATGAAATGCCTGCATGACTTTCATTAAGGATACGTTATTGATCGGCATCGCAATTCCCGAGATAATAAAATAATACAGCGCCCGGTTGATCCCTTTCATATTGCGTGAAATAACAAACGCCGCCAGGGAAACGACCGCCACAATAATGACCACGCTGCCCGTCGCATACAAAAGCCCGTTAAAAAACGAGGAAATCAGCTTGCCTTGCTCAATGACCGTGGAATAATTTTCAAACATCCACTGCTTAGGCAGGGAGAGCGTCATCCGGTCTGCCTCCGCGGAAGTCTTAAACGAGTTCACAAGCAGTACGACCAGCGGAATCAGGACAATCAGGCTGATAAACAGTGAGACGACATTTCCAATGATATGTCCGATTTTTTTCCCCATTGTTCCCATTAGTTTTCCACCTCCGAACTCTCCATGGACTTAATGATAAAATACAGCAATGCCAGCACGATAAAAAACAGCACGCTCGAAAGCGTAGTACCCATTGCCAGGTCGCCTTTTGAAAATTCCTTGTAGACAGCCGTATTAATCACGCCCGTTGCATTGCCAGGCCCGCCGTTCGTCA
Organism: uncultured Eubacterium sp.; assembly: GCA_910586045.1. GTDB lineage: Bacteria > Bacillota > Clostridia > Lachnospirales > Lachnospiraceae > Eubacterium_J. Next base: position 11,464 of record CAJUIH010000028.1, read on the forward strand.
GCGAATATACCATATCAAATACACGCAGCCCATACGTTACATTTAATACGGTCGCGTTGACCAGCACCGGTTTTAACAGCGGAATCGTAATATGGCGAAGCTGCTGGAAAAACGAAGCCCCGTCAATGCCCGCCGCCTCATAGTACTCCGGCGCGATGGACATTAACCCCGCGATAACGACGACCATAATATACCCCATCCCTTTCCAGGTATCCACCGTCATTACCGTCGGAAATACAATGTTTAAATCGGTCAGCCAGTTTTTCGCCAGCACGTCTAACCCGATATCCCGTAAAAAGTTATTTAAAAATCCGGTCGTCGGATGCAGCATGCTCTTAAATACAAGGCCCACAACCAGATAGGACATAACCTGCGGGGAAAAAATAATCATACGCTGGAAATTTTTAAATCGAATAAACTTCTGCGTCAGCAGCAGCGCGAGCGCCAGCCCGACGACCGTCTTTAACACCGTGGTTACGACCGTAAATAAAATCGTATTTCCGATGTAAAGCAGGTATTCGGAATTTCCCTCGAAAATCCGTTTGTAATTATCCAGGCCGACAAACCGGATTTCATTTGTGAAATTGTTCCAGTCCGTAAATGAATAGCCGATTCCAAGGATCCCGGGCAAAAAACAGAGCAGGAAGTATAAAACCGCGGCGCCGCTGGCAAAATACCAGGGATATAATTTTTTTCTGTTCATATCTAAACTCCTTTCCGGTTAGCCAAAACGGAATGCGGTTCTTATTCCCATGCCGGATCCCTCTGCAGCTTGGCCTGCTCGTTTCTCCTTTGTACAATCGTATCTACTACGTCCTGCGGCGTCATCGCCCCGGTATACATCGATTCCAGGTCCTTGCCGACATCCATCCACTGGCTGTCGATGTAATTGACAAATACCTGTACGACATTCGCTTTTTCCAGAGAATCCAAAAATGCCTGGTCTTCTTGCGAATATTTCGATTCAATTTCTGACCAGCACAGCGCGGATAATTCCGGCTGTCCGTCCAGACGTTTCTGCAGGTTTTCCGGTTTTGTCAAAAATTCAAAAAACTGTTTTGCCTCTTCGGTATATTTGCTTTCTTTATTAATAAAATACGCATTACTTGCCGGGTTTACGCCGATCGCCTGATTGTCGCCCCAAGGCATCACAAACGCGCCCAGTTTTTCCATTGCGTCAAAGTCCGGGTAATCATTCTGGATTTCCCCGCGAAAGCCAAGCTCTGCGATCGTCATCCCGTATTCGCCGGAAGCCATTGCCTGTTTTGCATTTTCCCACGTATTACTCAGATAATCGGCGCCAAAATAGCCGGCTTTTGCACATTCATCCAACTGCTGCAAAATCGTCAACAGGTGCGGGATATCCTCGAGTTTTGTTTCATTTGCATTTAATTTATCATACACATCAGGATCATCCGCAAGCCAAAGCCCGCCTGTTTCAAACAATGGAAGTACCTGGTGCCATCCGTTTGTCGTCGCCTCATAGACCGGCGTTTTGCCCGCATCCAGAATCTTTTGGCAGACATCTTTAAATTCCGCGTAATTGGCAGGAACCTCCAGATTCAATTCTTCAAAAATGTCCTTGTTATACAGATAAAAATACATCTTGGCGCCCGGGAACGTCGTACCGTATACCTTGCCGTCCACCGAAACCGCATCCCGCGCGCTTTCATCCATCCGCTTTACCCATTCCTGATCCGTTAATTCCACACTGTACTGGTCCATATGGATACTGGAAGCAAGCGCGATCGGCGTATCCACGCAAATAATATCCGGCGCTTCCCCGGAATCCAGTTTCACTTTAATCAGATCCCTCCACTGCGCGTCCGGCGAAATCTGGAAATCCACTTTAATCCCTGTCTCTTCTTCAAATTCTTTCGCAAGATCCTGTACAATTCCGGAAGTCGGCAGACCGCTCTGGTGGCTGCCAAATGTCAGCGTAACCCCTTTCGAATCCCCTCCCGAAGAAGATTCATTGCCGGAAGCATCATCGCCCGAACCGCCGTCAGACCCACACCCGGCCAGCATTCCTGCCGTCATGACCGAAGCCAAAGAAACCCCAATTATTTTTTTCCATACCTGATTTTTCATATCTTCACCCTCACTATTCTGTCACTTTTGCGCTGTAACGCCAAAGAACCACTGATGCGGGAGGCGGATGGCCATACCGCCCACCGCACAAAGAAACCTGTTATTTTACCGATAAAATAGCTTTTGTTACCATACGCCTATCCTATCACAGGACTTTTTTTGGCACAATAGACAAAAGTGAACATGGAGTTGCATTATTTTGAACAATCTTGTATAATAAACTTGCAAAGGGGAATGGATCACATGAATAAAATCACCAAACATTATTCTCAGACACTCTATCTTTTTACAGTATACGGATCATTTATCCTTGTACTGCTCGGCATTTTTTTCGCCGTTACTTACTATAAATATATGGTAAATATACGCAACGAAGCGGCGCGCTCCCTGGAAAACATGTGTGCTTCCATCAGCAATGCCGTCGAAACACAACTGGACAGCCTGTCCGCCATTTCTTTAAATATCGTATATTCCAATTTAATAAAATCAAATTTTAAAGATTTTTCGAATAACTACAATACGTTTCAGGAACAAAACCAGACGTTTGCGCAGCCGGAGGGCCTATCTTTCCCGAAAAGCACTGCCGCACAGGAGGAATCCAGCACGCCCAATTCCGCGGCTCGTGAAAACGCGGAAACGATTCACCATGTCGTAACCGCCATGATCGGGGCATACCAGTCCGCTTCCGATATCCGGCTCTACACGATGGACGGCTGCTATGTAGAATCCGGCTACTGGCTCAGCACGTCCAAAGCAGACCTGTCCTCTTTTTCCTGGTACGACGAAGTAGTAAAATTAAACGGCTACAAATATATCAGCGCCCCGCATACGCGCAGAGATCTGCCGGCATCCGGCAAAAACCTGGATACACGCAAATTTATTTCGCTTGTGCGCCTGTTCCTTGGCGCAGACGGCTCGCCGGAGGGCATTGCGGAAGTGGTCCAGGACTGCGGCAAAATCTTTGACCTTGCCTCTCAATTGGAAGACAGCAACGACGGCATTCAGGCATACATATACAATTCCAGGCGGGAAGCCGTCTATCCTTACAGCGATCCTCTGGCATGCGAGCCATACCGGACTTTTGTCGAACAAAACCAGATTGGGGAAGGGACTTCCAAAATTGTTACAAATAAAAAACATCACAAAGTGCTTGCCACACAAGAATCGATCGGCAAATACGACTGGAGCGTCGTGCTTGTGCAGTCTGAAGCTTCTATCTACCGACCGCTGCACAGCTTCCAGCATTTATTTATCGGAACGACCTGCCTGTCCATTCTGCTGACTCTGCTCATCTGCTTTTATATTTCCAAACGGTTTACGGTCCCGCTGCAAAAACTAACGGCGGCAACAAAAAAAATTACCATTGACCGGGTGCTGGATGAGCACAAAGTCAACCTAACTACTGCTGACAGTAACATTAAAGAATTATCCATACTTTGCGAATCCGTGCGCAGCATGTATGACAAGCTTCGTTCAAATTCAAAGGAAATCCTGCTTCTGCGCAACGAGGAAACGCGGGCGAAGCTGCAGGCTACCCAATCCTTTATCAACCCGCATTTTTTATATAACAGCCTGACAAACATCAGCGTCATGGCAGAAGAAAATATGAACGGGGAGATTGTTACGATGTGCCAGGCGCTCTGCATTTATTTCCGCTACATTTCCTCATCCGGCCAAATGATGGTTCCGCTGCAGCAGGAACTGGCCAATACGGAAGCATATTTAAAATGCATGCAGATGCGCTATGCGGATGAACTGGCATATACGTTTTCCATCCCGGAAAATGTAAAAAAGATCCGTATACCAAAGCTGATTGCGCAGCCGATCGTAGAAAACGCCTTTAAATACGCATTTGTAAAAAACCCGCCCTGGAACCTTTCCATCGCCGCGTTTTTGCAGGGGGAACACTGGTATTTAACGATTGAAGTCAACGGCGGCACGATGACTGACGAAAAAAAGGAAGAACTTTTGCAGTTATATGAACATCTGAACCTGGATGAAGAATTAAAATCCATGAAAATCGGCGGCATGGGTTTAAAAAATGTTTATCTGCGCCTAAAACTGCTCTATGGGGAAGATGCCGTTTTCCAGATCGAGAAAACCCCGTCCCAAACAACCAAATTTATCCTGGGCGGGCATCTTCACGCAAAAAAGGATTCTCTGCCTAACCAGGCAGGATTATAACAGCGCACAGGAGGTTTACTATGCAGGACATACCAAAATATACCTATATGATCGCAGAGGATGAAAAACTGATCCGAAAAAACCTGATCAAAAAAATAGACGCCCTCCATCTCCCGTTCGAACTGGCCGGGGAAGCCGCAAACGGACAGGAAGCCATTGCACTGATCGAACAGCACTGCCCCCAATTAGTACTGACGGATGTACGCATGCCGCTCTGCGACGGGCTGGAAGTCGTAAAATACTTATACCACAACCATCCGGACACAAAAGCCATTATTTTAAGCGGCTATGAGGATTTTCATTATGCACAGACGGCCATCCAGTACTCCGTCGAAGATTACCTGCTCAAACCCATTGCACCGGAAACGCTGTCCGAATCTCTCCAGAAAATTTTATTAAAAATCGGCTCGGAATCCGAACGCCTGCAGATCTACCATTCCAAAAGCAACGCGTTAAGCCCGGAAGCGCTCAGCCAGCTTATGCAGAATTATCTATTGGAAAACTACCAGCAGGATATCTCATTCCAGGAACTGGGAGAAAAATTTGGCTTTACGCCGGAGTATCTCGGCAAACTGTTTAAAAAATATACCGGAGAAACCCCATCCAAATACCTGACCAAGCTGCGCATGAACAAAGCCAAGCTGCTGCTCTTAAACGAGCCGGGCCTGGAAATCCAAAAAATCGGGGAACTGGCCGGATATAAAGACGGGTTTTATTTCAGCCGGGTATTTAAAAGCCATACCGGCATGCAGCCGGGCGAATTTCGCAGGCGGAACCGGAAAGATTGGTGCGCCGTAAAGTCCCCCGAACAAAAAAGATAACGCATTTTTCATACATAAAATACTTTTTGATACAGAAAGGAAGCGTGAACTATGAGTAAAGTTTCAATCATTACTGCCCAGGAAGCGGCGTCTATGGTAACAGACCATATGACAATCACCACCAGCGGCTTTGTTGCGAGCGGGCTGCCGGAAGCCCTAACGTGCGCGCTGGAAGAACGTTTTTTAAAAACAGGCCAGCCGCGGGATTTAACCCTCTTTTACGCAGCCGCCTTAGGCAACCGGGACGGAAGCGGCGCGGAACACTTTGCCCATGAGGGGATGACAAAGCGCGTCATCGGCGGACACTGGAATATGGCCCCAAAACTCGGCGAACTGGTTCTGGAAAATAAAATCGAAGGCTATAACCTGCCGCAGGGAACCCTGTCGCAGTTATTCCGCGATATCGCCGCCCACCGCATCGGAACACTCACGCACGTCGGATTAAATACCTTTGCCGATCCGCGTCTGGAGGGCGGAAAGCTAAATTCCATCGCAAAAGACGACCTTGTCGAAGTCGTTTCGATTTTAGGCCAAGAAAAGCTGCTGTACAAAGCATTCCCTATAGATTTTGCATTCCTGCGCGGTACCTATGCCGACGAACACGGCAATATTTCCTTGGAACGCGAGGTCGCTTCCCTGGAAATTACATCGATTGCACAGGCTGCGAAAAACAGCGGCGGCAAAGTCATCGTCCAGGTGGAAAAAATCGTCGCGAACGGCAGCCTCGATCCAAAATTAATCAAGATCCCCGGTATTTATGTCGATGCGGTCGTCCTATGCGAAGACCCAAAGCATCACGAACAATGCGTCGGATGCAGCTATGACGGCTCTATGACCGGTGATTTCCGGCTGCCGCTGGATAGCCTTGCGTATCCAAAACTATCCGCCAAAAAAGTAATCGGACGGCGTGCCGCCATAGAACTAAAAGAAAATTCCGTAGTCAACCTGGGCATTGGGATTCCGGAATATATCTCCCTTGTGGCAAACGAGGAAGGAATCGGCGACTATATGACCTTAACCGTAGAAGCCGGCCCGGTCGGCGGCGTCCCGCAGGGCGGGCCAAAGTTCGGCGGCTCCGTCAACCCGGAAGCTATTTTAGACCAGCCTTACCAGTTCGACTTTTATGACGGCGGCGGCGTAGACTACGCATTCCTCGGCCTGGCCCAGGCAGACGAATCCGGAAACATCAACGTCAGCAAATTCGGCTCGCGCATTGCCGGATGCGGCGGCTTTATCAACATTACCCAAAATGCGAAAAAAGTATTTTTCTGCGGTACCTTTACCACAGGCGGACTTGCGGTCGGATTTGAAAACGGCGGCATCAAAATCCTGCAGGAAGGGAAACAGAAAAAATTTGTCAAACAAGTAGAACAGATTACATTCAGCGGCGCTTACGCAAACCGAACCGGACAGCCGGTGCTGTATATTACCGAACGGGCCGTATTTGAACTTAGGGACGGAAGCGTTTATCTGACCGAGGTAGCGCCCGGCATAGACATTCAGACACAGATTATCGGCCAAATGGGATTTGTGCCAAAAATGGACGGGACGCCAAACGTAATGGATCTTCGAATTTTCCGTGAAGAGCGGATGGGGTTGTAAACCAGTTACGGCGCAAAAAATTTTTCTTTCAAAATCCAAGAAAGGGTTGCAAATTATTCCAAAATTCCTTATTATGAAAGAGAGGTGGATAGCATATATTTTCCCTCAGATTACAAAATATTGCGAGAGGTAGAAAATGAAAAAGAAAATAATCGCACTAATCAAATCACTATCGGAATTAAAAGAAGCAAATTATACAGCAGAGCCGGAGGTAAACAGCATTTACAAACGGCTGGTCAAATCCAAGCAGCAATTTTCGGAAATCTTTGATAAAAATATTAAAGCGGTCATGCAAATCAGTTCCCTGGATTTGACCTTACAGCACCAGACAAAAAAAATCAAGGATATTTCCCATACTGTGGCATCGGCGGCGGAAACGATTTTTGGAAGCGCAGCCGGCGGCACCGCTGCCAGCGCCTCCAATAACCAGCATGAAGAGTTAACCAACACGATTATCCAGGTTGCTTCCGAAACGACCGAAGCTTCCGAAAAAATAAAAGCCTGCCAGGGGGAGCTGACGGATATTAAAAAGCTTTCTACCCAGACAATCGGCAATTCCCGCGAAATGCAAAAAGATCTGGACGATCTGTGCGACATCATTAACCATATGAACGACGTGATTTCCGGGATCGAAAATATTTCCCTGCAGACAAACCTGCTTGCTTTAAACGCGGCGATCGAAGCTACGCGGGCCGGAGAAGCAGGCAAAGGATTTGCGGTTGTGGCGAATGAGATCCGCGACCTTGCGGAAGAAACACAAAACCTGACCGGAAGCATGGGCAATTTTGTCGACCGGATTATCAGCGCTTCCCAAAAAAGCGTGAAAAGCGCTACCGGGACGATCAGCGCCTTAGACTCCGTGAACGGCAAAATCGAACACGTATGGGCATTAAATAACGAAAACTATGAGCATGTTACAAAAGTAAACGAATCCGTCAGTTCCATTGCCGCTGTCAGCGAAGAGCTCAGCAGTTCTATGACGGCTATGGAAAACCAGCTTCAGGACAGCATTGATTTTATGAACAATGTCAGCGTAGACCTTAAAAAAGCGGCGGAACCAGTCGTCGATATTGAAAAAACGCTGGACGATTCGGTGAAATTAATGGGCGTTATGTGTGACGACGCCTTTTTCCACATGGAAGATCAGGATTATGTCCGGCATCTGCGCAATGCCATTACCGCGCACCAATCATGGCTCAAAAATCTGCGGCTGATGGTAAACCAGCGCAGCATTGTGCCGCTCCAGCTTGATTCCGCCAAATGCGGGTTCGGGCATTTCTACCATGCCATGCGGCCGCGCATCCCGCAGATTGTCCCAATTTGGGAAAGCCTTGGAAAAAAGCATGAACGCTTCCATAAATTCGGCGGTGAAGCGATTGCCGCTCTGAAACAGGAGAATTACGGAAAAGCGCAGCAGATCTATAATCAGGCAGAACTTTATTCCAGAGAACTGATTGCGGATCTGGAAAAAATCATTTCGATTGCGGAAAGCGACCCAAAAATGCGGTAAAAACCAACGCCCCGGACTGTGCCGGTACACAGTTCGGGGTTTTTATTCGCGGGCAGATTCCTCTGTCTGGTGCGTTTTTCATACAGCAGCCTGTACTACTTCACAAACTGGTCAATCGCCCGGTTTAGATCTTCAATCGCCTGGCTGTCCCCATGCTCGACCGCATCTACAATACAATGGCTGATATGCTGCTTTAGAATCAATTTCCCGGTGCTGTTTAAAGCGGATTTGACTGCCGCAAGCTGAACCAGCACCTCACAGCAGTCCCGGTTGTCCTCCACCATAGTTTTCACCGCTTCCAGATGCCCGATGGCTTTTGCCAGACGGTTGCTGATCGCTTTGGTTTCTTTTGGATTATGTGTATGGGCATGCGTATGCTGCTGCATCGTACCCGTTGTTCCAATATCTGTCTCTTTTGCCAACTGCTCTATCCCTCTTTATTCTGTATCTTTTGCGCCGTACCCCTGCCGTCATTTTTTTCCTAGATCCGCCATCTGGTCGATTGTGCGGATCAATTCCGCCTCCTGCGGGCTGATCTTTTGCTTTTTTCTGAGCATTTCATCTATTTTACGGCGCTCTTTGCGTACAATCTCAAGATTATACGCAATTTTGGAACGCAGCTTCTGACGGCGGACAATCAGGTTGTGTTTGATTTCAACCATTTCTTTTGGATCAATCAACGCCTGCGGCTGCTCGATCCAAACACGGGAATCATAAAGGCTGCATTTTTTCAGCAGGTTTACCAGTTTATCATAATAATAATTTAGATCCTGGTTCGTCTGACGATATTTTTCCTGTTCCCGGACCGCTTCCTGATATAAGTCCCACTGGTACATAAATTCCCTTGCGTCGCGTACATGGTATTTTTCTCTCGTATAATCAACCGCGCTCGTAATGCTGACGTATTTCAGCTTTACTTTATTTAACAGCGTAATGGCATAATTGATATTGGCCCTCGCCTGCCGGATATCCAGCCGCCCGTTTTCCAACCGCACCACAATCACTGCGGCGCACAGGACAGCCACGGCAATCACAGCAATCCATGCATCCCTAAGGTCATAGGAAAAGCCAATCGATAAAATCAGCAATAAAACCGCAGCGGACAAAACCACGGAAAATAAAAAATAGGAGGCCCGCCGCAGCGTTTTCTGCTGCCGTATGCGTTCCCTTTTTTGAATCTCCCACTCCTGTTTTTCCCCTTCCAGATACTGCATATCACGTTTTACGAGCGACTGGTATTCTTCATTTTTACGCAGGTTATTGATCGCATCCGGAATTTCGTCTTCCTGCTGCTGGATCATCTTAAACTGCGCATCCGAAATTTTCTTTGATGTATTTAAAAACTGATCCCTTGCCTTGTTTAGTTTTGCTACATGGTCCGCCGTTTTTTTGATTTCTTCCGCTTCATCCGAGGCAAGGTTTTCAATGATTTCGATATCATTTAAATACGAGGTCACAATATGGTACTCTTTTTTGCCGTCGTCAATTTCCCTCGCATTTCCCATAATCTGCTCGCAGCGTCCGGCAATGCTGTAGGCGCCCTCTTCGAGCATTTCCTCCAGACTGACCTGCTCTTGCACATCGTCCAATACTTTTTGTAATTTTTTCTTGTCATTCCTGCGTTTAAAAAATCCCATATTCATTCCCCTGTGATTGAAAGCCGCCGTAATCAGCGAAACCCGATGTATTCCTCTTTCCACTGCTCCACCTGCCTGCTGGCTTCGCTTTTTGCCTGTATTTGCGATAGATGCGACAGCCGCTCCAGCCCCGCTATTTTTTCATACTCGGCGGATACTTCTGTCATCTGCTCCAATTCGCTGATATTTTTTTGGGTCGACGCAAACAGCTCCGGCCGGATATGGCACCGCTCGATAAAATCCTGAATATAATCCGGATCATCCAAAAAACAAGCCGCCTGCATTGCCGCCTTGATCGAATCCGTACGGTGGCTTAGTTCATAAGCCTTTTCATAACAGCTTACCGCGCGTTCAAAACAAAACATCTTCGCGTAAGCAGTCCCCATATTATGCCAGATATCGCCGCTGACCCGGATATCAGACGGGCTGTCTGTCGCATGCTGCAGCAAGTTGCGGTACTCATTGACCGCCGCCAGATATTTTTTCTTTTCCATCAAAAGGTCCGCTTTGATTTTCCGGTTTTCATAATTGCTCTGGTGGTCCATCTTCTGCAGCTTCATGCCCAGGAACTGTAATTCGTTTCTGGAAAAATAATTGGAGTCCGTAATGATCTGCATACAAAATTCCCGAAAACCTTTGTTCCCTTCGATGATTTCCCGCAGCTTCTGCGCCAATTCCTCTGCCCCCAGCTCCCGCTTTAGCCAGTCGCAAAAACCTGGGTTCATAATATTTTCATCCAGCAGATAAATATTATCCTGCAGAAAATAGCACAATTCTTCGATGGAATATATATTCTGTTTTGCACTTTCCAGATAATAGGGACGGGCTGCACGCCTGAAACTGCAGAATATCAATTCGCCCATTCCGATCCTCCTAACTGCTCTTAGACATCCCCTGCCAGGGGCGGACTACCTGTCATTGATTTTCATGACATGTTCCCATATCATACCGCTTGCCTTAAAAAATTCCCCAAGGCCAAGATCCGTAATTGTAATCCGTACAGAACGGTCCGAAAGCGGCTTTGCCTGGATCCGCAGCCTTGTTGTTTTCCGCGGCCTTGCCGGGAGATTGGTCAGTTCCAGTGTTTCGATACGTGCCTGGCGGCTGTTTGGCATCTGCAGCCAAAAATCAATCTCCCCCGGGCCGTCTAAAATGATCTCGCTGTCCGTATGCGCCTCATACCAGTTCTCTCCGGCAGAAATCAATGTATGGAACGCCATTTCATTATTTTTGCGTACTTTCAGGCTGATATTAAATTTCATTTCATTTTCACCCATATAGGCGTATTCCCATGGGATCAGACCGCCGAAAATTTCAGCCGCATAGCAGGCGCCCTTTGTAAACAGGTTTTTGCCGAGAAACGCGCGCCTGCCCTGACATAATACCCGCAGGGAATGCTGCATCCAGCCCCCTTCGAACCCTTCCCCGACAAGATAAATAGAGGAAACAATCTTTTTTTTAAATAATCCCGGTATCAGATCGGCAAAATCATTGTCTTTTTGCTCCGTCAAATATCCGCAGTCGCGCTCCACGATCTGTACTAACTGCGGTTTGGACTGTTTGGCACGCATCAGATACCAGCATATGATATTTTTACCGTAATACTGAAACAAAACGACATCATGGGTCGACAGCCCGTCTTTTTGGTTCAGCGCATAAAAATAAAAACTTTTTTTATAATCCATCACGGAAATGCGGTTTCGTTCCACCGGAAGCTGTGCAAATACAAACTCCATCAGCTCCATCAGCTTTGGATTTAACGCCGCAAAGGTAAATACAACCCGCGCGAATGAAATCTTAGGGCCAAGCTTTCCGGCCAACAGCAGGATTTTTTTTATAAACACCGCAAGCAGGGAACGCAGTTCGAAAGTCTGATCCTGTACCAATACAAAATCCCTTTCCAGGGAACGGGACAGCAGGCAGCGTTCGCATGTTCCCATTTCCGCCTTTTCAAAACGAATGGCCTCATCCCCATAGGCCCATTGGCCGCTCTGCGCGACATAACAGACCGCCAGCGGAATCTGAAACAGTTCGCTTCCCGCAACCGAACTGACCGTATCCGGTTCCGGATGCAGTTTGGTAGCAAAACTGATCATGGCATAGCTGTCATTTAAATCTATTCCAATATATAATTGCTGTTCATTCTCCGCCATCGCCTGTCCCCTTACGAAATCACCTTAAATAATTTATCGGTCATAATCTCCAGTTTCCCATACTCCTGCATCCTGTACAGCAGCTCCCGGTCTTTCCCCTGCCCGCGCAAAATCAGCATTTGGTTAATATAGGCATACCGCCCGCCGTTTTTGATATCACTGTACGCATTGCCCGGCACACGTCTGCTTTCACAAAGCCGGTACTCTCCGTTTTCTGTCTCTTCCGTTATATAATACTCCAGTTCATCCCCTAAAAACAATAGAAATTCCCAGGTAAAAATACCGTCATACCGATCCGGCATATTCCGCGTTAAAAATTCTTCGTGTACCTGCGGCATCCGGTAATGAATCCGCATCCGGCTGTCCGGCCTTGCGTGGTATTCCACCAAAATCCGGTTGTGAAGCTGGTACCTGCCGCACAGTTCCACAGGCAGGCGTTTAAAAAAAGCAAACTTCATATTCTTTCCTATAAATTCCTCAAGCAGAATTTCCGCTCCCCTTAGCTGCGCCGCATCCAGGCTCGGACATTGTGAAAAATACTTCAAAAGGCCGAGCCTGCAGGCCGTGCCGCGCAGCTTCCCCTCGGCATGCAGCTTTTCGGCTTCCAAAAACAGGCTTTGGGGCAATACGGTATCAGATACCACATACTCATGCATGCAGTAGGATCGGTACGCCTGCAAAATCAAGGCAAGCCCGTTGTGCATCCGGTAATCCTGATAGACTTCCTGTATCCCGTCCACATATTCGGTACTGTACAAGACCTGCACAAGCAGACGTTCTTCCAATTTGTGCACATCGACCATCCCGGCCTGGCGCGCCGCCTTATAAACAGCCATCATCCGTTTGGACGGACCCTCGTAATATTTTGCCAGGTAGGCTGTCATAGCCGGCCCGCGCGCGCCCGCAAGCAGCACCGTAATACACAGTTCCAATAAAAACGCGTCCTCCTCTGCCTCGGTCGCTCGCAGCAGGTAGCCGAGCATCTGCGCCAGACGCTGCGGGTCAACCCCTTCATATCCGTAACTGCCGACCAGCGCATATGCTTTTTCGTTCCACCCGTTTTCAATCATAAGCTCAATGAGCACATTGCGCTTCTCCCGCTCCATGCCCGCAAAATCAACCAGCGCAAAATAATCCTCCAGATATTCTTCGATATGGTTCGACAGGCAGTAGCGGATCAGGCCCGGGCCGATCTGGCTTTTAAATTTCCTGCTGATTAACGGCGCGTCCATCAAAGCCTGCAGATATTCCACATCAGACGGCTGCGGCATATCCAGCCCCGTTTTTCCGTCAAGATGGTGGATCAGAAACTGCAGCTTATCCGGCGCGAATTTTAAACAGCGGCGGATATAATGCGACGGCTTCATTAGTTTTTGTAACTGGCAGGACTCTGGGTCCACAAACCGCTGTCCCCTGTTATTTTCCAAAATAACCGCGTAGTCATTGGAAAAAAGCTGGAAATATGCGGATCCCCCTATCAGCGGCACCCGCTGTTCTTCCCGGATATGTTTTTGGATAATAATCACATAGGCAGCGCTTGGGTTCTCACAATAAAATTTATGCGTATACAAAATATCCGCAAGCGGCCCTGCCAATTCCTGCGTCAAAATCCCCTTGTCCAGCACCTCCTCATAAATCACCGCCAGATTGTCGTCCATATGCCCTTTTAAAATTTCATCAATGGCAAACTGTTTCATCGTCTCGGTATATTTTGCGTAAATTGCAGGCTCCTGTTCCTTGTGGAGGATAATATTCACATACAAAGCCGCCTTATATTTATACGCAAGCTGGTTATTGTACTGAAAATACATCTGGATCACTTTGGGCAGCGGCTTTTGCCCATACAGATCCATCGTCAGCAAAAACGCTTCGTATAACCCGGTGATTTTTAAATTTTCCGCTATCCCCTTTGCATACCAGCAGTGGTGTTTCGGCTGGTAGCGCTGCCCCTTGATTAAATAGGCGCAGACGCCGGCTAACATATCCTCATCCGGATACTGCTCATAGCACCGGAACAAAATGCGGCAGATCACCGGATGGAAATAACGCATGTTATTGGCCAGATGCATCACCTGGTCCGCCAGATCTCTGGTAAGCACCGCCTGCCTGGATGCCCAGTTGAGCAATAGAATCTCATATTTATCCAGTTTTGTCAATAAATAAGGCTGTTCTAAGTATACCTGTAAGGCTTCGACATACCATAACGGCGTAAACTGCCCGCGCATAACCCGTTCTTCTATAACCCGCAGGCGGACCGAAAGCTGCGAACGCAGCACGCCGTTTAAACGCAGCGTCAAAAAAAACATCATCGGATGCGCCGCATAACGCTTGGCGATCGCCTCGATTTCCGTCAAAAGCTGGTCGACCACTACCGGCTCTTTTTCATTTTGCAGGCGCAAATAAGAATAAAACGCCCACAGCGGTTTCTTTTTATCTTTAAACTTCTGGCGAAAATCCCGCAGCAGCCATTCCGCATCCTGGCGCTGTTTATTGCGCTGCAGCGCATACGCTTTAAACAGCATATGCCAATCGTCATCCATCCGCAGTTTTTCCAACTGCCGGATCAAATCCAGCGTCTGTTTCGTCCATTCCCCGGTTACCAGCTTCCCCAGGCGGTAATCCACATAACACTTTGTCAGCAAAAACTGGATCCGCTGGGCCTTACGATAAGTACGGTCTTTCCCGTTTTCCAGGCTGTCCGCAGATACCCAGACCTGAAATTCTTCTTTTTGCGTATCATTTTCCAGATAAATGCTGGCAAAATTATTGCCGGCGTGCATTTTCGAAGTATCAATATAAAAATGCAGCGGATAACTGCTGCCCGCAAAATCCCGGTCGGTCAGATAGGTCTTTAACGGCACGAGAAAATCATCGCTGGAATAAATACGGACCTCCAAAAATCCCCATCCTTCTTTTTGGACATGCACTTTCTCTTCAAACGGACTCCTCGCGGAAAAAAATTCGGCGCTCCGTTTTTCCAACGTGAAACGAACACGTTCTTTTTTGCCGATCCCAATTAAAAACTCTTCCATCGTACGTTCGGTAACCGAGGAATTGGTAAATCCTCCATATAATAAGGAAGCCTTATAATCTTTTTTTGCCAGTATATTCTGAAACGCCGGAGAACGAAAAAGCTGATATGCTTCCAGCCATTCATGCCTGGCCAGTTTTGTATAATCCGATAAATTTTTAATCCTGCCCGCGTCCGTTTCCGCATAAACCCTGGTCACCGTTACCGCGTAAGACAGCCGGTACTCTCCGCCGTTGCATACCACATATAAATCCCCGGTCGCAATATCGCCCTCCCGCATGCCGTCCGCATGGTACCGGATTTTGATTTCCGTTTCTTTCCCTTCAAACTGCGGCGTCAGACACTCCATTCTGACACTGGAAGAATAAACAATCCCCCGCATCACCATTGCATTTTTACTTGTAATCTGAAAGCTGTCGGTCACCCCTTGCCCTTCCACGGCTTCCAGCTCCAGTTTTTCTTTTGAAAATACGACCTGCGGATGTTCGTAAGGAATTACCCCTTCTGCCAGTTCTTCGATTCTCTTTCGCACAACGCCACCTGCTTTACCCTTGCATTTTTTCTTAATATCGCTATAATGAACACAAGACGATACATTCTGTGTAAACACCTGTCTTATGAATTATAAACTATTTAGGATCGTCACGCAATATGCAGATTAGATAGGAAAAGGAACTGCAAGTTCTTAAAACAAGGAGGGATATTCCATGATACAGCATAAAGACCATTTCCATGGCAGTGACCTGGAAAAAATTGAGCAGGTTTACGGCATCAAAAAAGAAGAAATCACAAGCTTCTCCGCAAATGTAAACCCGCTCGGCATCTCACCGCGGCTGCGCGAGACACTCTGCGCAAAAATCGACTGCATTACATCCTATCCCGACCGGGATTATACCGCGCTGCGCCGCTGCATTGCGGACTACGCCGGCACGGATTATAAAAACATTATTGTAGGAAACGGATCCACCGAACTGATCTCCCTGTTTATCCAGATCGAACACCCGAAAAAAGCAATGGTAATCGGGCCGACCTATTCCGAATACGAACGGGAAATCGCGCTTGGCGGCGGCACGACCCTGTACTATCCGCTGCGGGAGGAAGACGGCTTTGTGCTGGATGCGCAGGCATTTATTTCCCAATTAAAAGACGACATCGACCTGCTCGTACTGTGCAACCCAAACAATCCGACCTCTACCAGTATCACAGGCAAATCCATGCGCAGTATTCTGGACGCCTGCAAGCAGCACGGCATTTACGTTATGGTAGATGAGACCTATGTAGAATTTGCGGACAATATGGCGGAAATCACCTCTGTGCCGCTGGCAAATTACTACAATAACCTTATCATTTTGCGCGGCACGTCCAAGTTTTTCGCGGCGCCCGGCCTGCGTCTGGGCTATGCGGTAACCGGAAACCGGGATTTCATCAAAACGATTAATACACGTAAAAATCCATGGACAATTAACTCGCTGGCGGCGATTGCGGGGGAGATTATGTTTCGGGATCAGGAATACATTCAGAAAACAAAAGCACTGATTGCGGCAGAACGCAGACGGATGTTTGCGTTGTTTGACGCGCGGGACGATTTTTCGGTGTACGCGCCTTCCGCGAATTTTATGCTCGTTAAAATACTGCGGGCGGGGCTTTCGGCACAGGACTTGTTTGACCGCGCGATCCGCCGCGGAATGATGATCCGGGACTGCTCGACGTTTCCGTTTTTGGATGATAAATTTATCCGTTTTTGTTTTATGGAGCCGGAGCAGAATGATGCGCTGGCGGAGTGTATTTTGGGGGAGGAGTAGTAATTTCAGAAGTAATTTCACTTTTACGGTGTACTATATATTCGGTGATTGAATACTGCACAATAAACCCGATAAACGGCGGGCCAGAAGCAAATGATATTGTGCTGAAATTTTACGCCGTTTATATAGTACATTGATTTTTAAATAACTGGCTAAATCTAAGCATGAAAATCATACCGTTATTTCATCCATTTTGTATTTCCAATGATATATGACAGGATCAGCATTTATTTCCTTGAAATAAAGATAAATCCGGTCGATCAACTCCTGTTTGCTTTTGACGCGGATTCCACACAGCATCTGCTTCGTCATTTTTCCAAAAAAGCTTTCTATCATATTTAGCCATGAGCCATGTTTTGGGGTAAATACAAATTCAAAACGTCCTTCTGGCATGGAATCTAAAAAAGCTTTTGTTTCTTTTGATGTATGGGCAGAATGGTTGTCTAAAATGACCCGTATGGTGTCCTGTGCCGGATATTTTAAGTCCAGTATTTTCAAAAAACGGATAAAGTCGGAACTCTTATGCGTGTCACTGACCAATGGGATGGCTTCCCCTGTAAGCAGGTCAATGCCTGCCAGCAAAGAAAGCGTCCCAAGACGTTTATATTCATAATCCCGGTAAACTTCACCATTGCCCTCTGTCGGCCGCAGGTCTTCCGATGTGTTGGCAATTGCCTGAATCCCTGGTTTTTCGTCATACGAAACAGTGATTGTAATCTTATAGTCATCCGGAACTATAAGTTCGCCGTTTTCATCAAACTGCATTTCAACCTGCTTATAAACAAGGAGCACGCCATGCATTTTTGATTCGAACTCAGGATCCCGCTTTTCGCAATAATACTTGATCTTAAACGGCTTAATGTCTGATTTTTTCAGTATCTGCTGCACAGTTGACTTGGCAACGGAGGACAGCCGGACAAATCCTGCCGCCGCTGCGTTTTTCTGTATGTGGAGGCGCAAGCTTTCAAGTGTCCACAGTTCCTGCGCATAGCCAAGATCCGCAGGACGCCGGCAGGCAGTATCAATGACCCAGGCTATGGCATCGTCTGTGGTTTCGGCCGGACGCCCGGAACGCTGTGCATCATATAATGCAGCCTGCACACCGCCTTCTGTAAACTTTTTAATGCAGAGCTTGACGGTATTGATGTTTACATCCAAACGCTCAGCAATGGCGGCATTGGAACAGCCCTGTGCCTTGTAGATAAGCATTTTTGCGCGGTCGACAATCTGGGCTTGCAGTGTCCGGCATCTGCATAAGGATTGCAAATAATTATAATCTTCCT
>CAJUIH010000029.1 GCA_910586045.1 uncultured Eubacterium sp.
GTTAAAATCCGTTGTAATTGTGAGCATGGGGTTTATTGCCCTGTTTGTAGGGCTGGCAAAAAAATCGTCCAAAGCGGCAGTAGTTACGTCATTTTTGCTGATTTTCCTTACACAGGCAAATGTCGGAGACTTTACAATGGCGAATAACGCGGTTTTTCCTGTGCTTTTAACCTTTGTTTCGTTTGGATTTGCTGTGTTATCTGTTTGCCAGGCGGAAAACAAAGATTTAATGTAGAAAGCGATAAACAAGCAATAGGTTAATTTGAGCGGATTTGTGCCATACTGTATAAAAAAGGAATGGAGTGAAAAAATGGAACCGAAAAAAAATGGAACCGTATATGAATATGAATCTCTGCTGTATCAGGCAGGGGATACAGGCGGGGCGTATGTGATCTTTCCATATGATATCCGTAAGGAGTTTGGAAAAGGGAGAGTGGAAGTACACGCCACATTTGATGGGGAAGCGTATGACGGGAGTATTGTGAATATGGGAGTCAGGAATGAAGACGGCAGCGTTTGTTACCTCATTGGTGTACGCAAAGGGATCCGTTTACGGATTAGGAAGCAGCCGGGAGATCGTGTGTTTGTAACGGTCAGAGAGCGGGTATAACATACAAACGAATCAAACGGATATTTTTTAGAGCATCTCTTTGGAGGTGCTTTTCTTTTGTGCATATTTAGGGAGAGTTGTTGGAAAAGACGAATATAAAAACGGAATTGTACTTATACATAACATTTTACAGCAAATTGTTATCTGCAAGTATTCTATAACAAATTCTTTTATTTTGCAACCCCAATGAAAAAAATAGCAATTATTGCCATATTTTATCGATGTACAACACAAAAATACAGATAAAATATACAAAAAAATTCTCATTTTTCTTTGCTGTACAAAATTAAAACTATATTAATAAATTTAAATTTAGTTTCTTTTTCCATATTTTTTTCACCGGAAATTTCTTAGCGAAATATAAATTTTCCCAGGTTTTATGCGCCTTTGCGGGACATGCATCCAGCTTTTTTGCATAACAATTTGCTGTAAAATGTTATGTACGAAATGGAGGGATTCAATGAGGGAACTGGATTATGTAAAAATGGGAAGCCGTATCCGGCAGGTTCGAAAAGCGAGGGGCTGGTCGCAGGATGTGCTTGCGAAAAAATGCGGCATCAGCATGTCGTTTCTTGGGCATATCGAACGCGGAACCCGGATTATGAGCCTGGAAACGTTTATCAGCATTTGCCGGGAGCTGCATGCAGACGCGGATGAACTTTTATGGGGTGTAGCGCATCCGTCGGATACCGTCCGGGATTTCTGGAATCCATCCAATGCGAAATCGGCGGCAAAAACATTGGACGGAACAGACAGTTATGCGATGTATGTGCGGATTATGAAGTCGGTGGCGGAGATTATGAATGAATCGCATGAATAAACAATGTAGGCCAAACGTACTGCTGGCAGTCTCGGTTGCCTCCATGATCGATCAGTTTAATCTGCCGAACATCCGGCTGCTGCGGGAACTTGGCTATACCGTGCATGTAGCCTGCAATTTTCGGCAGGGGAATACTTGCGATGCAAAACGGGTGCGCAGGCTGAAACATGTTTTGGATCAAATGGAGGTCGTTTCACACCAGTGGGACTGTCCGAGGGATCTAAGCAGTATTTTTGATTGCAGCAGAGCTTTTAGCCAGCTTTGGGATCTGACGGGCCGTTACCGGTTTGCCTGGATGCACTGCCAGTCGCCGATTGGCGGGGCGCTGGCGCGCGCGGCCGCGCATGGACGCGGAATCCGGGTTGTCTATACGGCCCACGGCTTTCATTTTTATAAAGGGGCGCCGTTTAAAAACTGGCTGCTGTATTATCCGGTAGAAAAGCTGCTGTCGTATTGGACGGATATGCTGGTTACTGTGAATCGGGAAGATTACCGCCTGGCTGTGCGTCGGTTTTCTAAGGCAAAGATCTGTTATACGCCGGGAATCGGGATTGATACGGCCCGGTTTTACGGTGTGCCGCCCAAAAGAGACCTGTTTTGTAAAAAATTTGCCATTCCAAAAGACGCGCCGCTGCTGCTGTCTGTCGGTGAACTGAACAAAGGGAAAAATCACAAGATGGTGCTGGATGCTCTTGCGGCTATTCGTCGCAGCAATGTTTATTATATGGTCTGCGGGCAGGGAGAACAGTATGGGGCGCTTATGGAACATGCAAAAAAGCTTGGCATTATGGGACGCGTCAGGCTGGTCGGATACCAGGAGGATATGCCCTGGATTTATCGGAACGCGGATCTTTTTGTATTTCCGTCGGTACGGGAAGGAATGCCGGTGGCTCTGCTGGAGGCGATGGCGGCGGGACTTGCATGTGCAGCGTCCGATATCCGAGGAAACCGGGAATTGATCGGCCCGCCGGGCGCGGGCGAAAAAGCGGGCGGTATGCTGTTTGCACCGGAAAGTGTCTGCCAGCTTGCGGCCGTATTATTGCGATTGCTGGATCATTGTGCGTTTAGGAACGCATGCGGAAAATACAATCGGAAAAAAGCGCTGTATTACAGCCGGGCAGTCGTGGAAAAACAGATGCGCGGCATCTATAAGGAGATGGGATCATGCGTGGACTATGGATAAGGGTCAGGGTTTTTTGGAAATACTGGGATCTGCTGGAAAATCTAGTAGCCCGGGATATTAAGGTGCGCTACCGCAGGTCTGTGCTCGGGATGCTTTGGACGGTATTAAATCCACTTTTAATGATGGTTGTCATTACAGTCGTGTTTTCGACATTGTTTAAGCAGAATATTGAACATTACCCGATTTACTATTTATCCGGCTCCCTCATTTTTTCTTTTTGTTCCGAAACGACGAGCAATGCGTTGTATGCGGTGATCGGAAACGCGTCTTTGATGAAAAAGGTATATATTCCCAAATACCTGTTTCCGCTTTCCAAGGTCGTATCGGGCCTTGTAAACCTTGGATTCTCATTTTTGGCTATGTTTGCCGTTATGCTGGCGCTTGGTGTGGAATACCGGATTACATTGCTGCTGCTTCCGATTCCGGTATGTTATGTTTTTATTTTCTCGATCGGCCTTGGTTTGTTTTTGTCAGCCGCTACGGTTTTTTTTCGAGATATTTCCCATTTTTATGGGGTATTTATTATGGCATGGACTTATTTTACGCCTATTTTTTATCCGGTGGATATCCTGCCGCAGGCGGCAGCAGACATGATGGGGCTTAACCCGATGTACCATTATGTGCAGTATGTAAGGGAACTGGTCTTATACGGCAGTTTCCCGGGCATGCGGGAAAACCTGATTTGCTTTTTGGCCGGGGCAGGGATGCTCGCGGCAGGCATGTGGGTGTTTTACCGGACACAGGACCGGTTTGTGCTGTATATCTAGGAGGACGGACAGTGGATACAATCGTACGGGTGGAAGATGTCTCTATGATGTTTAATATGAGCAGTGACCGGATTGACAATGTGAAAGAGTATTTGATCCGTCTTGTGAAAAGACAGCTCCTGTTTCAGGAATTTTGGGCGCTACGCCACATTTCTTTTACACTGGAACGCGGGGAATCGCTCGGCATTGTCGGATTAAACGGATCCGGAAAAAGTACGCTGCTAAAAATGATAGCGGGTGTGCTAAAGCCTACGTCCGGCCATATTTATACCGGGGGTTCTATTGCGCCGATGCTGGAATTGGGGGCAGGGTTTGATGACGACCTGTCCGCACAGGAAAATGTATATTTAAACGGTGCGATTCTTGGATATTCGAAAAGTTATATGGAGCGCAAATACAAGGATATTATTGCGTTTGCCGGGTTGGAGGCGTTTACGCAGATACCGCTGAAAAATTTTTCCTCCGGTATGAAAGCACGGCTCGGATTTGCGATCGCGACGATGAATGTACCGGACATCCTGATTCTGGACGAAGTACTTTCGGTCGGAGATTATCAGTTTCAGGAGAAAAGTTTTAAACGGGTACAGGAGATTCTTGCGTCTGGCGCCACGGTCTTGTTTGTTTCCCATTCAGCGGAGCAGATCCGAAAAATCTGTACAAAGGCACTTTGGCTTTCGGGCGGGGAAATGAAGCAGTTTGGGGATGTGGAAAGTGTCTGTGCGGCTTATGAGGGATCCTGACAGGACGAATCGTCTGTGTGCAGCTTAAAAGGGGTTTTAATAAGATGAAAAAGAAACTGTTGTTTGTAACGACACAATTCTATAAAGGCGGCGCGGAGATGGCACTCCTGCGTCTGTTTCGCAGCCTTTCCCCAAAAGAGTATGCGGTGGATTTCCTGCTGACAGACCAGATGGAACTGCACGATGCGCGGTCGCTGCTAGATGAGATTCCGTCCTGGGTCCGTGTGTGCAATGCATCCGTCCGGGAGGGGAAGCTTGCCGTCGTGGGCAAGATCTGGTATAAGGTGATCCGGCGGCTGAGCGGGCGGCAGATGTTTCGAAGAAGCGCCAGGCGTTTTGTCAAAGGCCAAACGTACGATGCGGCGTTTTCCTATGGGGAATGGATGCCGCCTGCATTTGTGGCAGACATCGTGCGGGCGGATAAAAAAATGCTCTGGATCCATACGGATATCGACAAGGTAAAGTCCGTGAACGCAGAGAGCCTGTTTGCATATGAAGATGCGTATGATACCTATATTTTCGTATCCGAACATTCAAGAAAGTGCGCCGAGGAGCGGTTTGCAGCCTGCCGTGGGAAATCAGCAGTCGTACATAATATGTGCGGGGATGCGCAGGTGCGTAAAGCGGCGCAGGAGGAAATTGCCGGACTAAAACACTTTAAAAGACCGTGTCTGCTTAGTGTCGGCAACCTGCGTGAGGAAAAAAATTACCCGCGCCAGGTCGAAATTATGCATCTTTTAAAAGAACGCGGGATAAATCTGACCTGGCTGTGTATCGGTTCCAGGGCAAATCCTATCATAGACCAAAAGGTGCGCAAGATGATCCGCCGTTATGGTCTTGAAAAATGCTTTTTGCTGCTTGGGGTACAGGACAATCCCTATGCCTATATGAAACAGGCGGATGCGGTGATGTCGCTGTCGGATTTTGAATCCTGGTCGCTTGTAATTACAGAAGCAAAGCTGTTGGGCGTCCCAGTCATTGCAACACCTACTTCCGGGGCGGCAGAGCAGATTATAGACAGCGTGAACGGCGTGATCGTTCCGTTTTCGCCAAAGGAAGCGGCGGACAGGATTGAGCGGTTTTTAAAAAATCCGAAAGAACAGGCGGCGATCCGGCTTGGCCTGCAGGGATTTTCTACCGACCAGCCGGTGATGGAGGAGTTTCGCGCTCTGTTTGGAAATTTGGATCGCGGGAAAAGGAACACGAAAAAAAAGATCCTGTATCTGTTTGACAATATTAACTACGAAAGCGGCGCACGCAAAGCGGCGTTTTTACAGATCGGGGAGCTGCGTGAACATTGCCAGGTTCATCTATTCTCCCTGTGCAGGCCGGACGGCGCGGGTTTTGCTTTTACAGACGGGCCTGGGGGTCGGCAAAAGCGCAGGCGTAAGGACGCGGATTGCGGTACGGATTGGGAGCCGGTAGCGGGTCTGCCGATCCTGGGCAGCGAGATCTGGAAACAGGCGGAGCTGGCGGTTCGTCCGTTTCATGAGGTGATGCGTTCTGCCCAGGTACACCCGGCAAAAAAAGTACAGCGGGCGTGGTATGCGGCGGCAATGCGCATCGGGAAAGCGGATGCATGTATGGGACGCATGATCGGGCGCAGGTTTATCCGGGCATGGGAGCAGTATGACGCGGTTGTAGTAGTCAGTGAAGCGTCCAGGCTGCGCGGCGTGGTGTCACGGTTAAACCATCCAAAGAAAATCCAGTGGATCCATACGGATTATGTGTCCTGGAGCCGTTTTTCCGAATGGACGCGGGCGGCAGCCGCGCAGGACGGGCGGATTTACCAAAACTTTGACCGGATTGTCAGCCTGTCCGAACACAGCCGAAAGGGATTTGTAGAAAAATATCCGCGTTTGCATCAAAAGTCTGTAGTAATTCCCAATCTGATCGATGGGGAAACCATACAGAAAAAAGCGGCACAGACAGCGGAAATTTGGGCGCCGCAGACAAAAAGACAAGCTATTTTACCCCGCGGCAAAATGGACTGGCAATGTGCAGAAATTGACAGAGCAAAGAGCGGCTGCCTGCGTCTGGTGTCCGTTGGACGGGCGGACCGGGAAAAGGGCTATGACCGGGTGTTGACGATCTGTAGGAAAATGCAGGCGGAAGGCTGCCGCTTTCTGTGGTATTTGGTCGGGGACGGCCCGCTGCTGCCGCATTTACAGGAACGTGTCCGGACAGAGGGACTTACTGGGTGTGTCAGGCTGACCGGGTGGATGGACAATCCCTATCCGCTGATGAAGCGCTGCGACTGGCTTGTGCTGCCGTCCCGGTATGAGGGAACGCCGGTTACGGTCGATGAGGCGATGACGCTTGGGCTGGCGGTCGTGGCAGTGGATACAGGGGGAATCCGCGAGCAGTTGCAGCGGGGCGGGGACTGCTGGTATGGCTATGTGGAATCCGGCCGGGATTTTATTGACAGGGTCTGCGGGATTATACGAAACGGGGAACGGCGTGCGGTCACAGAACCGTTTGACTATGATGCCTGGAACCGAAAAGTTTCAGACAGGCTGTTGAAGCTGTTTTCCTAGCGCCAGACCAAAGTAAACGGAGGAAATCATGAAAAAATTATTATTTGTCATCAGCCAGTTATATAAAGGCGGTGCGGAAACCGCGCTGGTAAACCTGCTGAACCGTCTGGATCCCGCAGTCTGTCACACAGAGCTGCTGATCCTGGATCAGTCGCCGGTTAAGCATGCGGTATCCTTGACCGGACAGATCCATCCCGCGGTCAAAGTATGCGATGCCTGGCAGGAATTTCAAAATATCTCGCTGACAGACCGTATACGGGCGAAGTTCCTATATACGATGGAGCAAAAAGGCGCTTATTACCTGCCGGCGCTTGATTTTGTCCGGGACAAGGTCTATGACTGGGCCTTTTTTATTGGAGAATGGTACAGTCCGTCCTTTGTGGCCTATGAGGTACAGGCAAAGATCAAAGCGGCCTGGATCCACAATGACTTATCCAAAGCGGAATATTTTAATGCGGATCATTACTTTTATTTTGCGGACCTGTTTGACTATTTTATCTTTGTATCCAAAAACTCCCTAAAAAAAAGTGTCCGCGCGTATCCGTTTTTAAAGGAAAAGGCCGTCTGCGTTTATAATATCAGCGATACGGACGCGATTACCAAGCGTGCGCGGCAGACGCCCGCGGACTGGCCGGATACGGATCTGCCTGTCCTTGTGACCTGCGCCAATGTCCGTCCGCAGAAAAACCATCTGCGCCAGGTCAGGGTGATGGCGGAATTAAAGCGCCGCGGTATCGATTTTGTCTGGCTGAATATCGGTGCGGTGACAGACCAGGCGCTGGTTGGCGCGGTACAAAAACTCTGCCTGCAGGAAGGGCTTTCTGATCGGTTTCTGATCGCCGGGCCAAGGGAAAATCCTTACCAGTATCTCAAACGGGCGGATGCGGCCGCCGTGCTTTCCGATTACGAGTCCTGGTCAATGGTCATTACGGAAGCAAAGATCCTTGGCACGCCTGTGATTGCTTCTAAGACTTCCGGCGCGCTGGAGCAGGTCGAGGATGGAAAAACCGGGATTCTGACCGGATTTACCGTGCAAAGCATGGCGGATCAGATTGAGCGGTTTTTGAAAGATAAAAAACTGCGGGAGCGGATCCGCGCAAATACAAAGAATTTCGACAATACGCAAGATATCCTGCAAAGCTTTTCCCGGCTTTTAGAAAAAGGGCGTCCTTATGCAAAGAGAAAAACGGGGGCGGGCAGTATCCTGTATATTATTGACGACATCAACTATATGGGAGGAGCGCACATTGCAACGAAGCTGCTATTGCGTGACCTTGCAGGGCAGGGCAGAAAGGTTTCGGTATTTGCAGGGAACGTGCCCTGCCTTGCGGTACGGCAGGAACTGGAGGGCGTGCATTTTTTGTCATTTAAAAACTGGAGGGAAGATCTTATTTACAACCGCAGATTGGCGGACTGCCTGACGAACCGGACGGTTTCGCGCAGGGAATCGATGGAAAAGCTGCGCCAGTTTGCGGCAGCGCATGTATTACAAGATCAGTTGTATTATGAAAAGCGGGTCTTTCCAAAACTGCGGAAGCTGTTTTCGCGGTTCGAAACTGTCTGTGTGATGTCCGAAAGCTCCGTTTACCGCCAGGAGGCCGCCCGGTCGAAATGCAAAAAAAAGATCCAGTGGATCCATATCGACTATTGTGAATGGAAAAATAAAACCGCATATAACCGTAAAATAACCAAAAACGACGGAGAGCTTTACCGGGGTTTTGACCGGATCGTAGTGCTGACCGAGGGGATCCGGGAAACTTTCCTGGCCTTGTATCCGCATTTAAGGGATCAGGTAGTGGTAAATAAAAATCTGATTCCAACAGATCAAATCCGTGCGCGTGCCGAGCCTGTGCAGGTGAAAAACAAAAAAGCGGTCCGGTTTGTAACGGTGGGCAGGATTGATTACCAAAAAGCTTATCCAAGGCTGGTGCGGATTTTGGCAAAACTGAAACAGGAGGGATACCAATTCCGCTGGACGATTATAGGCGGCGGAAAAAACGAGGAGATCACCGCGGTCAAAAGAAGTATCCAAAAAGAGCAGCTTGGCGGTTGGGTGAAACTGCTTGGGGAATTAAAAAATCCTTATCCGCAGATCAAGGGTGCGGATGTATTCGCCCTGCTGTCAGATTTTGAGGGGATCCCGAATACGATTTACGAAGCGCTGACGCTGGGCGTTCCGGTTTTGGCTACGGATGTGGGCGGGGTGCATACGCAGGTGGAAGACGGGGTGAATGGATGGCTGGTGGAAAATTCGGAATCGTGTATTTTTGAAAAGCTGGCGTGGATTTTGATGCATCCGCAGGAGATTGAGCGGGTGGGGAAGAATATTGAAACATATGAGTATGATAATGAAAAAATAAGAAAAATCAATGCAGAGATTTTTCAGCCTGTGGAAAAAGAAAGGGACAAAAATGAAAAGGCCTAACTGGAAATACCTGTTTTTCCTGGCCGTAAATATGCTGTCGGCATTTTTTCTGACAAAACTGATAGATGATGTAACGCTTGTAACGAATATGCAGCGGATATTTGTATTTCTTTATTTTATGACGGGATCAGGGGCTGTTTCCTGGATCTGGATGAAAAAATGGAAACGAGTGCTTTGGAAACAATTGATTTTTTCTGTTGTGATTGCCGCTTGTTTTATGATAGCTGCTGTCCCGCGGTTGTTTTATAAAAATGCGAAAATCCAGATTTCACCTGCTGAAAGTAGCAATAACAATTCTCTGGGTTCTGAAATATGGCTGAAAGAAATCCGGGTGGATGGAAACGTCCATGCGGTAAGCCAATATGAAAATAGGAAAGGGTGGTATATCGAGGATTCTTCCGGCAGTCTGGTTTCCTATGGAGAAGATTTCACACAGCCGGTAAATATGGAGGTTCGTTACCAGGATCAGGTACAGTTGTTGTTTATTGCCCACAAATGGTCCGGCAAAGTCAAAGTAGAGACGCGAAACGATTCCTTTGTATATGATCTATATTCCAAACAGGGGACGGACGTTATCAAAACATTTGATTATGATGAACTTGGCGGACAGGCAGATTTCGGATTTTTACATTTGCTGACACTTTGCAGCGGATGGGTGTTTTTCTTTCAGTGGATCTATATGCTATGCTGCATGGCATGGGCTTACGGTATGGAAATATGGGCTGTTTATGTATTGGGGATTTGTGGATTATGGATCAATGGCTTATGCAGCATTGGGACTTTAGCTGCCGCGGTTGTTTGCGGGACAGTTTTACATAAAATTTCCAAATTGAAACTACGACAGGCTGTAGGATTTCAAAAAAGGTATCTGGCTGCGATTGCTGGGATTAGTATTTATACAACATTTGCTCTGATCGCAAGAGAGACATTTTTATATCAAGAAAAGCATCTGCTTGCAGTTCTTTTTTTGTCATCATCTTGCTTTTGCATGTTTATGGAATTATTGGCAGTGTTAGAACGGCTGCCAGTATTGCGTGGAACGGACGATGGCAAAAGACGGGAGCCGCAGCGGTTGAAAACGGGAGACAAAGTATTTTTGGTCAGTAAAAATATATTGCTTGCTTTATTCGCTGCTACTATGGCGGTTCTGTTTCTGGATGTATATATCATAAAGGAATATCAGGATTGTGAAATTGAAATTGTGGCATTGGCGGAGCATGGGAACGTCAGCCAAAGCAATGAAGTGCTTCTGGATTCGGTGCGTATAAACGGGAAAAAAACAGGTGTTTCCCAATATGTAGTTTCAGCGGATGGAGGTTTTAAAAAATTTGGGGAAGATTCTTATATCTACAATCATTCAGAACAAAAGTCCCGGCTGAAGCTTGCTTTTACGAAAACAAGAAAAATTGAATTGTATTTTTATAATTACGCACAAGCTGGAAAAGCATGTATCCGGGATGCAGGGCAGGAATTTGAAATTGATTTTTCTTCTTTAGATGAAAGCTATTCCAATAACTTTTATGTATACGAGGTTAGAGGCAATACGAAGCAGATGAATTATGCGCCAAGGTATGCAGGGTATACGTTTTTTGTTTTTCTAATTATACTGCTGCTAACCGCAAGTCCGGACTATTACCTTTATCGGCATTATGGAAGACGATTGAAAATGGAGCAAAGATACGTTTTCTGGTCTTGTTTCTTTATCCTTATATTTGGACTAAATATCGTATGTGTAGCGTATTTTCCTGGAAATTGGACCTGGGATAATTTATTCCAATGGGCGCAGGCAACGGATATGGTTGCGCTGTCCAACGGTCATCCGGTTATTATGACTTTGTTTTTAAAGATACTTTTAACGATCTATAAACATCCGGTAATGTTACTGGAAAGCGTTATTTTATTGGGGTCGGTTACATTTTCATCCATTTATACGTATCTGTTTGAAAATGGAATGAAACGCCGAACCTTGTATATGCTTTCTGTCCTGACTGTGCTCTCCCCGAGTGTGCTGATTTTAACTGTAACGTTATTAAAAGACAGCTTTCATATGTATTTTATGGCTTTGACGGTATTTTACTGTTATATCGCTTGCAGAACGCCTGATTATTTCAGACGGCCATATTATTTGATTGGATTAGCCGTATCTTTATTTTTTATCAGACAATTGCGGCATGAAGCAGTTGTTTCCTTTATCGCATGCAGTATGGTATTCTTCGCATTTGGTTTGGCAAAACGAAACTATTATATCCTGGGTGCCGTTGTGCTTTCCATAATGGTATCGTTTGGGTTTGATCAGTATAAAGACAGCCTGTTGGAAGAAGAACCTTCCGTACAAAATACAGGAATTACGCTGCTTTTAAATGATATGAGCAGAGTACTGTATGACGGGAAGAGTTTAACTAAGGAGACGGAAAAACTTATGCAGAAATATATGCCGCTCGAGAACTGGAAAACGTACTACAATCCATATGACAGGGATGCGATTGGATTCCATCCGGAATATGAGCAGGCAATGGAACGAAATAAAGATATTAGCTTATCAGAGGTACTTACGTGTTATAGCAAGGAATTTGTGTGTCATCCAGGATCCATGATCCGTGCGCGTCTGGATGCAGTGAATTGTATGTGGAGCTTGTCTGAAAATCAAGATGCGGAAATCTTTTACGGGATTGACGGTATTATGACTTTTTATTGTGTGGGACCAAAAGAATTGGGATTTAAGGCTGACGAGAACGGTACTTATACGACAAATAATTTGGTATCCAAGATCGTCAAACCGGTTTTGAAACAGATGAAAGAAAATCAGGTATTACAGGTAGTGTTTTTAAACGTGGGGACGTCTATTGTATGCTTTTTGGTTTTGCTGTTTTTTTTGTGGGAAAAGGATAAAAAAATGATGGTAGTCCTGCTGCCGGCTGCAGTCCGGATCGGTACGATGCTGTTAACGGCAGGCTGGCAGCATTTTCGGTATTATTACAGCATACGGCTGATGGTGTCTGTGTCTGTGCTGTTAATTATTTATGACAGGACATGCTCTCAAAAAGCAAATGGTATAAAGGTGGATAAGACATGAAAAAGGGAAGGCTGGCGGGGATTGCCATATCTGTTTTATGCTGTATGCTGTCGTTTTGGGGATGCATAATGATCAGACAGGCTGGTATCCAGAAAACATATACATTATACAATAGCTCACAAACACAAACTATTACAATTCGCGGCATATTGGCGGATGGGGTAAGCCTGGATTTGGCATTGTTTGCAGAGGATGGCACCTATGAGGAAGCAGGCCATCTGCTGACAGTTCCAGCCCGCCATACGGTTTCATTTACCGTGGGAAGCAGCGCTTTTATGAGAATATATTTTACAAAAATTGGCGCTGGCTCTGTTGTAAAACTTGCTGATCAACAAGAAAACATAATGCGTGTGAACCTTTCAGAATTAAAAAATGAATCTGGGGATTTTATGCTGCTGTTCAATGAAAGCAGGGTGGATCTGCTGCATTCATTTTTGGCAGGATTGGATATCTGGAAATGCCTGTTCTGTTTGGGATTGATTGCCGCTTTGTTTTTGTTTGATTTATTTGCGGTAAAACAGATCTGGAGATTTTTGGAACACGGTACACAGCCATATCGGCTGCTGGAAATACTAAAGGCAGGTGTTTTGTTTTTTTTGCTGCTGCTTGGAACAATTTACCCCGTTTTAGATTTGCTTCCCACAGCCGCTGTATTTGCTGGATTTGGAACCTTACTTGCACTGCTGCTGTTTCGAATCCGGGGGGGGGTACCTATACAGAATGCATATGCGGTACTTGCTTTATATCTTGGAATTTCCATGCTGTTTCTATTGCCAATGTTTCGTGTGCCGGATGAGTTTTGCCATTTTACGAATATTTATGCGAAATCGTTTCTGCCAAAAGAAATGCATGGAGGAACAAAAGGGGAGGAATTAGTTTTATTTGACCAAGACCTGGAAGAAACATTTATAAGTTTTCAGGGAGGATATGGCGGTGATTTTCTGGATGGAAAATGTAACGCACGCAAATTTTATCATGATATGGCTTTGCGTGTAAACAGCGGCAGAACAGGTACTATTTATAATTGGTATGCTAATTGTGCGAATTTAAGTGTTGTTCCGTACATTCCGGCAATCTTAGCAACTGCGGTGCTGCGCCATCTTTCGATCCCTCCGATTGTTTTGCTGCTGGCAGTACGGCTGGTAAATTTTCTGATATCGCTCCTGCTTGGATATTTATCCATAAAATGGATACCATTCTGGAAAAAATATGTGTTTATCGTACTAATGCTGCCAGTTTACTTTCAGCAGGCGTTTGGGATGAACCAGGATTCTTTGAACAATGCCTTGTTTATCCTGTCATTTTCCATGCTGGTTTCTTCTGCATCTAAGAATGTACCGATTACAATGCGGGAAATCATCCAGATTATGGGCGTATTAATCAGCTTATCCTGCTGTAAACTTGGATATGCGCCAATCGCCCTGTTTATTCTGCTGATTCCTAATGAGCGGTTTGGAAAACAGGCAAAAAGCGTTCTTTGGAAAACAGGAATGTTTGCTTGTATTCTTGGTATTAACATAGCGTATGTGATCTATATGATGCCTTCTGAGGCAGTGACATCCTGGTATAACAGGAACAGTGTAAACGATGTACTTGCGGATCCGTTTGGGACAATGCTGATTTTCATAAGGACATTTGCAGCACGATTTGAGGGAGATTTCTTTACCGGACTGCTAAGCGGAATGGGTATCGGCTTTTGGACGGTTACAGGTATCGCACAAGTTGTTTCTCTGGCAGTGCTGATGCTTTTGCTTTTTGTTTCTGGCAGGGAAGAAAACTATAACGGAAAACCGCAGCTATATCTTGTATCATTTATGAGTTTTGCTTTGATGTGCGGATTGATTTATACAAGCTTATGGTGTGGGTGGACAGTAAAAGGTGCGAAACAGGTCGAAGGCCTTCAACCGAGATATTTTCTTCCACCGGCGCTGCTACTGTATATCTCATGCGCAAATCCATTCGTGCAGTCTCGCATGGATCAAAAGAAAGAACGCTGGATTCTTTACAGCGGAATGGGGTTTATCGGGTGGGTATCTTTACTGGCAGTACTTGGGAATGCTTATGTTTGATTCGGGAACGATTATGAAATTTGAAATAGAAATGGAGGCGGTACATATGAATAGGAGGATTCTGATCATTATCCCGGCCTACAATGAACAAGACAACATCATTTCCGTTGTCGAACGCCTAAAGCAGTCTGTCCCGCAGGCAGACTACCTGATTGTGGATGATTGTTCTAATGACGGTACGGCCGGCATATGCAAAAGCCAAGGCTACCATTATCTGTCGCTGCCGATCAACCTTGGCATTGGCGGCGGTGTGCAGGCCGAGTATAAATACGCCTTGCAAAACGGCTATGATATCGCCGTCCAGCATGACGGGGACGGACAGCATGATCCCCGGTACATAAATGCCGCTATAGCGCCGATTACAGACGGCAGCGCGGACATTGTGATTGGCTCCCGCTTCCTTGTGCAGGGCGGGGGGGGGTTCCGGTCCACAGCGGCAAGAAGGATGGGGATCCGGATGCTGAGCGGGCTGGTCCGCTTTTGCTGCGGCACGCAGGTGAAAGATGTGACAAGCGGGTTTCGCGCGGTCGGCAGGGAATACATCCGGTTTTACGCACAGGAATATCCGTCCGATTATCCGGAACCGGAAGCAATTGTCTTTGCGAGCCTAAACGGTGCCAGGATCCGTGAAATCCCCGTTGTGATGCATGAACGGGAAAACGGGTCCAGTTCGATCGACCTCAAAAAATCAGTTTACTATATGATAAAGGTTTCCATAGCCATTTTCATGTGCCGCCTTACGGGCAGGAGGAACTAGATGTCGGATTACTTGCGGGTTTTGCTGGGGATTGTTGTAGTTTTGTATTTTTATCTGGTGATACATTTTGTTAAGAAAAAAACGCTGGCGTTGAAATATACGCTGCTTTGGATATTCGCGGGTTTTGCCATGGGTGTGCTGGTCGTGTTTCCGCAGGGGCTGGAACTGTTTGTAAGGGCAGTCGGGATTGAAACGCCGACCTACGGGTTGTTTTTAACGGGGATCTTTTTTTCACTTTTGATCTCCATGTCGCTGACAGCCATTGTATCCAGGCAGACTGAACGGATTAAGGACCTGGCGCAGGCAAATGCGATTTTAGAAAAACGGGTCCGCGAGCTGGAAAGCAATGTCCAAAGCGGGGATAAAAAGAGGGGGAAAGGTGTTGAAAGTGTTAATCATTATCCCGGCCTACAATGAAGCGGGAAGCATACAGAAAGTGGTTGAGGGGCTTTCGCGCGTCTGCCCTGGGTATAACTACCTTGTGGTCAACGACGGGTCCCGGGATGAAACAGCCGCTGTCTGTAGAAAAAACGGCTACCACCTGCTGGACCTCCCGGTGAATGTCGGCCTTGCGGGCGTGATGCAGGCGGGGTTTCGCTATGCTTATGACAATGGATACGACTGCGCCCTGCAGTTTGACGGGGACGGGCAGCACCAGCCGCAGTATATCGAGGGGATGTGCAGGCGGATGGAGGAATGCGGCGCCGATATTGTGATCGGGTCGCGGTTTGCGCAGAAGAAAAAGCCAAACAGCCTGCGCATGGCGGGGAGCAGGCTGATCCAGGATATGATCCGCATCACGACGGGGAAAACGATCAAAGACCCTACTTCCGGCATGCGCCTTTTTAACCGCGCAATGATGGAACGGTTTGCCTATACGATGAATTATGGGCCGGAACCGGATACGATCTCCTACCTGCTCCGCTGCGGAAGCAGGGTCGAGGAGGTGCAGGTGGAGATGCGGGAGCGGGAGACTGGGGAAAGCTATCTGAACGCGGGGCGGGCGGTCCAGTATATGCTGCAGATGTGTCTGTCGATTGTTGTAATCCAGGCTTTCCGCAGGCGGGAGGGGATGAGATGACGGGTGTACTGCGGGCTGTGCTCGTTTTGGCCTGCCTGCTGACATGCTGTTATACCCTGCATAAAATTCGCAAAGCGCAGATGCAGATTGAAGATTCCATGTTTTGGATTCTGATGTCGGGTGTTTTGGTATGCGTGAGTATCTTTCCGGGTATCGCGTATGCCGTTTCGGACCTGCTTGGGATTGGGGCGCCGGTGAATTTTGTGTTCCTGGCTATGATATTTATCCTGCTGGGCAAGGTGTTTTCGATGTCAGTACGGATGTCGCAGATGGAGTACCGGATCCGGAGCCTGGCGCAGCAGATTGCAATTAAAAACTATGAGTTGGAAAAAATGTACCCGGTTGTTTCTGGTGATATAGGACAAGTGAAAGATTTGATGGACAGTGAAGCATTGGAACAAGGTGTCCGGGAGTGGGAGAAAAAGGTATGAAATATTTGTTATGTGCTGTTTACATTATTTTTTCTATTCTTGGGCTTACGTTCATGAAGCTGGGAAGCATGGGCGGGAGGCAGGCTGTTTTTCAGATTATGCAAATGAAGTTTACCCTGTATTCGATGGCCGGGTATTTGTGCTACTTATCCAGTTTTTTGGTTTATACATGCATTATAACAAAATTTGATTTAAGCTACATCATACCGTTTTTAGGCGGCGTTGTGAATATTCTTATATTTATCATAGGCGTTTTTCTGTTCCAGGAAAAGGCCACAGGGTATTCCGTAGCCGGGTGCGTGCTGGTTGCCGCAGGAGTTGTTTTGATGAATATGAAATAGAATGGGATGCAGGCTTGGGAGGGATAAATGCGAAAGGTATCAGTTGTGACAGTATCGTATAATTCAAAGGAACAAACGATGCTTACATTGGATGCCCTGAAGAAACAGGATTATCCATTTATAGAAAGCATTATTGTAGACGGCGGCTCGGATGACGGTACAGTAGGGGTAATTCAAAACTTTGCGAAAGAGTTCCATGGGGAAGTCAGGTGGGTTTCGGAAAAGGACAATGGGATATACAATGCCATAAACAAGGGGGTCCGCATGGCGAGCGGCGACTTGATCGGGTTTTGCTGGGATTTATATGCGGACATACATACGATCTCCAAAATGGTGAAAAAAGTAGAAGATGAACAGACAGACGGCGTACATGGGGATCTTGTTTATATCGGAAAGGACGGGCGGGTGGTCCGATATTGGAAAATGGGACAGGGGGCAATCCAGGCGGGATGGATGCCGGCACATCCGACGCTGTATTTAAAACGCAGCATATTTGAGCAGTATGGCTTATATGATGAAAGCTACCATTGTTCTGGCGATTTTGAATTTATGGTGCGTATTCTCAAAGAGGGCAACGTCCGTCTTTCCTATATCCCAGAAGTGCTGGTACGCATGTTTTATGGCGGTGTAAGCACCAGCGGTGTTAGGGGCTACTGGCGGTCCATCGCGGAGTCCTATAAGGCTTTACGCCGTAATAGGATCCGTTTTCCGGCAGGGGTGATACTGCTGCGGACAATCAGGACGGCGGGGCAGTTTTTTCACCGCCGGGTGCCGTAAATGCAGGCAATCCATGCGGGCGGATAACTCCAGACGGGGAATTTTGAATGAATGTAAAATAATGAGGGAAAGAAAGGATAATTGCATTGTATGGGAAAAACAGCTTTAATCACGGGTGTAACAGGCCAGGACGGTTCCTTTTTGGCGGAACTTCTATTGGATAAGGGGTATGAGGTGCATGGCACGGTCCGGCGTTCCTCCATGCAGCACAATGACAGGATCCGGCATTTGGAGGGGAATGGACATTTTTTTCTGCACTACGCAGATATGACCGATGCACTCAGCCTTATGGGGGTGGTATGCAGCGTAAGGCCGGATGAGGTGTACAACCTGGCTGCGCAGAGCCATGTAAAGGTTTCCTTTGCGGTTCCGGAGTATACAGCGGATACAGATGCAACCGGGACACTGCGCCTGCTGGAGGCGCTGCGCATGGCTGGGCTGGACCAGGACTGCCGTTTTTACCAGGCATCTACGTCGGAGTTGTTCGGGAAAGTGCAGGAAACGCCACAGAGCGAGACGACGCCGTTTTACCCGTATTCTCCGTATGCTGCTGCCAAACAATACGCCTACTGGATTGTGCGTAATTACCGGGAGGCTTATGGCATGTATGCGGTAAACGGCATCCTGTTCAACCATGAATCGGAACGGCGTGGAAAGTCGTTTGTTACAAGGAAAATCACGCTGGCGGCTGCCAATATTGCAGCAGGGAAGAAAGAACGGCTTTCCCTCGGCAATCTGGATGCGCTGCGGGACTGGGGGTATGCCGGGGATTATGTGGAGTGCATGTGGCGTATGCTCCAGCAGGACGACCCACAGGATTATGTGATCGCCACAGGTGAACAGCATTCCGTGCGTGAGTTTTGTACGCTGGCGTTCCGGTATGCGGGCATTGAACTGCAATGGCAGGGTGCGGGCTTGCATGAAAAAGGGATCGACAGCCGCTCAGGCAGGGTCTGCGTGGAAGTTTCTCCGGACTATTTCCGTCCGACAGACGTAACGACGCTTTTGGGTGACCCGTCCAAAGCAAGAGAGGAACTTGGCTGGGATCCGAAGAAAACGTCTTTCGCGGATCTGGTACGGATTATGATGGAACATGATCTTCGGGCAGTGAAAGGGGAGGGGAGCAATGCAGTACCGGTTATGTGATGATACATGGGATTGTGCGGAGAAGCGCGCTATAAGCAGGGTGGTCGGCACGAATCGTTTTACGATGGGGGAGGAGGTGGAGCGTTATGAAAAGGAATTTGCGGAAAAATTTCGTGTGCGGCATGCGGTTATGGCAAGTTCCGGGTCTGCGGCAAATCTGCTTGCAGTGGCGGCGCTTGTCTATTCCGGGAGGTTAAAAAGCGGCGATGAGGTGCTTGTGACGGCCGTTTCCTGGAGCACGACTTACTTCCCGCTGTATCAAATGGGGCTGAAGATCCGTTTCCTGGATATTGACAAGGAGACGCTTAACATAGATGCAGGGTTGTTGGAGGCCGCTGTCACGCCTGCTACGAAAATGGTGCTTGCTGTGAACCTGCTTGGGAATCCGAATGATTTTGAACAGATAACCGCCGTATGCCGGAAGAAAGGGCTTTTGCTGTTAGAGGATAACTGCGAGTCGCTGGGCGGTGAGTATAAGGGAAAAAAACTTGGTACGTTCGGCGTGATCGGCACATTCTCTACATTTTATTCCCACCACCTGTGTACAATGGAGGGCGGTGTTGCCGTTACGGACGATTTGGAGTTGTACCACTGCATGCGCGTAATCCGTGCGCATGGCTGGACCAGGGATCTCCCGGCAGACAGCCCGCTGTATCAGAAAAGCCAAGACCCGTTTTATGAAAGCTACCACTTTATCCTGCCTGGATTTAACCTTAGGCCGATTGAGATAGAGGCCGCTGTCGGCAGGGAGCAGTTGAAAAAAATGGACGGCATTATTGCGGCGAGGCGGGAAAATGCAGCCTATTTCAAGGAAAAGATGGCAGGGCTGCGGGGCATGCGCCTGCAAAAAGAAACGGGGTGCAGCTCCTGGTTTGGTTTTGCGGTTGTTTTGGAAAATGGTTTTTGCGGGAAACGGGATGCGGTTGTAAAGCGGCTGGAGAAGGCGGGTGTTGAGGTACGTCCTGTTGTAGCGGGGAATTTTACGAAAAACAGGGCGGTAGAGTTCCTTGACTACAGCATATTTGGAAGCCTCAAAGGGGCCGACGATGTACACGAGAATGGTTTTTTTGTAGGCAATCATGGAAAGGCCGACCGGTCTGGAATTGATTATCTTACCGTGTGTATCCGAAAGATTTTAAACGAGGTGTAAGCAAATGGAGCAAGATGCGAAAATATATGTTGCAGGGCATACAGGTATGGCTGGTTCGGCCATTTTAAGAAATTTAAAGGGCAGGGGCTATTGCAATCTTGTTTGTAGGACCCATGCCCAGTTGGATTTGACAGATCAGCGGGCGGTTGATGATTTCTTGGAACAGGAAAGGCCGGCGTATTTGTTCCTGGCCGCCGCCCGGGTGGGCGGGATTGCGGCGAATATAGAGGCTCCTGCAGAGTTTCTGCTGGATAATTTGCTGATCCAGTGCAATGTGATCCGCAGCGCATTCCGGTATGGGGTCAAAAAGCTGCTGTTTTTGGGGTCTTCCTGTATTTATCCAAAACAGGCATGCCAGCCAATCAAGGAGGAGTATCTTATGACTGGGCTTATGGAGCCGACCAATGAAGGGTATGCGGTTGCAAAGGTCGCGGGGCTGAAGCTTTGCGAATACTTCCGCAGGCAGCACGGAGCCGATTTTGTCAGTGTTATGCCGTGTAACCTGTATGGCAGCCATGACAATTTTGACGGACGAAGTTCCCATATTGTACTTGCACTAATACGGAAATTCCATGAAGCGAAAGTCCGTGGACAGGAGTCTGTTACAATATGGGGTACGGGCAGTGCATACAGGGAGCTGTTGTTTGCGGATGACATGGCTGACGCCTGTGTATATGTAATGGAACATTATTCGGGTGAGCAGTTTTTGAATATGGGATACGGGAAAGACCAGACAGTTCTTGAAATAGCGAACATGGTAAAGGAAACAGTGGGCTATTCAGGAAAGATTGTAACCGACCCGTCCAAGCCAGAGGGGATGCACCGCAAACTCATGGATTCATCCAGGCTGTACGGGCTTGGGTGGAGGCCGCACACTACGCTGCAAGAAGGGCTGCGGCTGACCTATGAGTGGTTCCTTTCCCATGTATGGGATCAAAACCAACCACAGGGTATGTAGGAAGGAAGAGAGCATGAACCTTATACTGCTGTCGGGCGGCTCCGGTACACGGCTTTGGCCGTTATCGAATGAAGTGCGGTCCAAACAGTTTATAAAGTTATTTAAAACCAAAGATGGCAGCCGTGAATCTATGCTGCAACGCGTCTGCCGCCAGATATCGGAACTGGGAAGTGACGTAGCTATCACAGTTGCAACGTCGAAAGCACAGGTATCTGCAATCCATAACCAGCTTGGGGACCGCGTCAGTATTTGTGCAGAACCATGCAGAAAGGATACATTTGCGGCAATTACGCTGGCAGCGGCATTTTTGCATGACGTTAAAAAGGTACCGCTGCACGAAACCGTGGTATTCTGTCCGGTGGATCCTTATGTGGAATCGGATTATTTTAAGGAACTGCGGGAACTGCATGGCTTGGCGGAAAAGGGAGGCGCGAACCTGTCCCTGCTTGGAATCGAACCAACGTATCCAAGTGAAAAATATGGTTATATTATTCCAAAAGATAAAAAGCGGGTAAGCACGGTGCTGTCATTTAAGGAAAAACCCGGCGCTGCACAGGCAAAACTGTATATAGGACAGGGGGCTTTATGGAATGCCGGTGTCTTTGCGTTCCAGCTTGGCTATATACTGGAAAAAGCGGGGAGCTTGGCAGCATATACAAATTATTGGGATTTGTATGCAAACTATGGTGCCCTCAAAGAGAACAGCTTTGACTATATGATAGCTGAGAAAGAGAAGCATATGCAGGTTATGCGTTTCGTGGGGAAATGGAAAGATGTCGGGACTTGGAATACGCTGACAGATACAATGGATGAAGAGATTGTTGGAAACGCCGTGATGGATGGAATGTGCAAGAATGTACATATAGTGAATGAATTGGATATCCCTGTTTTGTGCATGGGTTTGGAAAACGCTGTAATCTCCGCAGGGCCGGATGGCATATTGGCTGCAGACAAAGAACGGTCCAGCTATATGAAACCGTTTATAGACCAGATGAAGCAGCAGGTGATGTATGCAGAAAAATCCTGGGGGACTTATCATGTGCTTGACGTAGAACAGGAAAGCCTTACGATTAAGGTGACGTTAAATGCTGGTGAAAAGATGAATTACCACAGCCATGGCAGGAGAAAAGAAGCGTGGGTAGTCATAGCGGGGAGTGGAAAGGCGGTGATGGATGGTATAGAGCGGCATATATGTGCAGGGGACATCCTTGTGATCCGCGCAGGCTGCCGCCATATGGTTGCAGCAGAAACAGAACTCAAGATAATAGAAGTGCAGATAGGCAAAGAGATTAGTGTTCGTGATAAACAGAAGTATCCAGAAGAAGTTTGACGAATGTGTGAATTTTTTCTTTTTTGTTAAATGCTTATGAGTATTCCGCAGGCCATACCCATTTTCTAAGGATAAACCGGTTTGTTTCTAGTACATCGATCATTAAATATCTCATAGTTTCGCGTCGGATATTTTTTCGAGAGTGCACGGCAGAAACCGGAGGTGTACCCGGGGATCACCTCGGATTTTTGCCATGTGTTATCGGAAAAAATAGATAAGTGAAACTATGAGATATTTAGTGATCGATGTATTAGTTGAAGTGTATTTATAGCAACTTCTGATTATGGCTATTCGGTAAGCGGCATTTGCCATTTGTATTGTTACACTGTAAAAATATATCCTTGTGCTACAATGTTTTGGAATCACATAAATGATCGTCTTTATCAGTATCAAATTTTCCTTGCGTACTGCTGCCAGATGTGTTATATTAAACATTGAAAAAGGGAAGCCATAGAAGCGGCTCTACTCCTCACAATAAGTTTATACCTCTGCTATATGCAGTCAGCCGTCACTATTGGGAGTAGTGGCGGCTATTTCTTTTTTCCCTTGTAAATCTGATAAAACAAATTCGCAAGGGCGACAGTGAGTATAACGATCTGGATTAAATCCTGATATGTAACATACATTGCATCGCCCTCCTTTCTTTCGTCTGGAGGGCTACTGGAACCCTCCGAATAAAAAAGAGGGGTAAAGACGCCTGGCTCTATGGTTTTCCCATGGATGGAGTTATAGCATACATTTTCGTGTCAGGCAATTATAATATTCGATTTATCACGGTAAACGCAAGCTTTTATGTATTCCCAAGTATCAAAGTTTCTGTTATATTGAAGATATCAAAGACAATCTTTACACATTCGTGTATACTTATTTCCAAACTCAGGAAAGGAAATAATTATTATGGAAAATTTTTTGATATTATAATAGCTGTCACAGCAGTCCTTGCAGGAATGGATACCTGGAATGAGATTGCAGACTGGGCGGCTTCTAAAAAAGAATGGCTGGGAACGTTCCTAACTGCCAGGCGGAACCCCTCCCATGATACGATCAACAGGCCAGCGGCGTGTCTGGCAAAGTAAAAGGCGTAGTGGCTATTGATGGCAAAACAGCAAGACGCAGCAGGGAAGAAGCCTTTGTCAAGGTTATCGAATGATTCATCACCATATGGCTGGATATCCGCAAGTGAATCCTGTGCGATAAAATTATAATAGTCTGTCACAGTATTTAATCTCCCACTCCCGAATAGTGCCGGATTCACAGGCATGGTAAATAGTCCTTATAATAGTGATGCCAGTGCCTTTCTCCTGCGGCCTGTTTGCGTTATACCGCTCCCGGAAAATCCGTGTCATGACAGCATTGTCTTTGTGGCGGTTCGTAAGCTCCTGATCATCAGCATGGCTAAGATTTATGCCGCTGTTCAATAGTGCCATTGTGCTGCTGTCAACTATATTTCCGTCCGGTTTTCCAAGTTCTGCCATCTTTGCATTATGCATCAACCACGGCCAGAATCCCGGATCGGCTATTTTCGATCTGTGCATCCCGTTCCGCTTCCAGTTCCGTTAACCTGTCCTGATAGCCTTTCTCCTCCAAAAGGTCAGATTCATAAGCTCCTTTTGCCACTTCGCACCCATGTTCATAATCTACCCTTGCCCTGCTAATAGCACTGCTTGCGCCCTCTGCTAGCCTAACCGTCTTTTTGTAATACGCAATCGTTGAATTTTCATGGTAAATCCTAAGCGGCTTTTGCCATTTGGATTGTTACACTGTATTTTTTTTGCAGTATAAGTATGGATATATTATAACAAACGTTCGATTTCCTGATCTGATAGGCCGTATTGCTTTTTTACGGCTTCTTTTATTTTTGTATGACTAATTCCAAGACTGCGCAGCACATTGACTGTTCCGCAGATCCCTTCCAAAATACCTTCTTGACGTCCTTTCTCGATAGCCCTTTCCTCCGCTTCCTTTAACTCCGGAGCCATAATCTCTAATAATACCGAACCCAAATCGCATTCTCCTTTCTGCTTTTCGATCCATTTTCTGTTTGCAGCAGCGAATACTTCCAAGATAGATGCTGCAAACGCATGGTCCTCTTTTCCTTCCAGACTTTTCATCAAGTTTAAAAAACGATTAATGTCCCCTGCCTGTGGCTTTTGCGTCAGTACACGCAGGCAGGTGTGGCTTTCGTTAAAAAGTTCCCTGATTACGATGATCTGTGTCGGGAAGAGGATTTCATTCCCACTTAAATAATAGATCCCTTGATAGGGGTTTTCGATCACAGTCCCGGCACTGGAAAAATAGCGCAGCAGGCCAGCCGGCTTCGCGTTTCGAACCAAAGAGAGCGTAATGTCGCCGGCCTTTCTCCCGTCAACGGTTTGTGCATATGCTTTGTAAAGGCATCCATAAGCAGTAGCCTTATAATAAACATCCACATCCAGATGGTCGCCCGGCGCTTTGTATTCCAGGATATT
Organism: uncultured Eubacterium sp.; assembly: GCA_910586045.1. Taxonomy (GTDB): domain Bacteria; phylum Bacillota; class Clostridia; order Lachnospirales; family Lachnospiraceae; genus Eubacterium_J. Next base: position 24,664 of record CAJUIH010000029.1, read on the forward strand.
GTATTCCCGAAAGAAATATCCGATCTCATTGCGGATCCTTGCAGCTTTGTTCTTTTTGATAATAAGTAAATCGATTTCCAGTGGCTTTGTATTCAGGTTGTATTCCTTTTCGAAAATAAGGTCTTCCCGGTTTCGCGCCAGTTCCAGGTTCATTGCGGATACAAAGGCCGGGTGCCATTGGATGGCGTGCTCTTCGTTTGCGTTTTGTTCTTGTTCCATTTTTATCCCTAAGAATGATGTTTTTTTGATGGATTTATTATAACAGCCCGGTGTTTTTTTTGCAACCCATATCCGTTCCTATCAAAAATAAGCTGGAGGGGGTTACAATCGGCGGCAGCTATATCGGCGGCGATGCAGTTGTAAACGTAGGCGTTCCTAACATCCATGCGGATGCAGATCGAAAAAGCAAAGGTCAGACAATCTTCCTTTCCTATAACTGGCATGATGTAAGTACTGCGGACCGGATTGACCGTTATTTGTCGAAGATCCCGGGTATAATTGTAAAAAGGGATGTACGCGATATTGGCCCATGGAAAAGTATCCGGGAGTTTATGGAAAGCATTAGACAGCAGGACTATGTGGTTCTCCTTGTAAGCGGCGGGTATTTGGAATCAAAAAACTGTATGTTTGAAGCCGTGGAGGTAATGAAAGAACAGGCATATGCGGACCGGATTTTTCCGGCGGTAATGGAGCGCAGCATCTATGACCCGCTGGCACGTGCGGAATACATCAAGTACTGGCAAAAAGAGTGTGACACGCTGGAGGATGCTATAAGCGGGTTAGATCCGTCAAGTACCGTAGAGCTGGCGGCGGAATTAAGGCGATATAAAAGTATTTTTTCTTCCATTGGCGAGTTTTTTGGATTTGGTGTCCGACAGGAACCAGCCGGATATTTCGGAAATAGAAGTACAGATCGAAAAAGCACTATGGAAGAACAGGCCGGGGTGTTTCTTATGAAACAGAAGATAGACAATCAGCTTAGCAAGTCCAGTTTCCGTGATTATGTGGGCGGAAACCAGATCAACAACTATATAACGGCCTGCAGCGAATCGGAACGTAGGTTTGTTGTTACGCGAAAGGCGGATATAAACCGGTGTTTTATTTTACAGGCCGTGAAACAGAACTGCAGGACCTGCGCCAAAGGGTCGAAGCAGGGCAGAAATCTGTCCTGGTCAGCGGCATGGGCGGGGTTGGGAAGACACAGATCTGCAGGAAGCTTTTTGCGGAATATAGGGAAACAAACGGCAGGGGCGAACACGGATGTTTCGATTATATTGGGTTTATTGAATATAACGGGGATATGGGCAGCAGCCTGCAGGAATGCCTGTGGTACAAACGGCAGGAAAATCCGGAACTGGACAGGGAGTCCGCATGGACCGAACTGGAGCGTCTGGCTTCGGGCGGAAAGCTGCTTTTGTTTGTGGACAATGTGAACCGGCATATGGGCCGGGATCCGGGGCTTGAAAGGCTGAACCAGATTCCGGGGGCCGTGGTTATTACGTCGAGACTGGTTTCGTTCAGCGATGAATTTGAGCCATATAAAATCGGATTCCTTGTTAAGAAACAGTGCAGGGAAATTTATGAGAGGATACGGTTCGAGGGGAGCGGGAAGAACGTGGGGCCTGAGGAACGCAGGGATTTGGATTATATCATAGAAAATTTGGCGGGGAGACATACGATTACCATACAATTCCTGGCTTACCTGGCACGGGAAAAACGCTGGCCTATAAAAGAATTGCGGAGCAGGCTGGAGAAAAAAGGGTTCCGCCTGGAATTTCACAAAAATGGGGAACCGGTAAATATGCAGGAATCTTATGAAGCGCTGTATAATATGTCCGAGTTGTCAGATGCGGAACAGAATATTTTGGAGGCATTTTCTGTATTCCCGTATAGTTTTCTCGATGCGGATGTGTGCAGCCGGTGGCTTTTAAAAGATGCGGGGATGTGCGAAGAGGATAGTGATATTTTGATGGGGCTGTATGAAAAAGGGTGGCTGCAGTTTGAGATAGAACGGGAAAGTTATGCGCTGCATCCTGTGTTTGCCCAGTTTATTTATGAGAAATGCAGACCAGGGGCAGGGAGGCATTCCGGACTGATTCATGCGTGTAATAAAAGTCGGAAAATACCGGGAAGCGGATCGCCGTTTGGAATTGTACAGTATTTGCCATTTGCGGAAAGTATCGTGGAAAAGTTAGAATTGGGAGAGGATTATGATCATATTTTTTTGGTGGATTCCGTTGCTTATTTGCAGTATTATATTTCAAATCATGATAGAGCAGAAGAGTTGTACAAAAAGAACCTGCAAGTAAGAGAGAAAGTACTAGGGGAAGAGCATCCAGATACAGCGACCAGCTATAATAATCTTGCAGGGTTATATGCCAATCGTAACGAATACGAATGTGCACTAAATTATTACCTAAACGCATATCAAGTTTTCTTAAGCAAACTCGGAGGAAATCATCCTAACACGCAAACTGTTTTCAATAAAATGAAAAAGGCATTTTTAGAATGGGATTTCACAGGTGATTTTGCATTATGGCTAAAAGAACAAATGGAAACCAAAAATCAACAACCATAAAATGCACATACAGCCAAAATATAATGAAACAAGCATGTGCGGCAACGATCATCCTGCTTCTAAAAAAGCACATACAAACCATTCCCGTACTTTTTAAAACCACGGCTTTTTATCAAAATCTTGGGAATGTCAGGCAGCCCAAGCATCCATTTGAGAATCCGGTTGCCCAAAATATATCCTTGTGCTACAATAATTGCGCAGGATGCGTTCTGCTTTCGCAGGCATCCAGCCACAATTTTTAAAAGAAAAAGCCAGGGATGAAAAATGAATGGAAATATACTGATTGTAGATGATGAAAAAGAAATCGCGGACCTTGTAGAAGTCTGCCTGAAAAATGAAGGGTTTGAAGTATATAAGTTTTATAACGCGGCGGATGCGCTGTATGGTCTGGAGCGTACGGAGTTCAGCCTTGCTGTTTTAGACGTGATGCTGCCGGATATGGACGGATTTGCGCTTTGCCAGAAAATAAGGGAGAAGCATTTGTTTCCGATCATTATGCTGACGGCGAAAGTGGAGGATATGGATAAGATTATGGGCCTTACGCTTGGCGCGGACGATTATATTACAAAGCCGTTTCAGCCGCTGGAACTGGTTGCCCGGGTCAAGTCACAGCTTCGCAGGTATACCCGTTATAATACGGCGGAAACCCATGAAATGGATGAGTATGATTTCAGGGGGCTGTATATCGCAAAAGGAAGCCATAAATGTGTGTTAAACGGCAGGGAGCTTACGCTTACGCCGATTGAGTTCAGTATCCTGTGGTATTTGTGCGAGCACAGGGGGAATGTGGTTTCTTCGGAGGAATTGTTTGAAGCCGTATGGGGAGAGCAGTATTTGGACAGCAACAATACGGTGATGACGCATATCGCAAGGCTGCGGGAAAAGATGCGCGAGCCGGCCAGAAAACCGAAATATATTAAAACAGTATGGGGAGTTGGGTACACGATTGAGTAAGGAAAGCGGGGATTCCAAGGAAAGCGGATCTTTCAAAAAGAGCGGATCTTTCAAAAAAAATGGATCTTTCAAATCTTCGAACAAGGGCCGGGAACTGCAAAAAAGCCGGAAGCATACAAAAAATTCGATGGCGGTGCAGCTTAGGTTCCAGTATATGATATCCTGTATTGGGTTTGCGGCAGGTTTATGTGTGATATCCGTACTGGCCTGGACGGTATGCGTCAGCAGGATCTGGTATGGGAATGAGACGCTTTATCCGGTGTTGACCTGGGTTAAAGCGCATACCTTGTTTGCGTTTACCGCTGCGTGCCTGGTGGCTTCGATTGTCCTTGCCTGTTATTTCCTGTCCAGGCCGTTTCGTTATCTGGATGCGGTGATACACGCGGCGGAATTTTTGGCGCATCCGTCTGAGGAGCCGATTGAACTGCCGGTCCCTGTGCGCAGTATCGAGGATGAACTAAACCTGGTGCGGGAACAGGCGCTGCGCAATGCGCTGATTGCAAAAGAAGCGGAGCAGCGCAAAAACGACCTGATTGTTTATCTGGCGCATGATTTGAAGACGCCTCTTACGAGTGTGATCGGGTATTTGACGCTGTTAAAAGATGAGCCGCAGATTTCGGAAAAGATGCGGGCGCGGTATACGACGATCGCATTGGACAAGGCGCAGCGGCTGGAAGATTTGATTAATGAATTTTTTGATATTACCAGGTTTAATCTGACGACATTGACCCTGGATCCGGAAACAGTCAATTTAAGCCGGATGCTGGAACAGATTGTCAGTGAATTTGTACCTGTCCTTGCAGAAAAGCAGCTTCATTGGAAGACGGAAATAGAACCTGGGATTATGCTTTTATGCGATGCGGACAAGCTGCAGCGAGTGTTTGATAATTTAATCCGCAATGCGGTGAGTTACAGTTATGCCGGGACGGAGGTTTTTCTTAGTATGAAACGAAACGGGCAGGGGGACATGGTTGTGGTCCAGGTGCACAACCATGGACGGACGATCCCGCCGGAAAAGCTTTCGCACATTTTTGAGCAGTTTTTCCGTGTGGACGCTTCCCGTGCTTCCGCAACCGGAGGCGCAGGGCTGGGGCTTGCGATTGCAAAAGAGATTGTGGAGCTGCACCGGGGCGAAATCCGGGTGGAAAGCGCGGAAGAATGTGTGGCGTTTACGGTAGAACTGCCTTGCGTGTGAGTTTGCAAAGGCAGATGCAAAATGAATGGGGCAATAAATTATATATTCGGTGATTGAATACTGCACAATAAACCCGATAAACGGCGGGCCAG
>CAJUIH010000030.1 GCA_910586045.1 uncultured Eubacterium sp.
ATAAGAGATTGTTATAAAATACTTGTAGATAACAATTTGCTATAAAATGTTATGTTCAAGAATCTTATGCCTCTGCCGGCGCGCCGACAGCCTCTATGTCATCCTCTTTCGTACTTCCAGCCGTCTCTTGCGCTTCTTCTGTTTCTTCCTCTGTTTCGTCCGTCTCTTCCTCTGAATCTTGTTCCTGCGCGTGCGCCTTTGCAAGATCCGCAAGCATTTCCTTTAATTTCTGCCAAAACGACTGCAATGCTGGCACTGCTTCTTCTTTTACCCATTCCTTTGCGGCCGTATATGTTTCGTCCGCATATTCTTTTGCTGCCGTTCCCTTTTCAACCGCCAGCTCTTTTAACTGTCCGGCACTTTCCGGTATCGTTTCCCACAAGGTGACCAAAAGCTCCACCATTTTCAATTCTGTTACCGCCGTCAGCACAATAGCAGTCACAATGCCAACCGCGTGAAACCCAAAGATTGCTGCCGTCAACAGAAATACGATTTGGCCCGTCTGATAAAGAACCGCGCCTGCCGCGACAATGACCAAAAGAGTTACGAGCGCGCTCGCGATCTTTTTAAGCTTTTCCAGTACTTTGTCCCATGAAATTTTACCTAAAACGCCGTCAATCCTTGCTTTCGCTGCCGCCGCGCAGGCGGATACATGGATCCCTGCCCATCTTGCCCCCAGATCGGACGGTATATACTGGATTTTGCCCTGCTGGTTCAAAATATAGATAGCCAGCGCAATATAATATTTTTCGTTCTCATCTTTCAATGCGTCTGCCGAAGCATCCGGGATCTGCGACCCGACAGCGCGGAAAAACAGTTCCATTGCCTCCGCTTCTTCGTGCATAAGGGAGAACTGGTCAATATACTCTGCCGTCAGATCTTTTAGTTTGTCCAAATCCTCTTGTGTGATTTCCCCTTCCTTTTTGATGGCCAAATCTTTAAATTCGTTTAAACCGTAATCTTTATCCGCTAAATTGGCGCAAAGCGCCTCCAGGCTCTCTGCTAAAACCGCATACTGCCAATCGATAGCCTGTTCCCCCAGCGCGGATGTATCCAATGCTTTGCGGATCTGCTCCCTGCTTTCTTCTGCTTCAAGCTGGGCCAGCAGTTCATCAAAATCATGGATCCCCCCGCAGATTTCAGCTACCTCTTTTTGTTCGTCAACCGTTTCGATCCGGCCTGCAAGGGAAATCTGCATATTTTCTTCTATCGTAAGATTCCCGTTTGCTTCCTGTTTTAATTCTTCTGCCAACTGGCAGACCAGCCTGATTTCGTCTTCGTTTAATCTTTTACTCATGCCATTCCCTCCTGATACTTTTCATCCATATTTTCAAAAAATTTCTCATAAAATTTTTCATGCAGTCTTTTATAAGAACTTTCATAAAAATCTGCCTGTTTGCTCCACTCTGCTTCCTGCTTCAAGAAATCTGCCTGCTCGTCGCCGTCCGTCTTTTTACGGCTCCATTTTTCAGCGGAAGCCCGTACCGCCTGTGCAATTCCGCCAACCAGCAATACGCTGCCCATAACGGCAGTTAGATACAGCGCAGCCGCTAACAAAACACCGACCAGCATTCCAACACCGCTAAACGCAAGCGTCTCAAGCAATGGAGACGCCGTAATGCCAAGCGCCGCCGCACTCGCTGCAAACGCCGCCCCGATTGCCGCCGATACGATACCGTCCATCACCTGCGTGCAGCTTTCCTGCCCGTCAAACGCGCTTTCCCACGCATATCCGGCCATAAGCGTCTGTGCGGCCGCACAGGTTCCAAGAAGCTCCGGAACCATTCCAAACTCCATCGGAAGTACCCCGTGCAGGCTCGCCATATACTCCGCCGCCGCGAAAAAAAAGGCATCTGCTTTGCATCCTATTGTATGGTCGATAATTCTTTCGCTTTGCTCCTGAAAAAAAGGATCCGTCAATGCATCCGCCATCTGCACAACCGAGGGTTTCGCGCATTCGTCCAGTTTTAACGCAAGCAGATTTTTTAACGCTTCCTCCGGCAACGCCGCCCTGGCAGCCATTTCCGGTGCGGATTTCGGATATTGTTCAAATGCATCCAGGCATTGCAGAAAAAAACCTTTTCGCTGCTGCGGTTCCATTCCCCCTGTCAGATCGTCCAGCATTCGCTGTACGAAATCCGGCGCTTCCAAAGACTCTTTGTCTTGGCATAAGCGGTACATTTCCTCTATCCCTGTTTGTATCCTCTCACACATGCCAAGCGTATAGTCATAATCCAAACTGCCCCCGTATGCCTGGATCGCCTTTGCCGCCTTTTGCGCTGTAACAGGTTCCCCGCCGGCCATTTTACACAGATAATCGTAAAATGTTTGTATTTTTTGTTTCTGGCTGCTTGTAAGACGCATTTTTTCACCTCCTGCCGTTATCGCTATTATCGCGCAACTCCCATAATAATTTGTATATTTTCATTAATCAAATGTAACCAAACCCTATGTTGCCTAATCCTATTCAGCTCTCTTTTCGCTCCTTATGCGCTTTCGAGATTTCAGCCGAAATCCGTTCAAACAGATACGCGTCATAATCGTGTTCCGGTTTTATTAAATCTTGCTTTCGAAAGGCACAGGCTTCCTCATCGTATGCTGTAAACGGAAACAGGTCCAGGCTGGCCGCGTTTGTATACTGGTTTTTATAAGCGGACAGCCAAAATTCCACAATGTCTTTTCGATTGGTAACACCATACGGCTGGCAGTATTTTCCTTTCGCCGCACACAAAAGCGCTTCCAGATATTCCTCCTGGCGGTAAGGGCGCGGCGAACGTTTCTTTTCCGCCTGTCTTTTCAGATCGCGGTTTGCCTGCGTAATTAAATTTTCTACATTCGCCCCGGTAAAAAACATATTCTTTTCTTTTTCGCGTGCATATTCCGTGATTTTAGACAAAAAAGACCGCGCCGTCTCCCGGTAATCCGCATCCTGAAACAGCCGCCCGTTCGCCCGCCTGTTCGCATGCTCCATATGCAGACGGAAAATTTCCACTAATTCGTCATGTGTGGGCATAAACACACAAAACCGCATGTCAAAACGCCCATCCCGCAAAAGCTCCGGCTTTAGATGAACGACGCTGTTGCTTGTCGCAAAAAAGAAGATCTGCCGTTCATTTTCCTGCATCCAGTCCAAAAGGGCCGTTAAAATATTCATTTTTACATCATTGCTGCTGCTCTTTCCTTCTGTATCAAATGTTTTTTCGATCTCGTCCAAGAGGACAATGCACGGAGAGAGCGCTTCAATCCGTTTGCGGCAGCGTTTGAAATTCGCTTCCGAATCCCCTACCAGGCCGCCCAGCAGGTTGTCCATCCGAAACTGCACAAGCGGCACATTTCCCTCCAGCCCGCCCATCCGAAACGCCACCTGTTTGGCTGCCTGTGTTTTCCCGCTTCCCGGAATACCGGTTAAAAGCACGCCTTTCGGCGGCTTGTTTCCAAAACGGAACGCTTTTTCTTCATCCAAAAACTCTTCTTTGATATCATCGATCCAGCACAAAAACTCCTTTAAGCCTTCGACCGCCGCTTCCTGCGGTTCGATCATCGTTACCGTAGAATCATACCGGGCTTCTTTTTTCTTTAATTCCGCAACGAGACGCTTTCTCGACTCCACAATATGGCGCAGGTTTTTCTCCGTCCCGCTCCCGTCTGCCGTCCTGCCAAAAAAGCTCCCGTATTCCGCCCGCAAATCCGCTAAAATTTCCAAGATACCCTTTTTGGAAATGCCGCGCAAATCCCTCGCCGCTTCCACAATCCGCTTTTTTTCCACGGAATCGATGCTTGCGGATCCCAAACCTGCACCATATTCCCGGACTGCCTGCGCGGACAAAAAATCTTCTACATCGCCCTGGTCCATTTCCGGAACGTCAATCACTTCGATCTCTCCTTCAAACCCTTTGGGACACCGCAGAATAGGGCTGACTAAAAATAAAATAAGAAAACGCCCCTGTTCCTGCTCTTCCCGTGCCGCAGCCGAAAGAAACTGTTTTAGGAAATGCGAAGCCGCCGTCTCGCGCAGGATATGAAAATCATTCAGCAGAAAAAAAGATGGGGAAACGGCTCGAAACATCCGGCCTGGTTCTTCCCGCTCGCTGAAAAATTCGTTTTTGATATAGTTTCTTTCTTTCAAATCAAAGGCTTCATAGGCATCTTCCAAAATATGGTTTGCCCGGACAACCGGATAAAAGCAGTCGCCGCTTATATTCTGCAGCATCAGCTCCTGTTTTTTGTCTGTCACAAAACTTTTGAGCAATTCTGCCATTTCTTCAAAGACAGCAGGCAGAATATCCCGGTCTTCTGTCGTCAGATACACCACATGCCTGTGTTTTTCCCTTATCATGGAAAGTCTTTGTTCTATTTCATGCATCCTTGACATTTGACACCTCTCTTACGAAGTACGGCATTAATCCATCCATATATACTTCCAGCGAATCATCTGTATTCCGCAGGATTGTCTGATACACATATGACGCCACTTCTTTTGTTTCCTCCTCTATCTGCGGTTTTAATTTTGCTAAGATGATCGTTTTATGTTCTGTGATATGCGTCTGAATGTCGATTTTTTCTGCCCGGGTCAGCGCCGTATTCCAGGAAATTTTGCGGAAGCCAAGAAAGCTTAATAAATTGCATGCTTTGGTTTTAAAAGTCAAAAGATCATCCAGATAAATCCGGATCTGGTTTAGATTGCCCTCAAACGCGGATATAATGTCCCCCTGTTCGATTCTGCATTCATACCTGCGGTCTGCTTTTGGAAACAGGCGCATGAAGTTTTCTTCTAGGGCTTCGTTGATATCCGTAAGCACCTGTTCTTCTTCCAGCAATCCCATTACGTTTTCCCGGACTGCATCGACTGGAATATGATACGGCATAGCAATCCAGTCTTTGAGCGTATGTCTCGTATCGTCTTTTACCCATTCCTGAATCTGGCCGATATAAACCTGCTGCCATATTTTTTCCATGCAGGCGGCCTGGATCCGTTCGCTGACTTTTACGCGGATTGCCGCAAACTGCCCATGCACCTGTTTTCGGATCTTTGCAAGCTGCTCCCTTTTTTTTAGTTCCGCGTATCCCATATAGGCAAGTCCCCTGGAAACGGAAAAATGACGGTCCTGTGCCGGACGCTCAAGCCGTATGCCGTTTTTTTCCACTTCAAACACATCCGCAATCATCTCCTGCAAAAACGGCATGACCGTTGCCCCGCCTGTCAGAATGATCCGGTCAATGGCCACCGGCGTATTTGCTGCCCGGTCGAAACACCTTGCTTTCGCTCCTTGAAAAAATACTTCTGCCGCGTCCCGGAAACTTTTATAATCCTGTGTGCGGTTTCCTCCAAACGGATCTTCTTCCTCCATATGGCTGCGTTCCACACGCACCGGCATTTGTTCAATGGCAAACCGCAGGAACTTTTCATCCATCTCTTTTACGATTTTTCTGCCGTCATACCAAACGGCCGCCCTGCCCAAATCCTCCCCGTCTTTCCCGTTCGGGCCAAAAAATTCTTCTTTTTTCTTGCGCAGTTTTAAAATATGATTTCCCTCATGATCGGAAAGCTTTTTTACCGCTTCCTCATGAATCGCTTTCCGTTTGTCCACCGGAATGGAAACGTCTTTTTCCTCCAGGAAAAAAAGATCGAGCATATTTTGTTCGATCATACCGGCGCCAATCTGGCGGCTGTATTCGTTGATGACCTTACCGTCTTTAACTACGGCACAGTCAAAGGTACTGCTGCCCCCGTCAATTACCATGATCGTCTCATTTTTTCCAATATTGCCAAGCTTGTATTCATTTGCCATCGCCGCTTCCGCTTCTGAATAAACCAGCACATGAAACTTGACTTTTACCGCTGTCTGCGCATCCAGGCTGACTGGCTTTTCCTCCAGCCCCGGCAGAAATTCCTTTAAAAGCATCTGGTAATCTTTTGCCTGGTTTTCCCATATACTGCTGGAAGGCCGGCCGACAAACAGGTAAATATGCTTGACCTTTCTGCCTTTGTAATCCCCGATGATCTCTTTGTTTTTTAATAGGTCGCGGATTAAGCAGTAAAATGATTTTCCCATTAAATACTGGTACGTATGGGCATCCTGCAGCTTTTTGCCGTATTTTTTTACCGCGCTTTCGGGCGGTACTTTCATATTGGTATAAATCTCGCCGCCGTATTTTAAAACTTCCTCGCCGATCACTTCTTTTTGGTCATGGTAAGCAGCAAAGACATACTTATTGTTATTATTATCAATGCTAAGATTGCTCAATTCCACGTTCCCATACCGAAACCTCGCCATACATGCCGCATATTCCCCCGCACCGTTATCAATCCCAATGACACTGACATCATCCGGGTCCAGGGCCTCTTCGTTAAAATACGCAAATAAATCCATCGTTTCCATCCGCTTTTTCTCCTTGTACCTAATCTGACTAACGAACGGTATGCCGTCTGCAAATTATCCGCATACCGTTCCGATATAAGGCCCGAGCACTTCCCATACACCATCCCTTTGAATAAACAGGCCCGGATAGATTACCGCATCCTGTGCTGGTACAAAAAAACGCTCCTGCAGCTTTGGCTGCCGTGCCAGCCTGCCGTCGTCGGCAAACATCGGGTAAATACCGCCTGCTTCCAAAATCTGTATCATTTCGCCTGCCGTGCGTTCCATCCATTGACGGTCCGGCAGATATCCGCTTTCTATTTTTTCCAGTTCTTTGATGATTCTGCCTAACCCCTGCACAGCCGTTTTTTTCTGAAAAGAAATTTTTCCCTGCCTGATTTGTACTTCATCTTCCCGTTTATATTTCGCAAGCGCGTCCAGACTTTCTTTTCTGATCTTTTCTATGATTTCCTGTTCTTTAAATGCTTCGCAAAATCCCGGGAATACGAGCTTTGCGTCCTCCAAAATCCCATTCATCTTCCGAGCGGACAGCAATAGCGGCCTGACCGCCTCTTCCCGCAGATCTTCCATTTTTTGATCCTGCAAAAATGTATCCGCGTTCCTTGCAGCCCCCGCCAGCATCTGCAGGCACAGGGCATGGCTGTCAAAATATTGTTCATACGGCCTGCACAGACGGATTTCATACAATTGCCTTTGACGGTTCAGCAATACCTCCGGCAAAGCCTCCTGCAGCAGTTTTCGCATAGCGGCATTTTCTTCGGTTAACTGGCGGTTTCGCTCTCCCGCTTGTTTCATTTTTTCTTTTAACCGGGTATTTTCCCTTTTTAACTCTTTGATTTCGTCCGGCTCTTGACAGGATTCCTTTGTTAAATATGCTTCCCTAAGCTTGTTATTGTATACTTTTAAACGGCGGTTCTGCGCTTTTAGGGCATTGATTTCCGCCTCCGGCCCGTCATGAATTTCTTTGGATTCCCTGACCCTTTCTTTCGGCCTGCCGTTTCCCCTGCGCAGCTCGCTGTTTTGGTTTTGTTTGACTGCCGCCTTTGTTTTCATGGAACCGGCACCCCTGACCGGCGCTTTTTTAGAACCCATTTGCTTACACCTCACGATCCATTCCTATATTGGCCCCCAGCACTTCCCAGGCCCCGTCCCTTTGGATCAGCAGCCCCGGATACCGCAGGGAATGTTCGCCGGCTGTGCCAAACCGTTTCCTTACATCCGCACCCAGCCGTTGATCCCCTGCAAACATCGGATAAATACCATGTTTTTCTAAAATATGTGCCACGCTGTCGGCCTGCGCGCCGACCATCCGCGCCCTGTCGCGGCCGTTATGCGCGGCCTGCACAAACAGCTCCATCGCGTTTACCACGCCGCCCAGTTCCCTTGCGGCTGCCGCTTTTTGCAGGGCAATCCTGCCAGCCTGCATCCGCAGTTCGTTTTCCCTGGTATATGCTTCGATTTCCTGCATGGAGAGTTTTTCGATCGCTTCCTTTTTCAGCTCTGCCGCAAACGTTTTCGCATTCTCCGGCAAAATAATGATCCCGTGCCGCGTTTTTCCGCCCGCGTTTTTTACCGCGCTGATTAAAGGTTCCGCGATGACATCCTTTAGGTAATAATCGATTTTTTCCTGATCCAGCATCCCTTCTGAAACAGCGGCAAGTCCCAGCAGCATCTGCAGGGGCAGCGCGCTTTGCTCAAACAGCCTTTCATAGGGACGCTCCTGTTCCAGTTCCCACAAACTTCGTTCTGTCGATAGCAATTTTTCGATCCGTTCTTGTGTTCCCTGCTCTTTTTTTACCGCTGTCTTTTGCAGTTCGTTTTCCCGCTGCCGATTTTTCGGCTGAATGTCTGCCCGTTTCTTTTCCTGCACCCTGCCGCCGCTGCCGATCAGCAGCGCCGCCCCCACAAGCAAAAAGACGGCCGCAAGGACAAATAGTACTGTCTGCATATTATTCTGCTACTCCCTGTTTTCATCATACCTGGACTACCGCTAATATTTCCCCATCGGAACAAACAGCCCTTGCATAAATATGCGAACGGCTTTTGCATAATTCCAAAATTCTGCCGCCTGCTGCGCCCGCAAGCCTACCGCTTTTTTTCGTCTTGGAATCAAACTTTCGAAAAATGATTTCTTCTCCAACCGCGTAAACATACCCATCCCGGTCAATGGCCGCCGCACCCACTTCTGTTTCCGTTTCCCCGTCGTCCATAACCAGTACTCCATTTTCTTTTAACACCATATATCTGCAGCACCCTTCCACACTTCTGGTGTATACCGCGCCGACATCCGAATACGCACTGAGCCTGCTGTCAGAACCCAACTCCATAACACACCGGTTTCTGCCGCGGATTGCGGTAATACTGTTTAAACCCGCGCCAACCCAATACAAATCATTCCATTCCGTTACCGGGTCTTCTACATTACTGACTATCGTCCCGTCATCCAAGAGCAGGACATAAAGTTCCCCATAAGCCGCCGCCATAACCACACGTCCATTCTGCCGCTGGTCCAGGGCGCCCGCAATCTCGTATTTTACATCCAGCTCCGTACATGCGGATACCCTCCCCTGTTCGGTAAATGCCAAAAGACCCAGGTCTTGCGTATAGGCAAAACATCCGATTTTTTCGTTTTCGGGTGAAACCGCATTGCCGTCCGTGTCATAGATCATCCCTTCTTTTAAATAAAAAACGCCCGATCCATTGGAACAAAGCCTTGGAATCCGGTTTTTCCCGCCTGCTGTCCCCGATTCGGACGGTACGGTTTCCAGACTGGTACAAAGAAACCGAAAATCCTCTTTTGCAATTTCCCCCTGCGGGTCCGCCTGCAGCATCAGCAGAAGAAACAGATAAAACAGCGCCGCTTTCCCGGTTTCCCATACAATCCGTTCGGAATAAACGACCTGCTGTATCCCCTTCCGGTTTCTGGAGAAAAATTGATTGCCATTATGATCCCTGCTTTTTCGCAGTAACGGTCCCAAAGCGTGCTCCAATCCCGCAAGGTCCCACACGCCGTCGCGGTAAAATGCACAAACAACCTCCGCCAAACCGTCCTTTCCCACATAAGCTTCCAATAATTGCGCCGTTTCGCGTGCCGCATAAGCATTCTGCCTGGCCAGACGTTTCTGGCAGTCTAACAGCATTCCATTATCGATCGTTTCCCACACTTCCTGCAGACAGAAATGTTTCCGCAGCATTCCAAGCGTGGCAATATGAACTCCTTGGATCTTCATATTTTATTCCCCTTTCCTAAAGGACGCAGTCCTTAATGGCTGCTGCGTGAATTATTCCGAAAATAACGGTTCTTCCCCAAGCTCGAAAAACAATTCATCGATCTGTTTGCAGTCATAGATTTTGCTTCGGATACAATACGATACAATCTTATCTGTTGGGTCTTGTGCGGGCATCAGGGAATATCCCGCCAGATTCAGCAGATAATACATTTCCCAATAATCCAAATGCAGGATAATCGCCATTTTCAGCACATTGCGCTTGTTAGTCCTTGCATTTTTATTATCGCGCAGCCGGTACCACAAGGTACGGTTCATTCCGATTGCGTTGTATACCTGCGCGTCTGTTTTCTGCGCCCTGTCCACAAAATAAATCAATTCCTCAAAAAACTCCCTGCGCTGTTTTTTGGCCGCATCCAATTCTTTATTTAAAATATCCTTGATTTCCTCCATGGTCATCGGGGTATCCGTAAGAAAGCGTCCGTCCTCTTTTAAGATCCCGCACAATTCTTTTCCAAGGCTGCTGTTTTTTCCAAGCTCCTCGATGATTTCCATAATCTGCCCTTCGTCGAGCCTCGCGAGCACTTCCGTTAATAATTTTTTATACATGCTGTCCGACCCTATCCTTTATTGCCGCTTCCTGTTATAAAGCGGCTCATTGTAAATCTACCATGCGCTTATTATAATCTCATTTTTATACCGGTGCAAGATTTGGGAGCAAATTGCATACTTGCGGTAATCATTTATTTTTCATAACCCATCGTCTTTCTTTAACACCCTGCGCCAACCTGGCTTTTATCGCTGATCTTTCGCGCCAAATACACAAACGGCGTATCGGCAAGGCTTGTAACAATAAAAATCATATAACTGGATACCATTATGGAAAGCAGCGTATCCATCCCATACATACCCCAAAACGCCCCAAACGTAAAAAGAACCGCATTCATCAATTGGGAAACCAGCGTCGAACCGTTATTGCGCAGCCACAAAAACCGATGGCTGTCTTTAAAACGACGGCTGGTAAAATCCCACCATTTATGGTATAGCCAGACGTCCAGCGTCTGTACGAATGCGTATACGAGCAGGGATGTCAGCATCATGCGCGGCGTATTCGAAAAAATTTCCCGAATAGCGGGCGCTGCCCAATCCGTCTGCGCCGGTACATAGAGCATCCAGGACTGCGAGATGACAATAAATAACACAGACGTAATGATTCCAAGCCGGACCGTTTTCTGCGCCGTCTGCTTTCCGTACCGTTCGCTTGCAATGTCTGTGACAAGAAAGGTAGAAGCAAACAGGATATTGCCCAGCGTCGTTTCCATGCCGAATGCCCGAACCACAAGCAATACTTCAATATTCGCGGCAATCGTAGCGATAATTGTCCACAGATATAGCCCCTGTTCCTGCATCAGATACAGCAGGAGCACTACAATGCTGTAAGTAACCAATAAAGAACTCACCAGTACGATTTCATTTTGCATAGCAGCCATCCCCTCCTACTCCAAAGTCTGTATTATGCAGTAAAATATCCACACGTGGATGCTCCCTGTATTTGGGATACAGTTCGGTTTCAAAGATCTGTATGACACGCGGATCCGGGCGCACCGGGCGGCTGTTTTCATTCATAATATTCACACAGACACGCTCAAAAAAAGCAAGCCCTGTTTGAATATCCCGGTCCATACTTTCTTTTGTCTGCCCCGCAAGCCCCTGCAGCAGACAGACTTCGTCAAAATACCGGGCGATCTCTTCGGCACTGTCCGTATCGATCCCTTTATCCAGATAGCACTCGCGAAACAGCGGATCAAACGTTTCCACACCTGTTTTCAGCTTCACCAGGATGCCCTGGTCCAAAAAACGTCTGCGGAAACCAGCCGTTACATTCCGATGCATCCAATGGCATTCAAAATGAATCTGGGTGATCTGTTTTTGTCTGCAGGTTTCTTCTACCGCCCGAACCGTCTGCTCATCCAAATCTGTAAAACTGCCGGAATTAATCACCTCAAGCCTGTGAAACTGCCCGGTCACGTCTTCAAGCACCTGTTTGTTCAGCCGGAAATTTGCCGCTATGTCCTTTGACGAGTCCAAATGATAATCACAGAAACGGCAGCGGCGCCATGCACAGCCGCTTCCCCGCAGCATCACGATTTCGCGGGAGTTTTTCTGCGTAATGACACTGTAGCGGACTGGCCCGGAAGCTTTCTTGTCCATAAAAATCCCTTCTTTCTGATTGTACATACATTCCTGACATCCCCGCGCCGAACAAACAGGAACGTTTTGGACAAAAGAAAAGGATGCATGTATCTATAATGCATCCATCCAAAGCGAATAAGACAGCGTAAATCCGGCTGTCATTTCCCGTAGTTTTGTTTAGAGACAGGATGGTCACGAACTGTCTTATGAAATTCCTATATAGTCTAGCATATGAGCGCCATGGATGCAAGGATTTTCGATAAATGCGAAACCGCCCGGCCGCATCGCAGACCCCCAGTTCCGAAAACACCCGACAAAGAACAGCCATTCCGGCTGTCTTTATCGGGTGCATTTATTTGTATAGTCATCCTGCTATCTTTTGACTGCACCAGCCGCAATACCTCCGCTGCCAGGCGCAAAAGGTTTTAAATATGTAAACGCAGAATGCTTAGGGATTCTTAGGCGCAAAATTTTTCTAACAGAATTTCACCGCCGTGCCATACGCCATAACTTCCGCCGCGCCAGCCATAACAGCCGCCGATGCGTAACGTACATTTACAACCGCATCCGCGCCAAGCGCTTCCGCTTCCTGTACCATACGCTGCGTAGCGAGCGCCCGGGCATCGTTCATCATATCGGTATAGGCTTTTAATTCCCCGCCTACGAGCGTCTTAAAACTCTGCCCAATATCATGCCCGATATTTTTGCTCTGAATCGTACTGCCCTTGACCAACCCAAGCATTTCCAGTTCGCGCCCCGCAATATAATCTGTATTTACGATTACCATGTTCCTATTCCCTTTCTTTTCCTGTTGTCCTGTTATTTTTCACATTGGGCCGCTTTAATGCCGGCAAGCCTTTACTTTCCCTCATAGGAAATAACAGACGCCACCTCATAGCCTGCCAGCTTCTCGCGTCCCTTTAAACCTGCCAGTTCCATCAGCAAAATCACTTTTACCACTTCCCCGCCCAACTGTTCAATCAGGCGCACGCTTGCTTCCAATGTGCCTCCGGTCGCGATCAAATCGTCCACCAAAACCACTTTCTGTCCCGGCTTCACCGCGTCTTTATGCATTTCAATTTCCGCGGTGCCGTATTCCAGCGCATATTCCGTAGAAATGGTTTCACACGGAAGCTTCCCTTTTTTACGGACCGGTATAAACGCCTTGCCTAATTTGTACGCGATTGGCATACCAAACATAAATCCGCGGGATTCCGTCCCCGCCACAATATCAAAATCCACGCCGTCCAACAGGCCGATCATCGAATCAACCGCAAGCTTCAGCCCGTCCGGATCCTGCAGTACGCTCGTAACATCGCGGAATATAATCCCTGGTTCCGGAAAATCCGGTATAGAGCGTACATATTCTTCCATTTTTTTCATCTGTATTCCATCTCCTTTGATTCGTATAAAATTTAAAAATTGCTGCCGTTCCAGCCCCAGCCGCTGACACCGGTATAGCTTAAAATGGATACCATCTGCCCAAATTCGGATTTGGTATAACAGTATCATACCACTTTTTTACCAGGGTGGCTACGTCTGTTCAAAAAAAAATGCAAAGCCCACATAAAAACATGGACTTTACACTGTTTGTTTTTTATTTCATTTTTTACCGCAATTTACGCAATTTTACCGTCAATCCGTTCAAGCATATCCCAGCAGCCCCACAAATACATAATACCTAATGCGCGGTCATACAAACCGTAGCCCGGGCGGCATTTTTCATCCCAAATATGGCGCCCATGGTCCGGACGCACATAGCCTTGATACCCACAGTCATGATAAGCCCGCATAATCTCCAAAATACCTACATCCCCGTCACAGTCACGGTGTGAAGCTTCGGTAAAATCACCGTTCGCAAAATGTTTGACATTGCGGATATGCGCAAATGCGATACGGTCGCAATAGGTACGGATGATATCCGCCACATTGTTGTCCGGATTTGCTCCAAGGGAACCGGAACACAGGCACAGGCAGTTGTATTCGTCGTCCACCATAGACAGGAAACGGCCGATGGATTCCTTGTCTACCAGCAAACGCGGCAGCCCGAAAATATCCCATGGCGGGTCGTCCTGATGGATCGCCATCTTGATGCCTGTCTCACGGCAGGTCGGCATAATCGCTTCCAGAAAATATTTCAGGTTATCCCACAGTTTTTCTTTCGTCACCGGCCTGTATTTTTCAAACAGCTCGTCCAACTGCGCCATACGCTCCGGCTCCCATCCCGGGAATGTCATGCCGTGCAGGTTTTCCAGAATATACTTTGCCATTTCCTTATAATCATCCTGAATCCTGGATTTTTCATAAAACAGTGCCGTAGAACCATCCTCCATTGGATGGAACAAATCCGTACGGGTCCAGTCAAAGATCGGCATAAAATTATACGTAACTACCTTCACTCCAAATTTTGCCAGGTTTTTTAACGTCGTCTTGTAATTTTCAATATACTGGTCACGCGTCGGCAAACCGATTTTGATATCGTCATGGACATTGACGCTTTCGACTACATCCATATTAAATCCTGCCCCTTCGATCTGGCGGCGGGCTTCTTCGATTTCCTCGACTTCCCATACTTCCCCCGCCTGCTTATGGTGCAGCGCCCATACAAGCCCTGTCACGCCCGGGATCTGTTTGATCTGCTGCGGTGTAATGCTGTCATTTCCCTCGCCATACCAGCGAAATGTCATCTGCATAATTACTTCCTCCTTGTCCGTTTTATTTCTCGTCCTGTCAAATACACGCACTGACTATTACTGCCTTGCCCGCATTATATAAAAGATTTTAACATTTGCATAGAACGATTTTTGTTGATTTTAGCAATATTTTATGCTGGAAGTTTATTATAAAAAAATTATGCGGATTTAGAAAAAAATAATACGGATGATACGATGGAAATGCCGGGTCAAATAAACTTAAAATTTCATCCGTTTAACAATATCCGCCCAGGCTTCTTCGTCAATTTCCTCCTCCCGAAACAGCTTTTTCTGGTCGTCTTTTGTAATCTTACGAAGTACACGGCAAGGATTGCCCGCCGCGACCGACCAGTCCGGAATATCCTTTGTAACTACACTGCCGGCTCCAATTACGACATTGTCCCCGATGTGTACGCCCGGACAGATCACCGTATTTCCCCCAATCCAGACATTGTCCCCGACCACAACTTCTTTTCCATATTCATAAGCGGAATTGCGGCTGACCGGATAAACCGGATGGCCCGCGGTATAAATCGACACATTCGGCGCCATCTGGCAGTTATCCCCGATCTTTACTTTTGCCACATCGAGTATCGTGCAGTTATAATTCGCAAAAAAATTTTTCCCAACCTCGATATGTGACCCATAATCACAGTAAAACGGCGGATTGACAAATGCCCCGTCCGATTTTCCAAACAGGCATTTTACTACCTGCGCAATTCCATTAAAATCCGATCGGTCCATAAAATTCAATTTCTGCAGCTTGCGCCTGCACACCTGCTGCTCCTCAAAAATACTTTCATCCGATATGTATGCCAATCCGGCATCTCTTCGTTCCTTATTCGTCATCCTGTTTTGCTCCTTTCTTATTTCTGCGCCTGCCTATCTGCGGCAGCATCCTAAAACCGGTCCGTCAGGCCTCCTGCGTCAGATTTCGAACCCATTTATATTTTTTATAATGCAGATACACCGCCGGCAGCTTGACGATTTCGTCCAGATTGACAATAAAATATACCGCGGGTACCGGAAGCTTCCATACAAACGCCGCAAGCAGCCCCAATGGTACCGTAACGCACCACATCGTTACCGTATCACAGAAAAATCCAAACTGGCTGTCGCCCCCGGCACAAAAAATTCCCGCAATCGTCGTCCCGCTGAAAGATTTTCCAACCATATAGTAAGAACACATCGCTAACATCCATCGCAAATAAACTTCTGCCTGCCCGCTTAAATCCGTTACCGCCAAAATCAAAGGGCTAAACGCCACCAGCACAATGCCCGACGCCGCGCCGCAAATCCATGCCATACGACAGAGCCTGTCGCCGTACTCCTTTGCAAGCTCCAGCCTTCCGGCCCCCAGTTCATTGCCGACTATAATGCCACCGCCGCTTCCAAGGCCCATGCAAAGGCAGGCGGCAAGATTTTTTACAATATTCGCAATGGAATTGGCCGCCACGGCATCCGTTCCCAAATGGCCCATAATAACGGAATACATCGTAAATCCCACACCCCATACAATCTCATTGCCAAGTACCGGGGTCGTATATTTCCAAAAATCACCGCAAAGGCCCGTATCGTTGTTTCGCAGATTGCGCAGCCGCAGCCGGACCGCATCTTTTTTCAAGGTCTCCGCCACGCACCAGGCTGTTTCCATCAGCCTCGCTGCGACAGTCGCTAAGGCAGCCCCCGCAATGCCCATCCGCGGGAAACCAAGCAGGCCGAAAATCAATACCGCATTCAACGCTATATTTACCACTACGCTGACGGAACTAATCAGGCTGGACCTGGCTGCTTTTCCGCTGTTTTTTAGCACACACAAATAGACCTGCGAAATACCGGACAAAAAGAAAGACAGCGATACGGCCCGCAGATAGACTGCCCCTCCGTCCACAAGCGGCTGTTCATTTGTAAAAATAAGCATCAAAGCCGTCGGGATACAAAGGCCCGCCAGAAAAAATACAAACGATACAACAGCCGTAATTTTAAACACATAAGCAAAGATCCTCTCCACCGCCGCCCGGTCCCCTTTGCCCCAATACTGCGCTGCCAGCAAGGACAGCCCGATCGTCATGGCGCCAAAAAACAAGTGCTCTACAAACGTGACCTGCCCCGCCAGCGATACCGCCGATAATGCATCCTGCGACAGCATGCCAAGCATCAGCGCGTCCGATGCGCTGACCGCCGCCAGCATAAACTGCTGAAATGCAATCGGAAATACAAAAGCAAGCAGTTTTTTTAGAAAATCGTCCCGTATTTTCATTCTACACCTCCGTTTCCAGCCTTTTGCCCGGCCGTATTCTGCTGCTGCAAGTATGTTCCATAATATACCAATGATCTTGCCATTTCCACCAGAATCTCTTATAATAATATAACAATTTTCCATTTTAGGAGAAAAAAACAATGGACAATACTCGTTCAGCAAACGTCAGCCGCGCAGAGCATGCGGAACATGTAAATTATAACCTAAAAGAATATCCCGCCTATATCCGAAAAGATTTTTTATCTTATTACCCGAATTATTCAGCGATCAGCCATTGGCATGGAGATCTGGAATTTATTGTCGTTTTGTCCGGATCGATCACGTTTCAGGTAAACGGACAAAACTTTCCCATCGAAAGCGGCAACGGAATTATGGTAAACAGCCGCCAGGTCCACCGCGGATATTCCCCGGAACACCGGGAATGTGAATTTATCTGCATCCTGCTCCACCCGCTGCTTTTGTGTGTCAACGACTACTTTGCGAAACGCTATGTAAATCCAATTATCAACAACAGCAGCCAGCCCTGCCTGCTGCTTTTGCAGGAAATCCCATGGCAAAAGCAGGTCATGGATACTTTAAAAGCCATCTACCAATGCAGCATCCAAAATTTTGACGCCCTGTTAATCCAGCAACTGGCATTTTCCTTATGGTATCCGCTGTACCACAACTGTCCGCATGCCCGCGGCACCCCCGCCAAGGCGAACCGCCAGCTCATCACCGTAAAAAAAATGGTAACGTTTATACAGGAACATTACAAAGAAACCATCACCCTTGACCAGATCGCCGCTTCCGGCAATGTCTGCAAAAGTAGCTGTTCTTCGCTGTTTCACAAATATCTCTCCAGATCTCCGATTGCCTATCTGACGGAATACCGGCTGGACCAGTCTTTGGAACTGCTTTTGCATACAGACCTGTCGGTTACGGAGATCAGTTTTGAAACCGGGTTTCACAATGCCAGCTATTTTGCGGAAACATTTAAAAAATATTACCACTGCACCCCAAGCGGCGCGGCAAAGCAAAAATGGAAAAATTAGAAACGGGAAGCAGGCCCACTGCTGCTGTGGCCTGCTTCCCGTTTTTTGTATATTCGCTGCCTGAAAGCGGAGCGAACTTTTTTGCCGGTGTAAAAGCCCATTGGCTTAAAAATGGCGCTATACCCTGCGAAATTCTATTACTTCAGCCTGAAAATCCCCGTGCATCCGCTTGTGCACAAAGCCCGCGTGCATCAGCGTATCCCCGTCATACCGCTTTCCATCCGCTTCATACTGCGCGTCCGCGTCTAATCCCCGCAGCTTCAGCTTCCGGCTGCGGCGGTTCGGCTCGCCGAGTACCTGGATCAAAAACAGCAGCGCCGTCGAACGGTCTTTGGAAACGATTTCATAGCAGTCATACTGATGGTTTTCCCGGTAAGACGCAAGCCGGTAATAATCCCCCTCCCGAATAAGCGGCGCATATTTCTTATATTGGGCAATCTGTCCAGGCACCAGTGTACGCTCCTGGCTGCTTATTTTTGTAATATCCAGTTCATAGCCAAAAGCCCCCGCCAGCGCCACAATACCGCGTGTCTCAAACGGTGTATTTCTGCCGACGATATGGTTTGGACAGTCGGATACATGCGCACCGATCGCGGACATCGGATATAAAAGCTGCGTCCCTTCCTGGATCAATAGGCGTTCCACCGCATCCGTATCATCCGAGCACCAAATCTGCGGACTGTAATAAAGCATACCCGGATCAAACCGTCCGCCGCCGCTTGTACAATTCTCCAGCAAGAGATCCGGAAATTCCGTTATCAGCCGTTCCTGCAGTTCATAGACAGCCAGCATATACCGATGGGACAATTCTCCCTGCCGCTGCGGCGGCAGACTGCTGCTGCCAATGTCGGTAAGCGGACGGTTCATATCCCATTTGATATACGCTATATTTGCCGTATGCAAAACCGCACGCAGACATTCATAAACATAATCCACGACTTCCGGGCGGCTTAGATCGAGCACCCACTGTTCTCTGGCCTGCGTCGGCACACGCCCTTTTAACTGCAGCGCCCAATCCGGATGCATCGCAAACAGCTTGGAATCCGGAGAAATCATTTCCGGTTCAAACCAAATCCCAAATTTCATCCCCAGGCGGTTCACTTCACCGACCAGATCATGCAAACCGCCCGGAAGCTTTTTCTCATTGACTGTCCAGTCGCCCAGACTGCTGTTATCACTGTCCCGATGGCCGAACCAGCCGTCGTCCATCACGAGCATTTCAATTCCAAGCGCGGCGGCTTCCCTGGCAATAGAAAGCAGTTTGTCCGTATCAAAATCAAAATACGTCGCTTCCCAGTTATTAATCAGTACCGGGCGTTCTTTGTCTTTGTAACTGCCGCGGATTAAATGGTTCCGGTACAGGTCATGAAACGTATGCGTCATATGGTCAAGCCCTTCCCCGGAATACACAAGCACGGTTTCCGGTGCCTGAAATACCTGGCCCGGCTCCAGTTTCCAACAAAACTGTTTCGGATGAATCCCCATAACCATGCGCAGGGTATCCGCCGCGGTCTTTTGCGCTTTTGCCAGAAAATTACCGGAATACACAAAATGCATGGCATAGACTTCCCCGGCTGTCTGCGTACAGTCCGCCGACACCGCTGCTAAAAACGGGTGGTCCTGATGGGACGATATCCCCCGAATCGATTCCGTTACGATACTGCCGTATCCAAGCGGCTGTCTTTGAATCTTGCGCTCTCTGGCCCAGGAACCGTGCAGAGACAGGATTTCAAACGCCTCCTCATCCATTTCCAGGCAAGCCGACAGCATACGGTTTAAATAGACCGTCTGCGCGGACCCATTTACGGCTTTGGCGCTCCTTACTACCGCGTCGCTGTCTGCAAAGACACTGTAGGAAAGCAGGACTTTAAAACCCGTCGGCGCATCTGAAAGTGTGATCTCAAGCGTCTCAGAATCCCCGCCCCAGGTTGCGGGCAGGCCCTCCAAAGCATCCTTGCCTTTATAAATCCGGTATCCCTCAAACGTCAGCTCCAGCCCGGCCTGCCCCTGCTCATTTAAAACTTCAATACAGCTTTCCCTAAAATCCCCCGTGCCCCCAAAAGAAAATTCCATTGGATAACAGTCTAAAAACGAAGCCTTATCCCTCGCGTTTTCAGACGGCACAAACGGGTTCTCCCCGATACGCAGCAGGTCCGAAAGGTCCGTAGACTTTAACTTCTTTCCATAATAAATATGTCCCAGATAACGCCCATCCGCAAGCCCCATCACATAACTGGCGGACTGGGTATCCAGTTTAAATACATTGGTCTGTTCATTGTATACGATCATGTATGCACCCTTTACTTTCTATCCTTACTTTCTATCCCTATCCTATGAATCCGTATCTCCGGCATCCGCACGCCAAACCGCCATGGCCTGGCGGATGCTTAGGATTGCGATAAAACTGCCTGTTTTAACTCCAAAAGCTTCTCATTTGCATCTTCCAGGGAACACCCCTTTACACCAAAATAATATTTGATCTTAGGTTCCGTACCGGACGGGCGCACACAGCACCAGGCGTTCTGCGCAAGCTCATAATACAGGACATTAGATGCCGGAAGCCCAGTCGGAGCAGTTTCTCCGGTTTCCATGTCTTTGCGCACACCCTCCTTATAATCACGAACAGCAAGCACCCGAAAGCCGCCCAGCGTTTTCGGCGGGTTGCTTCTCGCGCGGGACATCATCTCCTGGATTTGCTTTGCCCCGTCAATCCCTTTTAACGTCCGCGTTGTAAGCCCTTCTTTGTAATAACCGTACTTTTCATACATGGTAAGCATAGCATCCCAAAGCGTCTTGCCCTGCAGCTTGTAGTAAGCGGCTGCCTCACACAGCATCATCACAGCCACACAGGCGTCTTTATCCCTCGCATACGTCCCTGCCAGACAGCCGTAGCTTTCTTCCAGACCAAATACATAATTGTACGTATGCTGCTGTTCAAACAGCTTAATCTGTTCGCCGATATACTTAAATCCCGTTAATACCTCAATCAGTTCCGTATGATAATCCGACGCAATTGCTTTTGCCATATCGGTAGTAACAATCGTCTCCACCAATGCCGGCCGCTGCGGCATAGATCCCGCGGCCGTTCGTTCCCTTAAAATATATTCTGCGATCAGCATACCGGACATATTCCCGGTAAAACTTACATATTCCCCGCTTTCCGTATCCTTGGCATAAACGCCGAGACGGTCTGCGTCCGGATCCGTGGCCAGCACGATATCCGCATCCACTTCTTTCGCCAGCTTTAACGCAAGCGTCCAGGCCTTTTCATCCTCCGGATTCGGATAGGCTACCGTCGGAAATGCCCCGTCCGGCAATTCCTGTTCTTTCACCACATACACATGAACAAAACCAAGCTCCTTTAGCACACGGCGTACCGGCAAATTTCCGCTTCCATGCAGCGGTGTATACACGATTTTGATATCCCCTGCCGCCTGTTTGATCAGTTCGGGATGAATACTCTGCTGTTTTAGCTGCTCCATATAAAGGTCATCCACCGCGCCCCCGATCGTCTGGTACAACCCCTGCTGCACGGCGGCTTCCCGCTCCATCGTTTTTACCTCAGAAAATTCCGTTACCTTTGCTACCTGCGCGAGTATATTCTGGTCATGCGGCGGCGTAATCTGCGCGCCGTCCTCCCAATAAACCTTATAACCATTATATTCCCTTGGATTATGGCTCGCCGTAATCACAATTCCGGCTATACAGCCAAGATGACGGACCGCAAACGACAGTTCCGGCGTCGGACGCAGACTTTCAAAACGATAGGTCCGAATCCCGTTCGCGTTCAGGCAAAGCGCGGCTTCATCGGCAAATTCCGGGGACATGCGCCTGGAATCATAGGCAATGGCTACGCCTTTCTCCTGTCCATGCTGTGAAACAATATAATTTGCCAAGCCCTGTGTCGCCTGCCGCACCGTATAAATATTCATCCGGTTTGTCCCCGCGCCAATCACCCCGCGCAGCCCGCCGGTGCCAAATTCCAGGCGGCGGTAAAACCGGTCTTCTATTTCCGGCTCATCCGATGCAATCGACGCCAGTTCCCGTTTCGTCTCCTCATCAAAATACGGATCCGTACACCACTGCCTGTAATTTTCCCTGTAATCCATAAGAATAATCCTCCTTAATATTAAATGCGCTTTGAGATTAAATTAATTTCCTCTAAACGGATAGGTTAATTTACCTTTTAAAACCATTATATATTTTAGCTAATATTTAGTCAATATCAGAAAGTATATTTATTTTTTATAATTTTAACGTGATTCTTCGAGCGTGCAGTGAAAGGCAAATTCCCCAAAATTTATACAGGTACCCTTAACAAATCTCTTGGAGTGTGTATAATAATAACCGGAATCTACAAGTACCTGTATAAAATAAGGAAGACACAGAATGGACGATATTTATACAGCTATTTATGAGAAGCTATCCACATTGCAATGGCTCATGAAACGCCGTCAGATGTTCAGTCAAGCGGAATCCGGGACATTTGCCGACTCAACAAGAGGTCAAGGACGCATCCTTGCCATGTTGAAAATCCAGCCGGAAATTGCTACAAAGGATTTAGCTTATCTGCTGGGCATCCGCCAGCAATCGCTGAATGAGCTGCTGAACAAGTTGGAAAAAAACAGCTATGTGGAGCGCCGGCCATCCGAGAAAGACCGGCGGGTCATGGTGGTTCATTTGACAGAAAAAGGGAAAGAAGCCCAGGAACCAGAAACAAATTATCAGGAGTTCCTCGGTTGCCTATCACCGGAAGAATTGCAGCAATTTGGCGGATATTTAGGCAGGATTATTGCCGCTTTCCGGATGGAAGCAGGCAGAAGCGAGGACGAGGACGCAATGGCAGACTGGATGGACAAAGCACGGGAACGTATGGGTGATGAACAATTTGAACAGTTGATGTCCATGCGTGAACGAGCCTTTGGCCCCTTTGGGCGAGGAGAAAGGCCGGATCATATACCGGGTGCGGAGCGCTTCTCTCCCGATTACGATGGGCCTATGCCAGACAGAGGCGGATTTGGCTTCTTTGGCGGCAGAGAACGAAAATAGAATACAGGGAGGCACCATATATTTATGGAGTACTCCTGGACAAAACGGAGGGACGCCTGATCATCAATGGGCATGATGTTTCCGGCGAACGGGATTTGGTACGAAAAGACATTGGAATCGTATTCCAAGATTCAACCCTTGATACAAAAATGACCGTAGAGGAAAATCTGAAATATCATTGCAGCTTCTACAAAGTGCCGAAAGACGAGGTGCAGGAACGCATTGACTTCGCTCTTGGCCTGGTGGAACTTACAGATTGGAAAAAAGCCATTGCAGGAAGTCTGTCTGGCGGTATGAAACGGCGGGCCGAGATTGCGAGGGGACTGGTTCATAATCCGAAAGTATTGTTTCTGGACGAACCGAATACCGGACTCGACCCGCAGACGAGGGCCAGTGTCTGAAAATATATTCAGCAGCTTCAAAAACAAAAGAATATGACCATCTTCCTGACTACCCACTACATGGACGAGGCAGAGATTTGCTCGAAAATCGTTATTATGGATCATGGTAAAATCGTTGCCAGCGACACGCCTGAAAACTTGGAACGCCAATATACCAGCACAGAAGTGGATGTTGTCTGCACACAGACGGAGCAACTGGAAAGCGTACTGACACAGCGGGGTGTTTCTTACGACAAAGCCGAAAACCGCATGATTTTCCGCACAAAGAACGCACCGATGGTACTGGAAATTTTATTTTGCTGCAAGGAAACCATCCTTGATTTTGAAGTGAAAAACCGGACGCTAAATGAAGTGTTCCTTGCCATTACAGGAAAGGAGATCCGAAAGGTATGAAAACCCTATCATCGCAATTATTGAAAGAAACCTGCTGAACTATATCCGCAACAAGGCACGGCTTTTTGGAAACCTGTTTATGTCCTTTTTCATGCTGGTGATGTTTTCATTTTTGATGAAATCCTCTATGAGCGGTTTGGGCCAGCCCATGAACTATCTGCTGGCCGGCGTCATCATCATGACGGTTTTTCAATCCGGCATTAACCATTCCTCCGAGATTTTGTCTGACATCGCAGGTGGTTACATGAAAGAAGTTATGGTGGTTCCAATTTCCCGCAGCGAAATTTCCATTGGCAACATTACGGCAGGGGCACTGGTCACAACCTTTCAGGGAGCCATTATGATGATATTTGCCATTTTTCTGGGGCTTCATGTTTCGATTTTGCAATTTCTGCTGATGTTGATTATGATGCTGCTCTCGGCTATGACTTTCAGCGCTATCGGTCTGTTCCTTGCAACCGTTTCCCGGAACGCCCCGCCTTTCAAACGGTCAGTTCCATGGTCATGATGCCCCTGACCTTTGTTTCCGGCGCATACATCCCCACAACGATCATGCCCGGTTTCCTCCTGCCAATCGTCTATCTGAATCCGCTGACTTATACCACCTCCATTTTCCGCTATTGCTTTGGGCGCGTATAAGCTGACCACGATAGAACTTTTAGAGCAGGGCATGGCGTTTGCTATCGGTGGATTTGTGATTACACCGATTATGGGTTTGGCAATCATCGTTTTGATCGGCGCCTTTTTCTTCGTACTATGTATCCGTAAATTTAATCAGGCGGATTTCTCTACGGTAAAAGTTGCTACGGGTATGCGCGGCGGTGGCGCACCGGCAAGGTAAGGGAGGTAACATATGGAATTGCAGTTTAAACAGGTTGCAAAAAACTATAAAGACAAAAAAGTCCTCAAAGGAATTTCCCTCACCATGGAAACCGGAGTCTATGGGCTGCTCGGCCCCAATGGAGCGGGAAAGACGACCATGATACGGATTCTGGCCGATGTGCTGCGTCCCAGCAAAGGGCAGGTCTTATGCAACGGCAGGGACATTCACGCCATGTGGGACGAATACCGGGCAAAAATCGGCTACCTGCCCCAAGATGTCAGCTTTTACGGTGACTTTACCGGCAAAGATTATCTGGAATATTCAGCGGCACTGAAAGGTATGGAAAAGTCCATGGCCAGAAAGCGGATAGAGGAATTGTCTTATGTCGTTGGTTTGCAGAATGATCTGAATCGGAAATGCGCCGCCTATTCGGGCGGGATGCAGCGCAGGCTCGGCATCGCACAAGCCCTGTTGGATAACCCGGAAATCCTGATTCTGGATGAACCCACTTCCGGCCTTGACCCCTATGAGCGTATCAAATTCCGAAATATTATCTCCGCCTATGCAAAAGACCGTCTGGTGCTGCTTTCTACTCACATTGTTTCCGATGTTGCGCACATTGCCGCGCAGATTATGATGATGGAGTACGGTGTTATTCAATACACGCTTACCAATGCATAGTACATCAAAAAAATGGATGGATGTGTCTGGCTGGTGAAAATGCCTGCCGAGCAGCTTGTCGAATATCAAAATCAAGCCGTTATCAGCAATGTCATTTCAAAAGACGGCTATATGGATGTGCGCGTCATTGAGGAATCAAAGCCCGCCCGTGAAGCAGTGCAGGCAGTACCCACATTGGAGGATGCATATTTATATATTTTCAACTACTTGCCCGGAAAGAAAAGGAGGTAATGTTCATGTCACTATTCTATTTTGAACTCCGAAAGCTGCTGTTCAATAAGAAAACCCGCCTTTTGCTGCTATGCCTGTTTGCGTTTTACAGCGTGATTGGCTTTACTTCCACTATATTTCTGATTGGCAGCAATGATAGTTACCGTGCATATGAAGAAATGGCTGTTGCTTATGAGGGGTTGTTTGACAACGAAAAGGCTGCTGAAGCAGAACGCATTTATAACGAGGTGAGCGCCCGCTATGGCACAGATTCCAGGATGATCACCCGAAGCGTCAAAGACCAGCCAGAGATCATTTTAGCAGTGAACTACTACGCCTATGCCCAGCAGGTGGAGGAATATTGGAACGGTACGCCGCCAGAGAGTGCCGAAGAGAACCCTATGGCATTGCCCTCCTGAAATCAAAGCTGACAGAGTTGGAGCGCCAGGGAAAGCAGGATACATTCCCCTATCGGGAACTCTCTGATGCTCTGCAATGCCAGAGTGAACTTGGTGAACCGCCGTTTGCCAATATCCTGCTATGGGAGAACTTGTTCAATAACTGGGGGAGCATATGATGCAGTTTCTCCTGTTTGTGCCGCTGGCATTTATCATTGCACCGGTTTTCGCTGTGGAACGGTCAAGCGGCATGGACAATCTGATTTTAAGTTCCCGCCATGGCCGGAAAAAGATTGTCACAGTGAAGCTGTTGAGTGTACTTGTTGCCTCTACTATTGTAGTCACATTGTATTTGGCAGCTACCTTTCTTTTCGGTTTTCTTCCTCACGGAAGCCTGCATGGATGGAATGCTGCCATTCAGTCCATTCCCACATACGCCAGATCTATGTTCCAATTCAAGGCTTGGCAGCTTGCACTTGCCGGAGCCGCATGGCTCATTTTCACCGGTGCGGTTTACGGCCTGATCGTCAGCTTTATCTCATCTCGTATGAAAAGCCAGATGGGGACAGCAGGCATCAGCCTGGTGCTCCTGTTTGTAAATGTGGGATTGGCAGCAATGGGTGATACGGTTCTCCAAGGAATCCAGCCGCTTATGGACTTTGGACTGGCAAACGTCACTTTAATAAAAGAGGTATTCAGCGCTCATAAACTTTTCGATGTATTTGGCGTGAGTATCAGCTACCCTGTTATGGCGGTTTTTGTTTTAACCTCTATTGCTGCCCTCGCTATCTTTGGGATTTACCAAGGACAAAGGAGCAGAACTGTTGCATAAACAGCATTGTTTTTATATGCTATTTGGTCTTTCGCCTTTGTTCTTATGTTGATTGCGCATCTGCTCCACCATGCAGTCCAAGGTTTTTAGCAAGAACAATCTTTCATCTGTCCTGCAAACCTTGTCGTTTTTACGTGGATGTAAATTTTTATAGGCTTGCTTTGGTTCGCTTAACCGACTATAATAAAGAATACTTTTAGTTATACAAGGCAAACCGTATGGAGGGCATTATCCACCTAACCCGTGTATGGCCAAGGAGATGGGCAAATGATAGAAATCTATTATATGGAAGATGATAAAAATATTGCAACGGCTGTAAAAGAATATCTAAGCCAAAAAGGGTATGCCGTTTTTATATTTGGAAAATTGGAAAGTGGGAAGAAAGCATTGGAACACCATATTCCAAGCCTTGTGCTGATTGACTGGAATATGCCAGACGGCGATGGAAACAGCTTTTGCAGATGGATCCGCTCAAGATGGAAAGAACTGCCAGTCATTTTTCTGACTGTCCGAGATGATACTTGTGATATTATTTCCGGTTTTGAATATGGGGCAGATGATTATGTGACAAAACCTTTTGAACTGGAAATTCTGTATTCCCGCATCCATGCACTGCTGCGCAGGGTAGGAAATGTGCAGAGCCAGTATCTTTCCTGCGGTACGATTTCGATTGACAAAAACAAAACAGCCGTATTTTGTGGCGAAGAAGAAATTACTGTCAGCCAAGCGGAATACCAGCTTTTGCAGATTTTAATGGAAAATAAGGGGAAAACCGTCACAAGAGAACGGCTGCTAACTCAAATCTGGGACAATAACGGGAATTATGTCAATGATAATACGTTGACCGTGACAATCAAACGGCTTAGAGAAAAACTCCATCATCCGTCCTGTTTAAAAACAATACGGAGCTTTGGCTACCGTATGGAGGATGCGCTATGAGCAAAAAATCAAATATAAAAATAACGGTTCTGTTTGTATTGTCAGTCAGTCTGATTGTAGCGGCAACGATTACATACATGCTTACTCTTTATTATCGCCATGTGTGTTTTCGTATATTGGGAGGATTTTGTAACAGTATGATTGAAAATAATCCAGATTCAAAGCAGGCTGTTTTGGAATTATTGAAAACACAGGATTTTTGTATGACAGACAAAAATATATTATCAAGCTTTGGTTATTATCCATCGAATCTGGGGATTACGGACACGGCAGCCCCTTGGATTGCCGCTTTCGTTTTCTTGGCAGGCGGCATATTATTCCTTTGCACTTTCTGGTATTGGCATAGAAAATCGGACAACCGCATCCAAGCATTGACGGAATATTTGGAAAAAATAAATACAGGCGTTCAAGGATTGGTTTTGGAATCTTCGGATGATGAATTTTCAAAACTGCAAGATGAAATATATAAGACGGTAACGGAACTTTACCAGACAAGGGAAGAAGCCCTAACAGCACGAAACAATTTTGCAGAAAATCTTTCTAATATTGCCCATCAGCTTAAAACGCCGATTACGTCTATTTCCTTAACTGTCCAGATGGCGAAAGGACATTTGGGCGCTATTCGTACCGCAAAAACGCCACAAGGACTTACCTCTATGGCGTGTAAAGTACACGCCAATGTCAAGGATATAGAACGGCAGATAAACAGGCTCATGCATTTAGAAGAGGCGTTATTGCTATTGTCCCGCATTGATGCAGGAACGCTTGCATTGAAAAGGAAACCGACAGATGTTTTTACAATCCTTTCTCTGGCATCGGACAATTTATATGAATTGTTCATGCAGAAGGGCGTTCTGATTGACGTTCCAGAAATGGGCGGGATGAATATCAATGTGGATTTAAACTGGACGATGGAAGCGGTCATGAATTTGATG
>CAJUIH010000031.1 GCA_910586045.1 uncultured Eubacterium sp.
ATAAGTCAACAATAAAACCGTTTTGAAATCTTTTGTTAGGGGATTGACTCGTATCCGTATGCTGCGGCATTATGATGAAATTGGTATTCTGCATCCGGAAACTGTGGACGGCTTGAATGGATATCGCTATTACAGAAAGTCCCAGCTTCCGCTGGCCGCAAAGATACAGTCATCGAAAAGCCTGGGCTTCGAGCTTTCCGTGATTAAAGAAATACTGGATAAGTATGAGGATGTACGGGAAATGAAAAGGTCCCTGCTGGCAAAACGGAAAGAACTGGAAGAAGAAGCGCTGGAGACACAGCGAAAGCGGATGCTTCTTAACAGTACATTGAAATGGATGAGAAAGGATGGCAGACCTACTCTTCTTGTATAAATGAGCGGCTCATAATGTAAAATTCATCCTGGCTTGGCTGGTATTTCTTTTCTAACTTTTCAAGGGAATTATCGTAATTTTGCGCCTCCTCTTCACTGACAGCCATAATATCGCTTTCCTGATAAGTCCATTGATGTCCGGCAAGGGCATTGGGAATTAACTCCTTTACCATCATTGCCGCCGGGTATTTCCCGCCCGCTATACCTACATGATATTTTTTACAGCTTTTGAAACCGCGGCTAACATAATTAACAGGGCTTCCAAATATCACGATCGCGTCGTAGCCTAATTTTAGAGCCTCTTTAAAAGAATGTTCCATTAGCATTTTTCCATATCCCATTCTCTGATATGCCGGTAAAATACATACCGGGCCAAATGTTAAAACTTCTTTTACATGTCCGTTTTCATCCGTTAATTTTGCCTTTGTGTACATGATATTCCCAATAATGGTTTCATTTAACTCACACACAAAATCCAATTCTGGAATAAAATCTTTATGGGCGCGCATGATATGGACTAAATAATGTTCTACACACCCAGGAATATAAAGATTATAAAAGGCTTCTCTTGTTATTTTTTCTACAATTTCATAATCAGCTTTCTTCTCATTTCTGATTTTTATTTGCTCCATCATATCCCTCCATCGTATCATTTCTTTATTGCATTCGCGTCTGGCTGCCCATCATCTGCCGATTTTTCGATCCCGACCTCCAGATCTGCCTGGCTCTCCCGACGCTTGAAAAAAGAAAAAAACTTCTTCCTGCGGTTTCTGCGCGCTTGCTGCCTGTCCTCTTTTTTCGCGGACAGTTCCAGCTTCTTTGTTTCTTTGCTGTGTTTCTTTTTTGTTTTTCGAACCTCTTTGCGCGCTATTTTTTCAATATCCACAATCTGCCGCCTGGCTTCCCGCGCTTTCTTCCCCAATCCCCGGTAAGGGTTGTACAAAAAATAAGAAACCGCCGCAAATCCCACAATACAAATGCCTGTGACCATCACATAAGGAAGAAAAAACTGATATTGTGCCGGACGCAGTTCGTAAAAGACGAACATAACCAGCATCAGCGGAAACATACAAATATACAAAAGCCTGCACAGAAAACGGGCCGGCTTCCATCGTTTATGCTCCTGTGCCAAAAGCGCCCCCTCTATTCCTGTATAGGACAACATGAACACACAGATTTCTGACTGAAAACCGTGCAGCAAGCCGCTGATTATAAACAGGCCCACAGAAAGCAGAAACAATGCAAACGTACAGCCCTGATAATAGGCGTTCTTATACTCACGCATCCCTTCCAGCTTATCTTGCGATATTCCATGCAGTGCATAAATCTGCGTATTCATGCTTTCTTTCAATTCCCGGTTATATCTGCTCCCTGCCTCCGTTTGCTCCAGATTTTCATTGATCTGTTTGCGCATTCCGTCAATGACGCGCTGTTCCTGCATAAGCTGCACCATCAGCGCATCTTCATCATCCCGCCGTTTCCTCATCTGCTGGCGGATATACTCTGTCCTTTGTACCCGTATGCTCTCTTTTACCGTTTTCGAAACTGGCAGATATTCCAAATCACGAATGGAAATACTTTGTTCCTCTCTTTCGTCGCCGCTCATCCTCTATTCCTCGTATTGTGCCAAAAAACCGTTTTCCGAAAGGATCCCTGATCCTTATGTATACTGTTGATGCAGATATTTTTCTTTTGTCGCGAGTCCCCCGCGGATATGCCGTTCTGATTTATTGACATCCAGAACTTTCCTGACCTCCGCGGCCAGGGACGGGTTCACCTGCTCCAGCCTTTCTGTACAATCTTTATGTACGGTAGATTTACTGATGCCGTATTTTTTTGCTGCCTGACGCACAGTGGCGTTGTTTTGTATAATATAATTTGCGATTTCCACCGCCCGTTCTTCGATATAACTTTTCAAAAGAAACCCCTGCAATCCTTATTATTACATTGTATGCAGGGGTACTGGCTTTATGACTTTATTTGCTTTTTAAAACGGCAGCGGTTCATCCCCGGTATGGCGCCCTTCCTGCTGCAGATCCAGCCCTTCGACTTTGACCTTACGCTCCGTCTGCGCCTGGATCGTATT
The DNA here is from genome assembly GCA_910586045.1 of uncultured Eubacterium sp. Lineage (GTDB taxonomy): Bacteria > Bacillota > Clostridia > Lachnospirales > Lachnospiraceae > Eubacterium_J. The sequence goes on from CAJUIH010000031.1 coordinate 2,459, forward strand.
CGCTTTCATAGCGTCCATCATATCAAATCCGGTCGTTTCTTTTACGGTTTCCATTGTCTTTGCAAGCAGGGACGGTACATAGTTCCCCATCTGCGCGACTCCCGATTCTGTGCCGCCGCTGTCAATAATAGAGATCTTATCGATTGCCGACAACGGCTGTGCGACCGCGCTGGCCATTTCCGGCAGCTTATCAATCACCATCTGAATGACGCCGGCACTGTTTAATTTCTGCATCGCTTCGGCCTTGCGTTCCAGACCCTCAGCTTCCGCAAGCAGGGATGCTTTCTTTGCCTCGGCCTGCGCGCTTCCCTTTTTTGCAATAGCTTCCGCCTCGGCTTTTGCTTTCGCCCCGATTGCCTGCGCCTCGGCTTCGGCCCTTGCCTTAATCGCTTCGGCCTCGGCAAACGCGTCAATTTTCTTTTTTTCCGCTTCGGCTTCGGCCCGTTTTATTTCCGCGTATTTATTCGCTTCTGATTCCTGTTCCTGTTTTCTGCGTCCTGCTTCCGCCGGTTTTACAACATCGGACAAAAGCTGCTTCTCCTTTTCGAGCGCCCTTTGCTCGGCTAACTCTGTGTTTTTTTGCGCCTGTGTAATCTGCACCTGGATCTGTGCTTCCGTAATTTCTTTCTGGCGCTGCTGGCGGATTAACTCCGCGTCCATTTCCGCCTGGATGACTTCTTTCTGCGTCTTTTTCTTCTGGATGTCATGGGCCAGCTCCGCTTCCGCGTTTGCTGTGCTGATTTCTTTTTGGTAACGGGCCTCTGCGACCTGCTTTTCTTTTTCCGCCTGCTTGATCGCGGTCGCGGCTTCTAGTTTTGCCTGTTCCCCGATTTTCACATTTTCGGATGTCCGTTCGTCCTGCTCCCGTTTCGCTTCCGATTTCTGGATCTCCGCGTCTTTTTTGCGCTGTGCGATCATCCCTTCGCCAAGCGCCTCGATATATCCGTTTTCATCGGAAATATCGGTAATCGTAAAGTTTTTAACTTCTAAGCCCATATTCCCAAGCTCGGTACCGACTACTTCCTGCACCTGGCTGGAAAACGCCTCCCGCTTCTGATACAAATCTTCGACTGTCATCGTAGCAATAATTTCCCGAAGCTTGCCTTCCAGTACCGCGGTTGCCGTAGACATAATATTTTTGATAATTTCCTGTTCATTTTTTCCGGTAAACTGCTCGATCGCCGTTAAAATCGCATCCGGCGAATTTCGAACCTTAATTACCGCCGTCGTGCTGACTGAAATCGGCACGCCCTGCGACGACAGACTGCCTTTTGTATCCACACGCAGCGGCATATTTCCAAGGGATATATAGTCAATCCGTTCTACCCCCGGAATCACAAGCCCGCCGCCTCCGGTAATCACCCGGCGCCTTAATCCGGTAATCACCCCCGCCTTATCCTGCGGCACTTTCTTCCACATGGAAAAGATGGCGACCAACGCTAAAATAATCCCGACCGGTATCGCTATCACTGGCAAATATTCTTGTATCATCATTTTCTGCTCCTCCCTGCTCCTCTGTCATCCTGTGACTGGCGGATGATTGTATCCGGCCTGTCAGGACTTTGCCTGTACGACTATCGCCACATGACCCGCCATCTCCACAATACTTACCCGCGTACCTGCTGAAATGGCACTGCCGTCCATTGATTTGGCTGTCATAGTGATCACAGAACTGTCGTGCTGTGTACTGGCCACGGAACCGTAGCCTTTTTCCGGTATCGCAATGTTTACAATATAATTGCGGCTGCAAATGCTTTCCAGCGATTCCGCTTCTGACTGATGATTTTTCAAAAATCCGGTTATATTCTGTAAGATAAACGCACCGATATAAGCGCACAGGCCCGCCGCCGCATGGCGTACCACCGCTGTCTGTCCAAGCAGCAGCATGCTGACACTGCCGAATACCGTAGCCGCCAGGCATAAAGACTTCATGGACACCGGAAGAAAGTCAATGTCAATGCCCGCAATATCCATGCTAAACAACTCAAAATCCAGATCCGCAAATTCAAAAAAATCTCCGGCTGCACTGAAAACGATGGAAATTAGAAGCATGAAGATCCCACCGATGATACAAGTAAGATAAATTGTCTGTACATTCATATGCCTTCCCCCTTTCCAAACGGTTCTTTCCTTTATTTTAACGCCTTTTGGGAGTTTGTGCAATGAAAATTTTCAGAAAATTCTGCCAATGGCTGAAAGCGTCCGGCTTAGGCCAAAACCGTATACTGCATCATCTCATACGCAACTTTTGTTCCTTCATTGATCTCCGGCGGCAGAAGCGCCCTTGCAACACATTTTAATTCCTCGTCTGGTTTTTCCACCTGCTGCAGATAGGCATAATCCCCATCGATTTTCGCTACGTAATAATCTACCCTTTCAAACATAACTTGCTCCTTTCCACATAAACCGCCGTATGGCCCAAATCCAAACGGCGCAGGAATTTATACTCGCGATCACTAAAGTTTGCCAAATAACGCCGACTCACGAGCGTCGTTATCTTGAATCATATTGCAAACTTTATCGCTCGTGAGTATACAACCGATTCCCTAATCCAACTGTACCCATATAGCCGGCCGTACCGCCAGTTCTTTCGTATTCACCGCATATCCATACGGCATTACCGTCCCGTTTGCAGATACAAAGGCCGCACTGTCGCCAGCCCGTCCCGGGGTGCGCAGCCACCATGACTTTTTATTTTGTTTCGTCAATAGCAGCTTTTTGTAACGCTCCGCTTCCCTTTCATCCAGCAAAAAAACAAAATCATCGGTATCCGCTCCGCCGTCCGTCCCATACACGCTGTTTGCCGCTGTTGCAACCTGCGTCCGCAAGATCCGCTGCCGCTCAAATTTGCTGAATGACTGTTCATAAAATTCATGGTTCAGCCATTTCCTAAGATCCGAAGTCGCCCACACGGCAGTGCCGTTGGCTTCCTGATATGCCAAAACCGCGTTTGCCGGACTTTTTCTGACAAGAAGCCGTTCTTTCCCATCCCCGGCGGTCTCCGCGACCAGCCATTTCATAGCGCCAAACGTAACCGTATCCCCGGGCTGCGCGTTTTGCAGCAGTTCCATTTCATACTGCGCGTTTTTCTCCAATGCGTCTTTGTAATCCCCGACTTGTTTGGTCATCAGGCGGACTGCTTTTTTATAATCTCCTTTTTGCGCCGCCGCAAGCGAACGCTGGTAACTGCATTCCAAGACTTTCTGTTCGGTATCGCGATAACCCCTGCAGCCGGAAAACAGGGTATCCGCACGTTCATAGTCTCCGATTCCCATCAAAAAACTCCCCTCCAGGTAATACGCCGCCGGCGAGCGTAAAAAGAAGACCAGGGCAAGCGCGGCCGCAAGCGCGCCCAGTACCAAAAACCGTTTCACGATTCCGGCCGTTCGTTCATTTTGAGCCGCTTTTTCCCGCAGTTTCCTGCACTCCGCGATCTGATCCGGTATATCTTTATATTCGCGTTTTAACTTTTGAAATTCCGCGATCACTTTCCCGTAGTCCGATGCGCTTTTCGCTTTCGCTTTCATCTGCATTCCTGTCCGGTATACTTCCTCGCGGTGTTCTGCTCTTGCAAGCGGAAGTCTTTTTTTACAGCGTTTTTTGCGCAGCTCGCTGTCTTCGTAATCCCCCAAAGCCTCAAACATCTGGATCGCCTGTTTATACATACGGACCTTATCTTCTGTCTGAAACATTTTTTCCGCACCCTCCATCCGCCGGACCGCTTTTTGATAATCCGCTTCCCGCTGCTGTTCTGGCGTCAAAATGATTTCCTCTTTTTTCTTCTTTTTTGCCATATCGGACACGACTCCCTTCCATATTCATTCCCAGCCTTCGCGCACTGCTGCCGCTCAAGTGCTATATAGATTTTATATGCAGCGCACCGAAAATGCAAGCATCCTCAAAACAATAGTTGTACTTTCTTTCTGACAGCCGCAAGCGTCACACCCTCCCGCACCTGTTTTTTACAAATCCATACCGCCCCGCTGCCCGCCGCTGCCGCCGCGCTGCGTTCACAGACGTTATCCACGCCCATCTGGCGCGCCACAAATTCCGAGGCGGTAAAATCGCCCGCCGCCTGACCAAGCTGTTCGGCTGAATAGACGAGAAACGGCACCCGAAGCTCTTCTGCCAGTTCCAAAATTCCCTGTTCCCGCGCTTTTCGGTCAATGGAAGCCAAAGCGGCAATACACTGCAGCGGAAAATCATACCGGCAGCTTAGCGCGGACAAAAACTCACGCAATTCTTTTTTTGATTTCCCTTTCCGGCACCCGATCCCGACTACAATATCTTTTGGCATCAGGTGCAGCGTCGTGAAAAACGGATGTATTTTTTGATATCCAATATGAAACCCTATTTTCGGCGCTTCCGCTTTCTGCCGGACCGCTGCCCACTGCAGACCGGGCGGCATTTCTCCCGCTACCGGAAACTCGGAACTGATCCCGATACGCTCTCCACGCAAAACCGCCGCCGAGATTTTCTTAATATATTCGGGTTCCGCAATATAGCATCCATTTTGTTTCGCAAACACATCCACCGCAAATATTCCATGCAGGTCCGTCGCGGTCGTAATCACCGGCTCTGCCCCAATCAAACGCGCAAATTCCCGCGCAAGCTGATTCGCACCCCCATAATGGCCGGATAATACCGGGATCACATACCGCCCGCACACATCCATCACAAGTACCGCCGGATCCGTCAGCTTGCTCTTTAAATAGGGCGCAACGGTACGGACCGCGATGCCAGCCGCCCCGATAAATACAAGCGCATCCGTATCTGCCGCATCAAATACCGCGCGGATCTCCATTCCGTTTCCCTCTTCCAGTTCTATGTCTGTTTGATTCCATGCTGTTTTTATTTCACGTAAAATATCACGTCCATCGTCTGTATATGCAAACAAATAAATCTTCTTTTTATTATTCATATTCGTTTCTTTCTTCTATGTCTTACTGCTGCGGCAATTTTACGATCGGCCCAAAAAGAGAAGAACCGCACATTCAGCCCTGGCTGTCCGCCCTCACATGTTCCAGGATTCGTTCCGCGCCCTCCGTCGACGCGATCATCCCATGCTGCCTCGTAAATAACAAAACTTCTGTGCACCCATCCGTCCGCGGTATCCCCTGTTTGATTTTCCAGCGCTTCAATGTCCGGCGGATGTGTGCCAGCAGCACGCGCATAATCGGCTCTTTTATTCCAAGCGCCTGCATCCTGGCAACGGCATCTTCGGTAGTCGCACAATCCAATACATCCCGTGCAAATGCGAAAAACCCGGCTTCCCTGGCACAGCGGGACAGTTCTTCCATCCGCCCGTCCCCATACTTAGAATGCGTATTCCATGCCCCGGCGCCCAGTTTGACCAATTTGCCGATATGGCCGATTAACAGGATCTCCCGAAACCCTTCGCCCCATGCCAGGGTGAACGCATCTCCTATAAAATTGCTGCATGCCGCCGCATGATCCAAAGAGATCTGCAAAGTATCTTTTATAAAATCCTGTCCATAATTTCCCGGCGTCAGAATCAGATGTTTCTCCCCTGCCGCCGCTTTCACATGCAGTTCCAGTGCGATCGACGAAAGCAGCGCATCCTCGCTCATCGGTTCTACAATACCGCTGGTGCCGATAATAGAAATCCCACCCACAATGCCAAGCTTTGGATTAAAGGTTTTTTCCGCCAGCCGTTCTCCATCCGGAACACTGAGTGTAATCCGTATCTTTCCCAAAAAGCCCTGCTGCCGCATGACCGCGGAAACGGCTTTTTGAATCTGCATCCGCGGCCCGGAATTAATCGCATACGCGCCAACCGGCTGGTCCAGCCCCGCTTTGGTTACCCTGCCGATCCCGATGCCTGCGCAAATCTGTATGCGGGGATCCTGCCGGATCCCAAAGTCCGCGGGTTCCAATCTTTGCGCCCGTGCATAAATCAAAGCGCCGTCTGTGACATCACTATCGTCCCCCGCGTCTTTTTTTACAGCGCAGGAAACAGATTTTTCATCTTTTTGCACGTCTATTAAATCCAAATGCAATAAAATCCCTTTCGGTGTCAGCAGATCTATTTGAGACAATTCCTGTTGCGTCAGCAGCATGACCGCTGCTGCCTTTGCCGCGGCCGCGGCACAAGACCCGGTTGTATATCCATATCTTAATTTTTTTCCGTCTTTTACGATATAGTTTTCCATAATCAGCATTTTACCGTTTTTATCCAGATGTTTCTTTCCGGATATTTCTTTCCGGATAGTAATACCAGAATATCCCGGCAGAAATTCCTGCCGGGATAAACGGTCAGCGGATTGCCGCTGCATATAATCTTGTTCTCGCATTTCTATTTCAATTTAAAATTTAATTTCATCCTTGCCAGCCGCCTATTTCACTGTGATTTTCACTTTATTGGAATAAGCCCCATACAATTTATTCCCATTGCTGTCCAGGCTATAGGCACGAACCCTGACATAATACACTTTCCCCTCTTTTAATCCGGTAATAACGCACGGCGCCTTTTCCGTATTTTTCTTGCCGGCCTGCTCCATACCGGCATTTGCGGAGTACTGTACCGTATAACCGTCGCAGCCCGCTGCCGGTTCAAACTGCACCGTCAGCTTTCCTTTCTGGCTGGAAACCGCAATATCCGTCATTGTCTGCGGAGCCGCCGCAAAATCTGAAACATCATTTTCGCTGCTTCCCGCCTGTTGTTCATCAAATGCTGCCGCACATTCCGGCGTCCTGTTTTTCCATTCATCAGACAGTACGTGCTCTGCTTTTTGTGTATCGTCCGCCAGCAGCCGCTCATCCGTTACATTCAGATAGGTCTGATCTCCCTTTCCATCGTTCCAGGTACAGTCCGTATTATACCATACCCCGCCAATGCGCACTTTATTCCAGGCGTGGCTTTTGCTGGTCACGGTCACGCATGGGATTCCCGCACGGTTGCACAGCAGCGTAAATAACTGCGCATAACCTGTACAAACCGCGGACCGTTCAAACAGTACGGCACTGATGCAGCTCTGGCTCATGGCTTTATCATCCGGGTCTTCCGCATCCATATCCGGGCTGTAACTGACATGCGCGCAAATCAAATCGTGAATCAAACGTTCCTTTTGCAGCGGTTTTTCCTGCGCCGCAATCTGCTCCTCCCAGACCGCAAGCTGCTGCATCAATTGATTTGTGTATTCCGCCCGCTTCTGCCCATTTGCAAAATTCTGATTTAATCCTACGGCGACTGTCTTTGTATTCTCGGAATACGCAACGGAGTTTCGTAAAAAATAATACTGCGGATTTTCAAACAAAAAACTAAAGAAAACTTTTTTCATCTGCTCCACAGTCAAGCCCTCATACGATACCAGCGGCAGTATACAGACCTGGACTTTCTGTTCCCCTCGTTTCACTTCTGCCATTTCAAAATCCTGTGTCCCAGTCATGTAGCCGTCTGCATTTTTTTTTAATTCAATATATAATTTTTTCTCATCTGTGTTCAACTGACTGAAATAATAATCGCTGCCGCTGTCTGCCCATACGCTTTGTGAGAGGCTGTCATTCGCATCCGCTGCTTTTACCGATATGCGCGCCGCACGCTCCCCAAAAGCATCTGTTTCATAAAAATCCGGCTGCACATCCGCCGCTGCCGCGCCGGTCCATGGATACTCCTGTGCACGGACCAGTGAAATACGCTGCCCCGTATAAGCCGGCGCCTGCATGGAAACACCCAGTACATTTCCAACCAGCAACAAGGTTGCCGTACAACCGGCAACTAGTTTTTTCGCATTCATTCATATATCCCTTTCCTCATATTTCTAAAACGAATCGTTTATCTGATATTTTCATCCTAATTCGCAGACCGAAAGCCAAAATCCTTTTCAAAAAGCTTTCTATGAATAAATACGGATCCGGCATTATTTTTTTTGGAATAATGTCCTGCTTAATTCAATTTCTTCCTTTGTCGCCAGGCTATTTTCAAACAGCACGGTTCCCGGCCCTTTGCGCAACGTCCGAAGCCCTGCTGCGGTAAGCCGCCTGCACATCTCCCGCGCCGTCCCGTTTCCTCCGTCAAAAATACGAACCCGCTCCCCCGCAATCTGCTGAATTAATTCCCGCACAAACGGATAATGGGTACAGCCAAGCACTATGGCATCCGTTTCCCTTATATACGGCATCAAAAGATCTTCCAAAAACGCCCGCAAATCCTCTCCATGCGTATTTCCTGTTTCCACAAATTCCATTAGGCCCGGGCACGGCAGCCCGATAATATCCGCTTCCGACTCATAACGTGTCCGTAAATGCTTATATTTATCTCCCTGAATCGTCATCGGCGTCGCCATCACAAGCACTGTCGGGTGTCCCGGCTGCATAGCCGCGGGCTTTAGGGCCGGTTCAATCCCAACCAGCGGCAGATTGGGATATTTTCCCCGTAAAATACGCACCGCCGCGGCCGTAGCCGTATTACAGGCTACCACGATCCCTTTTGCCCCGCGTTCCAACAGCATTTCCACATTTGCTATGGTGAGCCGGCGGATCTCCTCCAACGGCTTTGTCCCATAAGGCGCGTGCTTGGAATCGCCGAAATATATATAATTTTCTTCCGGCATAATTTGATACAGTTCCCTCAGCACACTGATCCCTCCCAAACCGGAATCAAACACGCCGATCGGACAGTCGCTCATCGGATGCTCTTTTTTTTCCATATCATCTGTCTCCCAACCGCAAAAGCAAGCCCGATGATCCACCGGGCCTGCAAATGCCAATCAATACCCTATATTTACATCTACTGACACCAGATTGCCTGCCGCGTCAGTAATCCCGTCTACCTGGGAATTGGAGCCGGAATACTGGCCGTCGTTGTACTGCCAGTATTTGACATTCCCTGTTCCGGTATAACCATGCCCGGATTCCACATTGCGGTACCGCGCGATCCACAAATCAATACCGCCTAACTTTGTATTATCCAGATTTGTATTAAAAAATGACAGATTGCTGTACAGCACAAACTGATACCCCTGGCTTTCAATCATCGTTTTAAAAGCGAGAATCATTGCATGCAGTGTTTCTTTGGTCATATCTGCCGCTTTATGTACTTTATCTTCCATGTCCAGCGCAATCGGGTGCTCCAGCTTTCTGCCGTTTAAAATACGCAGCACGGTCCGCGCCTCTTCCTCCGCCTCTTTCACCGTAGCCGCGCGGCTGTAGCAGTAAACGCCCAGCGGCATCCCGGCAGCGGAAGCATTTTGGTACTTTTCTTCAAAGGTATAATCTTCTCTGTAATGGTTGCTGATGCGCAAAAAGGCAAACTCCACACCCGATGCTTTGACACGCTGCCAATCCACATTTTCCTGCCATTCGGACACATCAATCCCATTTTTCTCACCCGCTGTGACAGATACGACCGCAGACGCGCTTTTTCCCGACACAGTAACCGTTACTGTCGCCGTGCCGCAGGAAACGCCGGTGACTTCCCCCTGTGAATCAACCTGCGCAATTTGGGGATCGGATGAACTCCACACTGCCCGGCCTGCCCGTATCGTGGTTAATTCCAGATTTTTTTTGCTCCCTACGCATACTTTCAGCGTCCTTGTATTTAAGGAAACCCCGCCTACCATATAGCGAACCGGACGGCAGCGTGGACCCTCGCCCGCCGCATTAACCGCGGATAAGCGGTAATAATAGGTCTTATTGTCTTTCAGCCCCTGATCATGGTACTGCAGGCTTGTCAGCCCTTGTGCAATACACGTATACGCGGCGTCGCCCGTATCGGAACGGTACAGATTATACGTCTCTGCCCCTTCCGTTTCCTGCCAGCTAATAACCAGCACATCCGTGCCGCTTTGTTCTACCGTCAGCCCGGCCGGAGCCTGCGGAACCGGATCCGCATGCAGTACATTGCTCGGTTTGCCCAGTCCGGTATAGGTACGGTTTGCATAAAAGGCCTTGATCCGGTAGTAATAGGTGATACCCGCCGATGCGGCAGGGTCTTCGTAGCTGAGTGCCGTACCGTTTGTATCCGAGATTTTGGAAAAACCTTTTTTCGGATCCATACTGCGGTAAATCCGATAACCGGTCGCGCCTTTTAACGGATCCCATTGCAATACAAACGCAGAACCGTTTTCACTCCGTTCCAAAGATACCAGATTCGGCGCGTCCATTTGTGTCTGTGCATGCATACAGGCGGACAGCTCGCCTTTTTGAACCGTCTGGCCATCGTTCTGGTAAGTACCTATTTTATAAAAAAACGGTTTCCCTGGTACGACCCCGGTATCGGTATATGTCAGTGTCGTATTTGCGGTAATCGTTTTGATCTTCCGATACGTACCGTTTTCCCTAACACTGCGGTAAATATAATATCCCGTCACACCATCCACCTGCTTCCAGGTCAGATTAATGGACCGGTAATCCTGCGCGGTACATGTTGCAAGCTCTGCCTGCGGCAGCGTAATACTAATTTTTTTCTCAGCGGAGAATGCCGCCTTGATTGTCTGCACATTAACCTGACGGACTGCCTGCACGCGGTAATAATACGTCTCACCCGCCGTAATCGTTTCATCCACATACGACGTTTCGGCCGTGGCGGCAATAAACCGGTACGTTTGCTCAGACGCGTTTTTTCGATATAGCTGGTAACCGCCTGCCCCGGATACCTTTTTCCATTCCAGCGAAACCGCGCGCATCTGCCGGACTTGTACATTTACAAATTTTGTTTTCTTTAAATACGGTTTTGCTCTGATCAAAGCATAATTGCCCGCTTTCCCTTTCGCATCCACCGCACAGACCCGAAACTGATATTCGGTCCCGGTGGAAAGTTTTTTGCACTGGAAAGAGCGAACGTCCGGCCCGGTCTTTCCCGCGACCGTGTAGTCGCTTCCGTTGACGGAATATTCTACCTGGTATCCAACTGCTTCCGATACCCCGTCCCAATGCAGCGTTACGGAATGATACGTAACCGCGGCTGCTTCTATGTTCGCCGGCGCGGTAAGAATCTCGCTGCTTTTTGCACTTACCGCGGCAGCGACTTTTCTATCCTGCCCGTTATCATTGCTTTCCACCTGCCTTTCTGCCAGGTACCTGTGGCCGGCATCCGCCTGTACCGCCTTGTTTGGTACAGCCAGAATACCGCCAAAGCACAAAAAGGCCGCCGCAAGCGTTCTCTTGATTCGATCCGACATCTTGCTCTCCTAATCCTTTGGACACTTCCTTACACGTTTAATATTACAATCCTGTACCCGTCCCTCACTGCATTCCACCAGCATTCCTTTCAAAAAGCAGAACACCTGCTTGACCTGTCCCGTCTCTTTTTCCGGTTCTTTTTGTTCCAGCATGCAGGAGGTTACCCGCTTGATATTGCAGTCCTGAACCCTTCCTAAATTACAATCTACAAGTCCTTTTAGAAAACAATAATTTTTGCTCATGCATTTTAATCCCCTTATCTATTGTTTTTCCGATCCATTTTACGGACCAGCGCAAGCCCATATGTCCCATACCCCAGATGGGTAGCCACGCTAAGCGGGATCGAGGACATACTGCAATGTACCCCAAAATACTCCTCAAAACTTTCTTTTAACTGCCTGGCATCCTCCACCGGCATGCTTGCCGCGCTCGCAAGGTGAAATTCCCTGATGCCCTGCGCATGGAAACGTTCTGTAATATCACGCTGTACGGCCTTCATCATCTTTTTTCGAACAGCCTTATCTCCGCGTACTTTCTCCACGACTTCGATTTTGCCTCCCTGCAGACCCAAAAGCGGCTTAATATGAAGTACATTTCCAACCATTGCGGAACTCGCGGAAATGCGCCCCCCTTGTTTTAAATATTTCAGATTGTCTACCGTGAGGTAAATGATACATTCATTTTTTACAGCCTGCAGGCTGTCGCAAATCTGTACGGCCCGGCATCCCATCAGCGCCATCCTGCGCGCTTCCAATACCGCAATTTTCTGCGTGACGGATACCCGCCCCAAATCTGCCACGACTACCCTGCCGCCGTACTGTTTTGCCGCAGCCATCGCCGCTTCACACGAACCGCTCAGCCCGCTGGACATTGGAATATACAAAAGCTCCTCATATTGATCAAGGACTTGGTCCCACAATTGGGTTACATCATAGGGATTTGGCTGGGAAGTATAGATCACGCTTCCGTTTTTTTGTCTTCTGAAAAACTCCTCATTGGTAATCGTCTGGCCTTCCAGATAAAGTTCATCATCAATATAAAAAGGCATCGGCAGCACATAAACACCGTATTTTTGTGCCTGATTCTGCGAAATACCAGAGTTACTGTCCGTTACTACCGCTGTTTTTTCCATTTTGGTAACCGCTCCTTCTTTGATACTTATCCCTTTCTTATTATTACAAATTTTATTGTATACCGCAAGCAATTTCCATAAAACAATCCTTACTTTTTTCTTTTCGTATTCCATTTCCACAAATTTCATGGTATACTACTTGGGCGTGCCTGAAATGCTTTATCAGATTACCGTGTAAAATCAGGCCGTGCAAAAAAACGCCTGTACAGGCAGATTGGAGTTTTTTATGAATACATCTTCTATTTTAATTATGGCCGCTATCCTCCTTTATCTTTTGCTTATGCTGCTGATCGGCGTCCGTTTTTCCAAGAACAATACCTCCACGGATGATTTCTATCTCGGCGGCCGCAAGCTCGGGCCGTTGGTCACCGCTATGAGCGCGGAAGCAAGCGATATGTCCAGTTGGCTATTGATGGGCCTGCCAGGCGTAGCATACCTGACCGGAATCTGCGACGCAGCCTGGACCGCAATCGGGCTTGCGCTCGGCACATGGCTGAACTGGTTTTTTGTATCCAAGAAAATTCGCCGCTACAGCCAGCAGATTGGCGCGATTACCATCCCGGATTTCTTTTCCAAAAGGTACCATGACAAAAATATGCTGAACTGTATCGCTGCCATTATTATTGTCCTATTTTTTATTCCTTATACGGCAAGCGGTTTTGCTGCCTGCGGAAAATTGTTTGCTTCCCTGTTTCAGGTGGACTATATGGCGGCTATGATCATCTGCGCGGTTATTATTGTCGCCTATACCATCCTGGGCGGTTTTCTTGCCGCCTCCACTACGGATCTGATTCAAAGTATCGTCATGACAATCGCGCTTCTTACGGTTGTTTTATACAGCGCAAACGCAGCCGGCGGTTTTGACGTCGTCATGGAAAATACCCAAAAGCTGCCGGGCTATCTGTCGCTTGTCAATACCCACGACCCTGCCTCGCACACCGCGCAGCCTTACGGCGTCATTACTATTTTTTCCATGCTCGCATGGGGGCTTGGCTACTTTGGCATGCCGCATGTACTGCTGCGTTTTATGGCGATTGAAGAAGAAGACAAACTTACGGTTTCCCGCAGGATTGCATCCGTATGGGTTGTCATTTCCATGGCGGTCGCCATCTTTATCGGCGTCTGCGGGCTGGCGGTCAGCAAAGCCGGGGTCATCGACACATTAACTGGCAGTGATTCCGAAACGATAATCGTTAAAATTGCCGGGCTGCTCAGCACACAGAATTTCGCCGCCGCGCTGTTGGCCGGCATTATCCTGGCCGGTATTTTAGCCGCTACCATGTCCACGGCGGACAGCCAATTGCTTGTCGCTTCTTCCAGTGTATCACAAAATCTGCTGAGCGATACATTCGGTATCCGGATGAGCCAAAAAACTTCTCTGATTGCCGCAAGAATCACCGTTTTGGTCATCAGCGCGATTGCGGTCTTTTTGGCAAGGGACCCGTCCAGCAGCGTATTTAGCATTGTCAGCTTCGCATGGGCCGGATTCGGCGCCGCGTTCGGCCCGGTTGTTTTATGCGCATTATTTTGGAAACGAAGCAACAAATACGGCGCTTTCGCCAGCATGCTAAGCGGCGGCGTCATGATCTTTGTTTGGAAATACATGGTACGTCCGCTCGGCGGCGCCTGGAATATCTATGAACTGCTTCCGGCATTTTTGGCCGCGCTGGCATGCAATATCATCGTATCCCTGCTTACCAAAAAACCGGACGCTTCGATCGAAGCAGAGTTTGAACGGGCGATGCGGTAAATTATCCAGCAAAAAAACGCCGAGCCGAAACAGCATTGCATTCGCGTCTGTTTCGGCCCGGTGTTTTCCTTATGATTGATAATACATCAAATTATCTTTTAATTCCTGCGTGAGTTCTCCGCCGGCTTTTTCATATTTGTCATACAACGCGTTCAGCCGCTGTACTTTCTTTTCACTGTCCCGGTCATATTTCGGAATCGAAATCTGATAAACCGGATTGGATTTCAATTTCAGACGAATTTCTTTCGCAAACGGACAATACTGGACTAAAATCTCCCGCGCCACTTTATTCACACGAAAACTTCCTTTGGATTCATAATTTACCCAGCTTTGGTAGTCTTTGACAAAGACTTCCCGGTAATTATTTTTTGCCCTTGCAATGGCAATTTTGAGTTTTTCCTTTGCGTCTGCGGACAAATCCCGGTTTTTGCGGTAAAACTGGATATAATCACAGTATTCCGACGTCAGAGATTTTTCCCGTACATCATTCCAGCGTACTCCTTGTATTTTTCGGCACATTTCCCAGCGGTACCTGCCGACCGTTTCAATCATCATGTCTTCCAGGCTGGCCGCCGTAAAAATCGGAAACAGAAAACGCCCCGGCGTATCGCGGCGCTTATCCGCCGTTTCCTGCCACATCATAGCCCTTGTACCCGCATTCGGCATCAGGACCAGATCCGGAAGCACTTCCGCCATCAATGTCTCATGATTTAAAATGTCCTTTCCATCCCCGGTAAAATTCACTTCCCGGTAAAATACGGAAAAATCAACTTTACGCAGCTTGTTCAGCTCGTCTTCCAGCCGTTCCACCGTAACCGCCATCTTATCAACGGCGTTGATAATGTCATATTCGCCCAAAACCGGACAAAATGTCGTAATCTTTCCGTACGTAATACGGTTTGCGGAAGCAAACATATTATTAATTTCAAATCTAACTTTTTCCTTTTGATCGTTCTGCATGGACTTCACCTGCGCATCGGAAAGATCACCGTTTTTACGCTGTTCCAGCAGATAGGCCATGTAGTCCAATTCAAATTCATTTTTGGAAGGCTCTTTTTTCCTAAGATAAATTTGTTTGAGCCATTCATAAATCGTAAAAACACGTTCCGAACGAAACTGGCGCAGCCGGCCGGTCAAATCATACAATGCTTTTGCATGCTCTTCCCCGACAAGCCCGACGTCCATAAAACCGAAATTTAAAAACATTTCTATAATCGGTGAAATGGTATCTTCATTCTGCACCGCATTGATGAAAACTTTAAAGTAGATATCATAAAACAGCGGTGTAATCTGCTTTCGGACCTGATAAGCCGCGGAGTCCGTAGAGGTTCGGTCCGCCAAGTTCTTAAACGCCTGCATATGCCCCTCAAACGTTTTGATTTCTTCTAAGGAAAGCTGTGCATATTCTAAAATATGACGCATACAGTCTTCCGAAAGGATATCCACCCCTTTTGTAAACTGCGCCTGCGATACATTCGCAAAATCATATCCTTCATACTGCTTTACACGTTCTTCCACGAGTTTCGGATCAAACAATTGGATTTTCTGTATAAAGCCTGTAAGGTAAGAAATTTCCTGACGCACCGGCGCCAGTTCCAAATGCCTTTTCGCAGACCGAACCGCAAGGTCAAAATATAAATAATACATATCATTCCCGGATTCCGATAAGAGAATATCTTTATTGTCGGTTAAATATTCTACCATTTCCCCTATTCCGAGCATTGCGCGGTGCATCTGCGCGGACGCTTCCTTAATGACGCCGAGGCTGAGGTTTTTATCCCACATCATTAACTGGATATATTCCTTTAAAATATTCCGGATCAGGCTGATACTGTTGTTCACTTCCCATGCCTCTGTCTTATGCTTTAACTCCAGCATACGAAAATAATCCATCTGCGGAAACGCGCATTCATCCAATTGGTTGCTGCCGCAATACGTCTTGTAATCATTATAAACCGTCTGCACAAATGCCTGGAGCTGGCTGACACGTTTCTGCATCTGGGAATACAGTACAAAAACCCGGTGCCTTTGCGCAATCGCTGTCCGTACAAACAAACCCCGGTACCGTTCATCCGCTGCCAGAAAAACCTGCAGATCCTCCGTTGTCTGGCATGGAATACCGATTAATGCCGTATCTTCCTGTGCAATATAATCACAAATATACCAATCTGTTTCCACAATGCCTATAATGGCATTCGGCCCAAGGGATATTTCCGCAAAACCCAGCTTCTGCAGTACCAGCCCCTGTTGGATCAGATACCAGGCTTTGACTTTATCTTTTCTTTTGGCAATTTGTTTCCCTTTTTGTACTTTCAATACTTTCATACGATCTACCCGCCGCTTTCTGTTTTTCGATAACCAAAACTCTTTCTTTTCATACTGTTTTAGAAAACCTCTGCTTCTATTTTAGCGGGAATTGTGTGATATTGCAAGAATTTTTCATAAGGGCCTTGCATAGGGTCCGGTATCCCTCTTACAGATCGACCTGTTTTTTTCGTATCATCAGCCAGGACAGCGCAAGCATGAGAGCGGAAATCACAAGCAGTCCGGCCAGCAGCCCGTTTTCCGGCATTTCTATAAAAAATTCTATGATCCGGCGCAGGATCCTGCCGACAGCCGAATCCGACTGTTTTGCCGCACAGACAAATTTGGAAATGCGTGAAATACCTCCCGCGCAGGCAACACATAAAACCCATAAGATCACAAACGCAATTTTTCCATATTTTAAAAACGTGGCACCCATAAGCCCGATCAGGCCGACCATGACAAAACCGGATACCCAAATATATTTCCACTGGAATAAAAATCCCATGTCAAATTCATTGATCCTGTCTGAAAACGCCGTATGCAGCACAAACCGTTCGAACAGATGCAGTACAAACGCGACCGCCGCCATTACTAAAAACTCTGCATACGAAAAAAGCAGATACATAGGAACGAGACGCCTGCGGACGGAACCCATGCCGACCCCAATATTAAAACATAACGCCAGCGAAGTCATCCCCATTGTCAGCATGATAACAAAACATCCCATAACAGCCGCCAGCGTTCCCAGCGGAACCAGCGTTTCGTCTTGATCCGTCTGCGATGCAATGACTGCAAGCATAATCTCGCCAAATATAAACAATCCTGTTTCAACTGCCAAAATAAAAGCCAATTCATCCCATCTTAAAACCGCCTGTTTTTTTAATTCCCTCATACACTTTCCCTCCGTCCCGGCCGCTTTGGCCCACATGCTTTCTCATTCCAGTTATTTTTTGTTAAATTCTGACTTCATAATTTTTTAACAACCGCCATAAAAACACATAGGATCCCGCACAACACGCCGCTGCCGCGCCTGCCAGCACCCACTGCACCAGCAGGGCATCTTTGCCCGTCAGCTCATCGGCCCAGATCTGTATATCCGCACCGCCGGACAGGCTGAAATAAACCGCCGCACTTATGGCTATGCCCACTGTCGCTCCAAAGAAAACCATTCTGGACAGCTTCCCAAACTTCACAACTACAATACCGGACAGCTTCCCAAAAGCTTCCACCAATAGATACACGGCAAGCACAAACAGCGCACTGACCGGCTGATGGCGCGGATTGAATATTCGTTCCAAAACCTCATACAAAATAATGCACTGCGCGATGTACAGCAAATCCATAACCAGATTACCCGCGAATACATTGCGTCTTCTGCACCCCATGGAAATCAGCAGGGAATAGCATTGCTGCACCACAGACACCCCGGTAACATACAGGATCGTCCCCGCTATAAACAGGATACTGCCCGGGATCGACGTCAGCATATCCGAAAAACTGGCGGAACTGTTAATCAGCCACATATAAATGGTCATAGCAGCGCCTAAGCCGGCTGCGCACAGTACATACTGTTCTCCAATTCCAATAAAATACCGCAATGCACGCGTTATCCCGCTTTTTTTCATGCGACCGGTCCCTCCTCCCCGCAATAGGCCAGAAACAATTCCTGCAGGCTGACCGGCTGCACTGTAATATCATACCCTTCCGCCAGCTTTTGCCCATCACGCAGCACAACCGTCACTCCTTTGCTGCGTCCCATATGCTGGCTGTTCAATATTTGCAGGCCCGCGCACGCCGCGTCCACATCCGCAGCGTTTCCGCTTATATGCATCGAACGAGACAGCAGATCCTGTGTATTTTCTTTGCATAAAATACAGCCGTCTTTTAATATAACAACTTCTTCAAATAAATCCGCCGCTTCCTCGATAATATGCGTAGATATCACAAAAGTTCTGCCGCTGCGTGCATATTCGTCAATCACAAGCCGGTAAAACTGTTCCCTCGCTACGACGTCCAAACCCGCGACCGGTTCATCCATAATCGTAATATCCGCTTTGCTGGCCAGCGCAACAATAATGGTTACCATACTCATCATACCTTTTGACAGCTTGGATATTTTCTTTTTTATATCCAGATGAAATAATTTGATCAATTCGTCTGCCATCTGCTTATCCCAATTGGGATAAAATACAGACGCCGTCCTTAAATATTCTTTTACTTTCATCGTATTCGGCCCGCTTGCCGTAACCGGATTTAATTCCCTCGAAAAACACAGGTGGTCCAAGACAGCCTGATTTTCCCATACCTGCATCCCGTGATAGGTCACCGATCCGCTCGTTGCCGGATTCTGCGCCGTCAGAATGGATAACAGCGTTGTTTTTCCGGCGCCGTTTCTCCCAATTAATCCATATATTTTGCCCTGTTCAATTTCCAGATTAATCTCTTTTAATACTGTGGTCTTATTGTATGTTTTATTGAGATTTTTACAAATGAGACTCATAAACTCCTCCGTTCCGTACCATCCGGTACTTCAAAAATTTATTCCGCGCGGTCAATCATTTCCACCAATTCCTGTTTGCTGATTCCCAGACTGGACGCTTCGGTCAACAGTGCTTTGATAAAATTTTCATAAAAAGCATTCCTGCGTTTCTCTTTAATTTCCTGTTTTGCCCGTTCCGCTACAAACATACCGATTCCCCTTTTCTTATACAAAATACCTTCTTCTACAAGCAGATTAATGCCTTTTGCCGCGGTAGCCGGATTAATCTTAAAAAACTTCGCCAGCTCGTTTGTGCTGGGTATTTTTTCATTTTCCAGCAAAACATCCCGCAAAATATCATTTTCAATCATTTCACTGATTTGCAGATAGATTGATTTTTGCTGGTTTAGCATTTCATTCAAACATACTGACCCCCTTTCGGTTCGTTAGTTTATTGGTTCATTACTTATGTAATTAACCATAGCACCAGTGAAGCAGTTTGTCAACTGTTTTTACAAAAAAATCCTCCAACCGTGTCTCATACGGTTAGAGGATCGATCACACCAAATAAAATTTTCCGTTATACCGCCCCTGCGCACTTCTGCTGCTCTTCAAACGCCGCCCTGCAGGCTTTCGCCAACTGGTCTCCGCAGGATGTCTGTTTATTCCCGCAGGTAATGCCCGAAAGCTTCTTCTCAATCTGATCCACTGTCAGCCCATTTACCAGCGCCGGGATCGCTTTCAGATTACCGTTGCACCCTCCGGTAAATGATACATCCGTGACCACATCGCCTTCGATATTTAACCGGATTTCTGTCGAGCAGGTATTTTTCGTCTTGTATAAATACTGCATGCTGATTCCTCCTTTTCCATGCGTTCTGCCTTTCCTGTTTGCACTGTTTAGCCTTTATGTTTCCGACGTATACCATATCATACTTACCCTTTCTTGTACAGCCAAAATTATCCGCCAAAACGGATCTCTTCGATCAGTCCTTGTTTTAACAGTTTATGTGCCGGAACCATAACAGCCGCCAGCGCAAGAATGACATTCAACAGCATCATGCCCCAAAATAAGCCGATCGGCACCCCTGCCGTTACATGCAAAAACTGCACGACATGTACCATGTAATAATCCATCCCCCGGCGCAGTACAAGATGGAACAGCAAAAACAAGACCGCGTCCGTACAGACCCCATACCAAAGACCGATTTTTACAATCATCCGGTAAAACCGGATCTTTGTGATCCCCATGGCCCGCATAATCCCAAATTCCCGCCTGCGCGACAAAATAAAATAATGCATACTGTTGATCATATGAAACAGGCTGATTGCCAGTAAAATAAACGCAATGGCTGAAAAGAACAACTGCTGCCGCCGCAGATAGCTTTGCCGTGCCGCAATCTGCGACGTAAAATCCTGCAATACCGCTCTTGGCACATCCTGAATGATCTGTAAGATCCGGCTGCTTACTTCCACAGGATCCGCATCAGCCGCCGGTGACGCAAGGATAAAATTGTAGTCCGTAATCTGAAAATTGTTTTCCATCTGGGTATCTGTCATAATCACGCACTGCGGCGATGCCCATGGCCCTGTATGCAGAAAGCCTTCTTCCTGTGCCAGCGGCCGTCGTACAATTGCGGCAATTTGAAACGTTTGTTCCATATACTGGTCTTCTCCAGCCTCAAATCTCATCCCTTCCTTTGTATACGCCGTCCGTTTCGGTACGCGCAAAGTGACTGTATCTCCCGGTTTTTTCCCATAACAATCATAATTCCCCTGCCCGTCCATATTGGCTTTTAAAATGATCTGGTTCCCTCTGCGCAGATCTTCCGGCACGATTTCTCCTTCCAAAATAAAATCCCGCAACTGGCCAAGCAAATCGTCGTCGTAGCCATAGACATTATATTTAATCCCATACGTACCATCCTCTTTTTGGCGGCAGATCCCGCCAAAACGCTCCAAAAAATCAGCATCCTGGTTTACTTCATCAAAATAATGGGTCCAGTCCGCGTGAGACAAAAATTCGTCCTGTGAAAGCCGCAATTCTCCAAGCAGATACTTCACGGCAGATACATGCTCCGTCCCCGGCAAATCCCGGATTTCCTGCACGGCTGCATTGGGAATCACATCGGCAAGCGACTTGGATTTTAAAGAAATCCGGTACTCCGAGCCAAGTCCGTCGTCCGATTTCATAGAAAGCTGCGCATGGATTTTTAGATTCTCCACCATATAAGCCGCACAAAAAAAGATCCCCCCTCCGACAGACAGCGACAATAAAATGCCGCATACTTTCCGTTTATTCGCAAACAAAAACTTCTGTACCACGACACCCGCCAGGTTGCGGTGTCTGCATGCGTAGATTTTTCGATTTCCCGCGAATGCGGTATCTGCGTCCATCACCTGTTTTAAGGTCTGTTTCTTTAACGAACGCATGGTTGCACATGCCGCTGCCGCAAACAGCACCGGCAGCACAGCAAATCCGGTCCTTACCGCTGATCCGTTTATAAAAAATGCCGCGGCTTTGGTTTTTTCGTACGCATATTTCAGAAAATAATTTCCGGCCAGGCATCCTGCCGGATAGCCCGCCAAAAATAAAATCCAAAGTTCCAAAATCATAGTCCCGGCAATCCGCTTCCCGCTGATCCCCAGCGTCAGCAAGATTCCATATGCAGAAGTCCGCTTCGCAGCCGAAATCGAATATACACTATACACGACAAGAAAACTGAACAGGCACAGCAGCGCGATCATCCCATGATACGCCAAATGATAATCGCTTTGCAGCTTGAGTATGATATAAGTAAAATTCCCCTCTTTCTGTGTCAGGCCAAATTTCACGATATCCAAAATCCGCTCCGGTTTTTCTCCGCCCAAATACCGCACTACCTCATCATTTGCCGTACATGTATCATAGGAAAGCCGGTTCTCGTTCATAAACGCGTCTAACTGTTTATATAACCGCCGTTCTTCCCGGAACCGGAGATATACATATTTTTGTTTGAACGTTCCCCGAAACGCATCGGAAACAAAAATTTCCATAGCGTCGCGGTCAGACCACGAAGTGGTACGCAAAATGCCAGACACGCGGAAACGGTATTCGCCCACCGATACAAAATCACCCAAACGTCCGGAAAATCCCAGATTCGACAGCACATAACGATCCGCTACGATTTCATCTGCCCCGGCCGGAAGCATCCCTTTTTGAAGATCCCTGTGCATCATCCGCAGATACGTTTCATCCGCGTACAGCATACGGACCACAAACGGATCCTCTGTCTGATCCCGAATCTCTATTTTCCCGCATTTTTCCAGCGTATATCCATCTCCTGTATCCCCGCTTTGCACCGTACGAAAGATTTCACTGTCCGCTTCCAAATAATAATGCCAGTCCCCATACGCCTGCCTGCTGTCAGCCAAATCGTTTTTCTCGCTGCTGTATAACAGGGAACTGACTCCCGCAAGCAGTACCGCTGTCAGCAGGATACTGCAAAATATGGCAAAGGTCTGGCTTTTATAATACCGCATGTAATTCCATGCCAGCTTCAGCATACGCCATCACCGCCTTTCCCAGGAAATAACTTCTGCCTGCTGTCCAAAAGCCTGCCGTCCTCCATATGAAAAATCCGGTCGCAGGTCTGTGCAATCGCTTCATTATGCGTCACCATCAAGATCGTCTGCCTGTATTTTCTACAGCTTGCCCGTAAAAGCCCGATCACCTCCACCGTAGTGGCAGAGTCCAGGTTTCCCGTCGGTTCATCCGCAAGCAGGATCGCTGGTTTATGCACCAACGCCCTTGCAATTGCTACCCTCTGCTGCTGCCCTCCCGACAATTCGTGCGGGTATTTCCTGCGTTTTTCCCAAATACCCAGTTCTTCCAAAAGCTCCCTGATATAGTTGTGATTGATCTGCTTTCCCCGGTCAAACGTAATGGGAAGCGCCACATTATCATATACGTTCAAAACCGGCATAAGACTGTAATTTTGAAACACAAACCCAATATTTCTCCGCCGAAAAATCGTCAGTTCTTTTTGAGACATGCACGCAATCTCTTTCCCTTTGACTAAAATCTTTCCGTTTGTCGGCACATCCAGTCCCCCGATCAAGTGCAGCAGCGTAGATTTTCCAGAACCGGATGTTCCTACAATCGCATGAAATCCCCCTTCCTCTATCCTCATATTCACATCGTGCAGCGCATGTACCTGATTTTCATTTTTCCCATAAACCTTGCCGACATGCCGCAATTCCAAAATATGCATATGTCCCCCGCTCCTTTCGTGTTCGATATACCACAGGCTCTGGCTTCCCTGTAACAGTTCCATACAAAGTATAACCGCCAAATCTTGCAGTTTCTTTACAAAGCGGCATTTACTTCTTACAGTTTTGTAAGAACACGGAAAAGCAGCTGCTTTCGCCGTATGTGGATGCGACCGTCAGATACCCTTTCTCTTTTTCCAGAATCAAACGGGACAAATACAAACCAAGACCGGAGCCTTCCATGTTTTCCACATCCCTGCTCCGGTAAAACCGCTGAAATATTTCTGTTAACTCTTCTTTTCGGATCCCTCTCCCATTATCCGCAATTTGAATCTCCGTATAAATCTCATACGGACAGACACGAATCTGTACCAAGCCTCCCTCATTTGTATATTTGACCGCGTTTTCAAGCAAATTGACCAATACCTCGACTGTCCATTTCCGGTTATGAAACAGCAGACGGTCTTCAAATGGTTCCAAAAAAAGCCGGATTCCTTTTTTCTCCGACTTTTCATACACACAGTCAACCGCATCCATGATCGTTTGCCTAAGCGGCAGTTCTGTCATCGCAAACAAAGTTATGCCGCGTTCCAGTTTAATCATCTTAGACAGTGACCCTACCATCCAGTTTAATTTATCCACCTGTTTGCACATCTTTTCCGCAAACGCATCCCTCTTTGCCGCAGGCACCTCTGCCCCGCTCAAAATCTCAGTATAAACTGCCAGATTTGCAAGCGGCGTTTTAAGCTGGTGGGACATATCGGAAACCAGGCGCTTGATCTGCTCTTTTTCCGTCTCCGCCTGTGCGGCATACCCATCCAGCACGCGCTGCACCCGTATGATTTTACTGACAAGCGCGGAAAATTCCCCCTCTTTTACATCCGAATCCAAAATCGGCTCCCGGTTTAGCACCTGATCCAGCAGCCGGTCTACCATGACGAACAGCCGCCGTTTCCAATAACAGCAGTAACCCGCCGCCAGACACAGCGCCATGATACATCCCAATACCCATTGATACCACATATTATACTTCCTTCCATAAATATCCAATTCCATGCACGGTACGGATATACATGGGATTGGCAGCGTCTTCCTCGACTTTTGCACGCAGGCGGCTGATCGTAACAGAGACCGTATTATTGTCCACATATCTTCCGTCACGATCCCATACATGCTCCAAAATCTGCTCCTTGGACAGCACATGATTTTTATTTTCCATCATATACAGCAGCAATTTATACTCCAGCCTGCTGAAAAAGACCTCTGTGCCATTTTGATACACCCTGCATGTATTCCGGTCAACTGCCCATGTACCCGAACAAAGCAGCGTCTGTTCTTCCTGCGCCCGCATCATGCGTTTGATCCTCGCTTTCAGCACCCCTAGTGAAAACGGTTTGGACAGATAGTCATTAACCCCCAGTTCCAAAGCCTGGATTTCATCCATTTCCGAATCTCTGGCAGTGAGCATGATCATCGGTATATTACTGTACCTGCGCACTTGCCTGCAAAATTCAAACCCGCTGGCGTCGGGCAGATTGCAGTCCAAAAGCACAAGATCATAGACTCCGCGGCCGATTTCCCGATCCCCTTCCTTTTTTGTACCAACCCCCACCACTGTATTTCCTTCACTGGAAAACGAAAATACCAGGCCTTCCCTTAAATCCGCATCATCTTCTATCACCAGAATGGAAAGACTGCGCATGCATCCTATCCTCCGTTCGCTTTTTTTCTTTCTTATTAAAAACAGCGTTCTATCTGCCGTTGTACCGCTCCCCATAGTACAAAGTAGACTTCCTGCAATCAATTTTCCATAGACTCATCGGCGATATATGGTTTTATGCATTTGTCACTTGCCCGGTGAAAGTAGGCTTTACTGCTACTGGAGGTCTACTACTTTGTAGGCGATTGCTTCCTCTTTTGTATCTATTAATATAGCACAATCCACGGATTAATTCAAATGCAAGCCGGATATGATCTTTCAAGTTTTCCTGCTCAAACTCTGCCACAAGTTCCAGTATTCCATTTATGAGATGATCCATTTTCTTATTACTGAATGATATTTTCTCTATATGCTTTTGTGTCCTGCGTTTGTATTCATCTGTATCTATATATTCGGTGATTGAATACTGCACAATAAACCCGATAAACGGCGGGC
>CAJUIH010000032.1:0-5576 GCA_910586045.1 uncultured Eubacterium sp.
TTTGTGGCCGCCACAAGCATAAAATCCGCCGGATAGCTGCAGCTACACTGCACCCGCGCGATATGGATCTGTTTTTCTTCCATCGGCTGGCGCAGCAGCTCCAGCGTAGATTTTTGAAACTCCGCCAATTCATCCAAAAACAGCACGCCCTTATGCGCGAGCGAAATCTCTCCCGGTTTCGGCGCCATCCCCCCTCCTGTCAGGCCCTGGGGCGTAATCGTATGGTGCGGGCTGCGAAACGGGCGGCGGTATACGGCCTGTTCATCCTGCATAAGCATCCCGCTTACGCTGTAGATCTTGGCAAGCTCTAACCGCTCTTTTGCGCTAAGCGGCGGCAAAATGGTCGGAATACACCTGGCGATCATCGTCTTGCCGGCACCGGGCGGGCCAATCATCAAAAGATTATGCATGCCTGCCGCCGCCACTTCACTGGCACGCCGCACAAAATGCTGGCCGTTGATCTGCGAAAAATCCGTAGCCCGCTCCGTTTCGTTCCATGTGCCGCCCCGTGTATCCCGCTCGTCCGTCTGCGGGCATTTTTCCTGCTCCGACGCCTGTGCGAATGATTCCGGTACGCTGCCAAACGGGGCGGTTCCATTTAAAACGGCGACAGCCTGTTCCATATTTTTTACCGGAGCAATCGCAATATCTTTGATCATACCGGCTTCTACACGGTTTTCATAAGGCACCATACAGTGCGTAAAGCCGTGCGCCCCGGCGTCCGCTACCATCGGCAGAATCCCCTGCACGGGCTGGATCCTGCCGTCTAAGCCGATTTCTCCGACAATCAGCGTACAGGAAAGAAAATCATTATGGACAATGCCCAGTGCCGAAAGGATCGCTACGGCGACCGGCAGATCAAAACCGGATCCTGTTTTTTTAATATTTGCCGGAGAAAGGTTGACTGTAATCCGTTTGGCCGGCAGCATATAGCCGATATTGCGCAACGCGGTACGGACCCGCTCTCTGGCTTCTTTTACTTCTGAGGCAAGGAAACCGACCATTTCAAACATCGGCATCCCATTGCTTACATCCGCTTCTACCCGTACCGGAATGCTGCTGATTCCGCGGATAATCGCTGTTGCTACATTACTATACAAATAATTCCTCCTGATTCTATGGATTTTGCGGGGATTTGGAGATTGGCCGCTGAATAAGCCGGATTTGGGCGTCCGGTTTCGGCTGATGCAGGTACCGGATGCGTACCTTGCAGATACAAAAAAGATAAGGTTATTTTAACATAGAAGAGTGGAAAATGGAAGTATTTTTTGAACTTTGCCCACGGTAAACGCATGTCTATACAAAATGCACAATTTTTTCCTGTTCAAATTTGATTTTTCACAGTTAAAAAGTTGTTATTTTTACTTTTTGAAGCTGAAAAATGCATTAAGGGAATTTTAATATTTTGTATACATTGAAAATTTTGTGAAAAATCACAACCATGCGTTTACCGTGGAACTTTGCCCAGAACAAACTATTCCCATCATCATTACGCAGCATAAACGCCTCGCTTTCTTATGCATTTATAACTAAAAAAGGCATTAACAAAAATATCCGTTAGTGCCTTTTATAGTTGTAAACTTATTCAATTATTTCTTAAACAAATCCGCATGCGTTCCAGTATCAACAAGTGTTAATATCAATATATCATCTTCAATAAGATATATTAACAACCAATTAGGCTGTATATGGCATTCTCTGAATCCATCCCAATTTCCTTTTAATGGATGGTCTTGATATTTTTCCTCTAAGGGTATCCCTTGAAGTAATTTATCTACAATAGAATCCAATAATAAAATATCAAGTCCACGCTTTTTAGCAGATTTTAAACCTTTCTTAAATTTCCCGGACAGCACTAATTCATATTTCATAAGTCCATATCCTCCAACGCTTCTGAAAAACTACTATATCGTTTTGTATTGGGATCTCTGCTAATTCTCTTTGCTTCCTCCATAGCCTCAATCACTTCTGACTTAATCTCAGGATACTTTACCTCAAAAGGTATTCCATTCTGCAAAATCACTTGTCTAAGGAACATGTTCACTGCATCGGATAGGTTAAGTCCTAAGCCTTCTAAGAGTTCTACAGCTTGTTTTTTTGTGTTTTCTTCTATTCTGATCTGTGTTGGTGTAGTAACTGCCATATGATAACCCTCTTTCTTTTTTTAATATTTTACTACAATATGTATACAACATCAACTTAAATGTTTGATGATCCCAGAATAAACGCATGAACGAAGACTCCCTAATTTCCATCCCATTATTTGGTCAGTTCGTTATTCCCTTATGGTTATGGCAAAAGAATATCATCATTGCCGATATCCATAAAATACGTTTTATTAGCAGTGTTGTCCTACCAATACCTGGCAATAGCGAGATGTGTCCTTTATGGAAGTCGTGGTTTCTTTTATTATTGCTGTCATGGCTGGTGTGGTTGGTCACTACATCAACAAACGGCTAAACAGCAAAGGTTCAGAGGACAGCAAATAACCTACCGGGTGCTTTGCCAGTATAAAAGAAAAAAAGAATCCCCGGACTGTGCTGCAACACGGTTCGGGGATTTCATTCTTTGTCCTCATGGACTTGCTATCTCTTTTTTGCCTATGGCAATTTTAGCATTTAAATATAAAGCTCATTGCCCTTTCTTTCCAAACAAGCTTGTCTAATCGCCCGCGCCGCAATGGACACCATAGCCCCGTTTACTTTACGGGCAGAATTTGGACATTTTGCTACGCACCGCATACAGGAAATGCACTTCCCGCTGTCTGCCGTTTTCAGGTTTTTTCTGCTGATTGCCTGTGCCGGACAATTTTCAGCACACAGCCCACAGCCGCTGCAGCGCTTGTCTGCTTTTGGAACAAGACCCACTCCCCCGGGTTTTTTATAGGGACGGTTGCCTGGGATCTGCAATTCGCAAGTAACGTCCGCATCCTGCATCTTATAAAGAATTTTTTCTCCAAAGTTTTGCAATTCCCGTTAATCCTGCTGGTCAGGCCTGCCGGCGGCATACTGATGCATGATAGAATGCTCGGCAACTGCCCCAACCGCGGCAGTCACATGGAATCCGCTTTGCTTTGCAAGATCGTTTAATTCGATCAGCGTATCTTCATAGGCGCGGTTGCCATACACACATACAATGATGCAGCGGGTTCCGTTTCCGTGGATTTTTTTGATTCTTTCGGCTGCAAGGGCTGGTACCCGCCCGCCGTACGACGGGACAGAAAGAACCGCAACGTCGTCCTGTGCAAATACAAACGCAGAAAAATCATTCAGCGCATTCGTCAAATCAATTTCATCAGCAGGAAAGTCCCACTGTGAGGTAATGGTTTTCGCAACCTGCCTGGTTCCTCCGGTTGGACTAAAAACGATTTGTATCACTCTCATAACGCACCCTCCTCCATGTAGATCATCTGTTCCCATTATAACAAATCGTATCCATCATGCCAATCGTATTTCACACAATTATGACTCGATCTTAAACTGATTTGACTCGATCATTTCATCATAAAAAAACAAAAGCCCCAGCCCACCGGCCGCACGTATAAATCTCCTCTCATCCATACAAACTAACAAAAACAAATCAAAATCTTTTATTGAAACAAACGGAGGCACCCACATGAGCAATCGATTAACCGGACAAAGCAGCCCCTACCTATTACAGCACGCACAAAATCCCGTAAACTGGTTTCCATGGTCCCAAGAAGCGTTTGAAACGGCGCAGCGGGAAGACAAGCCGATTTTTCTAAGCATCGGCTACAGCACCTGCCATTGGTGCCATGTCATGGCGCATGAAAGTTTTGAAAACCCAAAAATTGCGCAGATATTAAATCAATCTTTTATTTCTATCAAAGTCGACCGGGAAGAGCGCCCGGACATCGACAGCGTTTATATGGCAGTCTGTCAGGCATTTACCGGCAGCGGCGGATGGCCGATGAGTATCTTTATGACGCCGCAGCAGAAACCGTTTTTTGCAGGCACCTATTTTCCGCCTGAAACCCAAAACGGCAGCATCGGATTCCCAGACCTGCTGCTGGCTGTCGCTTCGCAATGGAAACGGGCGCGCGAAAAATTATATGAATCCGCGGATCAGATTCTGGCCGCGTTCCGCCCTAGCGGCGAGCACAAAAAAGACAAATCCGGCCGGGAAGACCTGCTGCAGGCCGCAGTCCGCCTGCCCGAACAGGCCGTCGAATTATTCACGCAAAGCTTTGATCCGGTAAACGGCGGATTTGGCGGCGCGCCGAAATTTCCGCTGCCGCATAACCTTCTTTTTCTGTTATTATATGCGGCTCAGCAAAACAGCCGTTCCGAGCCGGATCCAGCCTGCCAGCCCGGCACGCTTACCCAGGCTGCCGTTACACTCGAACAAATGCGCCGCGGCGGGCTGTTTGACCACATCGGCTTTGGGTTTTCCCGGTATTCCACAGACGCGCGCTACCTCGTGCCGCACTTTGAAAAAATGCTGTATGACAATGCCCTGCTGATTACCGCCTACTGCGCCGCCTATAAAGCGTGCGGACGTAAAGATTTCCTGCTTACGGCACAGCAGACCGCTTCTTATGTGCTGCGGGAAATGACCGCAAAAGACGGAGCCTTTTATTCCGCGCAGGATGCGGACAGCGAAGGAGGGGAAGGGCGGTTTTACGTTTGGAGCCAGACAGAAATCCATCAGGTCTTAGGGTCCGAACGCGCCGCCGCCTTTTGCCGTTATTATGGCGTTACCGAGAAAGGGAATTTTGAGGGGAAAACAATCCTAAACCTGCTGAATGAAAACCCCATTTCCGACGCATTTGCAAAAGAGCGCGAACTGCTCTATAATTACCGCAAATCCCGTACCAGCCTGCACGTCGACGATAAAATTCTGACTGCCTGGAACGGCCTGATGATCCTTGCGCTGGCTGTTTTGTACCGCGTCACAGGTATCCGGCGCTATTTATTGGCTGCACAAGAAGCACAGGCATTTATCGACCGGAACCTGACGGACACAAACAGCCTGTACGCAGGCTGCCGCGGCGGCGTACATTCCTCGGCCGGATTTTTGGATGATTATGCTTATGAAATTGCAGCGCTTTTGACCCTTTATGAAGTCTGCGGCAAACCCGGGTATTTAAAACGCGCCGAATTGTACTGTCAGGAAGCCATCCGACAGTTTGGCGACAAAAACGGCGGCTTCTTTTTATACGGCACGCAAAACGACACCCTGATCATGCAGCCCAAAGAAAGCTACGACGGCGCCCTGCCAAGCGGAAACTCCGTGATGGCCTATTGCCTGGTCCGCCTTTCCCAGCTTACCGCAGCCGAGTCCTATTACCGCAAAGCCGCGGAAAAACAGATTGCTTTCCTGACCGCTGAAGCCGCCAGGTATCCGTCCGGATACGGCATGTTTTTAACCGCGCTGCTGTTTTACCGCGACCCGCCCCAAAAAATCACAGTCGTATTGTCAAAGCAGGATACCGCGGACAAGATCCTGCCGCGCCTGCCGCTTTATGCGGATGTCCGGATCCTGGCGGAGCCGTCGGCAGAATATAAGCGGCTGGATGAGCGCACCACGTATTATATATGCAAAAACCATACCTG
>CAJUIH010000032.1:5676-27434 GCA_910586045.1 uncultured Eubacterium sp.
TAGCCCTGTTTATCTGGTGAAAAAATAATTTCACACATCACACAATTTTTATGGTATACTAAGGAACGGTAAGCAAATAATCAATCAAACTTGTCTTTTTCTCCGACAGCACCACGCAAAAACCAGCTACATAGCCCGCTGTGCGCCTGATTTTTGCATGTCGCTTCTCGAAGAAAAACCCCTCGCAGCTTTATCCTATTATTTCCTTACCGTTCCTAAAAACAGCGCCGCACGGTGCGCAAACGTATACAGAAAGGACTTGCCCAATTGAACAAAAAAAAGAAAAAAATCGGAACCTATGTAATTAGCCTGCTGTTTTTACTAATCGGCGCAGGCTGCGGCGTTTTGATCGCACGTTTTTTGCTTTCCTTAAAAAACGGCGCCCTATCCATAGGAGAATACATATTTTATTTTTGTTTCCTAATCGCGGCCATGTATGCGGCCATGTTCCTACAAATCATCCTGCATGAAGCCGGGCATCTGGTATGCGGCCTTATCACCGGTTACCGCTTCTGTTCTTTCCGCATCGGCAGCCTGATGTGGTTCAAAGAAAACGGAACATTAAAATTCAGCAGACTATCCATTGCCGGAACCGGCGGGCAATGCCTGATGTGTCCCCCGGATTTGGACGACACCGAACATTTTCCCTATTTCCTTTACAATTTTGGCGGCGCACTGTCCAACCTAATTACCGTTCCTGTTTGCTTGACCGCATGGAACCTGTGCGGGCGCGTTTCCTTTCCGGCGCTTTTCTTTGCAATGATGGGTATATACGGGCTTGGCTTCGCTCTGACAAACGGCATCCCGCTGCACGTCGGTTCGGTTGATAACGACGGCTTCAACGCTATGTCCATCAGCCGAACCCCCGCCGCGCGCCGTTCTTTTGGGATCCAGCTTAAAGTAAATGAACAAAACGCCAAAGGGATCCGCTTAAAAGATATGCCGGACGAATGGTTCCGCCTGCCCACAGAGGAAGAAATGCAAAACAGCATGTGCGCGGTCATCGCGGTTTTTTGCGTAAACCGCGAAATGGATGCCCATAATTTCGCAGGCGCAATCAAACAAATGGACTGGCTGTTTTCCATAAAGCAAGCAGCCGTTATGGAACTGCATAAAAAGATGCTTATCTGTGACCGGATTTTCTGCGAACTAATCAGCAGCACAAACCAGACCAAAGATCCCCTGATGGAAAAACCTGTGACCGGAGAACCTTTGATCGCAGAACTTCTGACCAAAGAACAGAAAAAATTCATGAAACAGCTGAAAAAATTCCCGTCCATCCTGCGCACCCGCTACGCCCTTGCGCTGCTTTACGAACATGATATGGAAAAAGCCGCAAAAATCCAAAAACAGTTTACGGCATGCGCCGCATCCTATCCTTACCAGTCCGACTTGGAAAGCGAACGGGAACTGATGCAGATCGCAGAACACCATTTGCAAACATGCCATTCCAGTGAACACCCCTCTATCATGATCTCATGATTTCTTTAGCAGATATATTTATGGCCTGTGATCATTAAAAGATACCCGGTGTTACCGGCACCGGGTATCCAATTATACTGCCGCAAATGGCTTTTTCAGTACCCCCCGAATCAAATAATAATGCACACCATCCCCCCGTTGGAATCATTCACAATCTTCTGCATCGTATCCTGCAGCTTCATCTGGCTTTCATCATCCATCATAGAAATTTTATGGCTGATCCCGTCCTCCATCAGTTCGCCGATCGTCTTGCCGAAAATATTTGTGCTCCAAACGCCCTCGGAAGAATTTTGCCCTTCCTTTATGTAATCTTTCAATCCCTGTGCCTGCTCCTCGCTCCCGACAATCGGCGCAACCTCCGTCTCGATATTGGCGCGGATCATATGGATCGACGGCGAGGAAGCCCGGATTTTTACCCCGTATTGGCTGCCGTGTTTAATCACTTCCGGTTCGTCCAGCGCAATATCCGACAACTGCGGCAGGACTACCCCGTATCCTTTCATACGTACGGACTGCATCGCGTCCGCTACCTTGTCATATTCTTTTTTCTTATCCGCCATTTCCCGAATCAGGCGGATCATTTCATATTCCCCGCTTACTTTCACGCCCGTCAGCTCTGAAATATTCTCATAATAATATTTCTGCGCCACTTCCATACGGATTTCCGCCGTGCCGTCGGAAAGGTCGAGCTGTTCCAGTTTTATTTTTTCCAGATACTCCCCTTCTGGATGAAATTCATAATTTCTGGCGTCTTTCACATACGTAATATCCTGCAGAATTTTTTTTGCGTTTTCAATCACATTCTTTTTCACCGGACGGTCCCCCGCCAGCAAATCCACCCACTTGGGCAGATAAAAATTCATGCGCACAACCGGAAATTCATATAAAATACGCTCCAAAATATGATTGACATCTTCCCTGCGTAACTGCTCGCAATTCACAGGCATCACACCGACCCCATACTGCGCTTCCATTTGCTGCGCCGTCTGGCGTGCTTCCTCCCCATATGGTTTTGCCGAATTTAAGAGCATTAAAAACGGCTTCCCGCTTTTTTTCAGCTCATTCACCGTCTCCTGCGTCGGCTTTTGATAATTCGCCGCCGGGATTTCCGTAACCGAACCGTCCGTTGTAATTACGATGCCAATCGTGGCATGATCTTTAATCACCTTGCGTGTCCCCGTTTCCGCAGCCTGTGAAAACGGGATTTCCTGTTCCGACCACGGCGTTTTGACCATACGCTCGACGCCGTTTTCCAGATGCCCGCTGGCCCCCTCCACCATATAGCCTACGCAGTCTATCAGACGCATCTTTACCTGGATATCATCCGACAGACGGATTTGCGCCGCATCCTTTGGGATAAATTTCGGCTCTGTCGTCATAATCGTCTTTCCCTGCGCCGACTGCGGCAGCTCATCCCGTGTCCTTGCCCGGACATTTTCATCTTCTATATTAGGAATTACCATCTGCTCCATAAAGCGTTTGATAAAGGTTGATTTTCCGGTACGCACAGCGCCCACTACCCCGAGATAGATTTCTCCGTTTGTCCTTGCCTGTATATCCCTGTATAAATTGTACTGCTCCATCCTCCCTGTCCTTCCTGGCAAACATATACTTTCTATACTTTATGTGACGGGACGGGAAGTATGCGTGCTTTTTGAAACTTTTTGACTGCCATAACTTTTGCGGAATCACTCGAAACGGTAAAAAACGCAGCCGTTTATTATTTGTTAACCAGTGTATGTTATTGAAAGCGGCTAAATAATGCAAGAGCGTCTGATATGAGTTTTGACATTTCTTCTGGCGTTTTTTTATCGTAAAGTGCAAGCCACAGGCGGATAATATTATAGTGTTCAATGCTTATTGTCATTAGAAAAACCTGTTCTACTTCGTCATTTTCAGAAAATGGATGTTCCCATATACAGTCGCGCCCATTTGCCAGATGGCTGTCAAAGAAATCAATCATTAAATAGTCTAAATGATTTCTTTTCAAGCAGCGAAAGAACTCCAGATGTTTGTTCACAAACTCGACGACAGCGATTGCTAAATACTCTCTTTTTTTAGCAGGCAGTTCCTTTACAGCACAAATATAGTCGGGGAATATTTCCTCAAACATATATTCGATGATATCCTGCTTGCAATCAAACAGCCTATAAAAAGTTCGTCTGGAGAGGTCCGCTTTTTTAGCGATTTCTGATACAGTTACGGCAGTATAGTCTTTGTTTTTGAGAAGTGTGAAAAAGGCACTGGCAATCCACTCCTTGCTTTGTTTTTTTTGCTTTTCTTGATGTGTCATAGTGTGATCTCCTGTCACAAAATACGATTGTTGTAGCACTTGTCGCAGACGTATTGAGAAAACGACTCTTTTATCATATAATAAAAAACAAGATGGCACAAGTGTAGCACCTTGGTTTTTATCAACAGGAATGTTTTCTGGTAACAGTTCAGATAAGTGTTACGTTTTATGAAAGGAACGCAAAATGAAAGTAATTTACAACAACGGTTCGGTAAACGAATGCCCCAAAGAAGAAGAACGCCATATTTTACGCCATACAGCGGCTCATATTATGGCACAGGCAGTGAAACGGCTATTTCCACACGCTATTTTTGCTTATGGACCTGCCACAGATCAAGGTTTTTATTACGATGTTGATTTAGGAGAAACCAAATTATCTGACAGTGATTTGCAGGCTATAGAAGCTGAGATGCAGAAAATAGTCAAAGAAAATATTGCGGTGAAACCCTTTGCTCTTTCCCGTGAAGAAGCGATTGCCGTGATGGAAAGCCGGGGCGAAAAATATAAAGTGGAACATATTGGTGATCTACCCGAAAATGCGGTAATCAGCTTTTACAGACAGGGCGAGTATATTGACCTGTGTGTCGGTCCACATCTCTGTTATACAAAATCATTAAAAGCCTTTATGATCACAGGGCAATCGGGTGCGTATTGGAAAAACGACAAGAACAATAAAATGCTTACACGCATTAAGGGTATCGCCTGCTTTTCGCAACAGGAACTTGAAGAATACCGAAAACTTTTTGAGGAAGCTAAGAAGCGTGACCACAGAAAAATAGGAAAGGAAATGGGTTTGTTTATGTTCAGCGATGAAGCAGCCGGCTTCCCATTTTTCCTGCCAAAAGGCACGGCCTTAAAAAACGCCTTGATTGATTATTGGCGGGATATTCATACCCGTGAAAATTATGTCGAAGTATCTACGCCTATCATTATGAATAGGAAGCTTTGGGAAACAAGCGGGCATTGGGAGCATTACAAGAACCATATGTATTCCACAGTTATTGATGAAGATACCTGCTGCGTCAAGCCAATGAACTGCCCCGGTGGTGCATTGGTATATCGCAGTCAGCCGCATAGTTACCGTGATTTGCCGCTGCGGATCGGAGAACTTGGACTTGTCCATCGCCACGAATTAAAAGGAACTTTACATGGCTTATTCCGTGTTCGTTGTTTTACACAAGATGATGCCCACATCTTTATGCGCAGAGAGCAAATTACAACCGAAGTAGAGAATGTAGTTCATCTTATAAACGAGGTTTACAGTAAATTCGGTTTCAAATATTTTATAGAACTTTCTACTCGTCCAGATGACAGTATGGGAAGCGATGAAGATTGGGAAGCTGCTACAAATGGTTTGAAGCAGGCTCTTGAAATACTTGATCTTCCATATATGATAAACAAAGGCGACGGCGCATTTTACGGTCCCAAAATAGATTTTCATTTGGAGGATTCGCTCGGACGCACTTGGCAATGCGGAACGATACAGCTTGATTTCCAAATGCCCCTAAACTTTTGCCTGGAATATATTGATGAAAACGGCAAAAAACAGCGTCCGATCATGATACACCGTGTTTGTTTTGGGTCAATCGAACGCTTTATTGGAATTATTACCGAACATTTTGCAGGAAAATTCCCTGTATGGTTAGCTCCAATACAGGTTAAGGTATTACTTGTGTCACAAAAGAGTGCTGATTATGGAAATGAGGTATATACTGCACTGCAAAAAGCTAAAATCCGTTGTGAAATGGACAGCCGTAACGAGAAAATCGGCTATATGATCCGAGAAGCGCAGTTCGTTGACCGTGTACCATATATGGTGATTCTCGGTCAAAAGGAAGCCGGGAACGGTACGGTTTCGATCCGCAGCAGAGATACCTCAAAAACCGTAACAATGACATTAAATGATTTTATCAGTACCATCACGAATGAAATCGAAAACCGTATATAAAAGATAGTGCCGGACGCATAAACGCAGGGCCGATGGACCAGTGAGCCATCGGCCCTAATCGCTTGGTTTACAAATAACGCTCCCATTTCGCTATTTGATACGCCTTACAGCACACGGCATCCGGCAAAATCCCCTCCCTGCGAAGCTGCTGCGCATACGGCGCAAGCTTTTCGGGCTGTCCCTGCAGCTCCGGTGAAACAAGGCAGACCTTGTAACCTAATTCCCGCATCCTGCCAAACACCCCGGCATGCAGCGGCAGCTTCTGAAACGTATCCACCCATACCCATTCCGCTCTTCCCGCCATGGCTTCCAGGGTATCCATGCCCTCATATTCCGAAAACCGGACTGCCAGGCTGTGTTCTCCCAGATCGGATAACAACTTTATCATGGGAAACGAAGAATCCAGAAAAAAATACCGTTGTACAGGATAGGCAGCAAGCAGCTTTAAAACTTTGTGTTCAATCCGTTCGCTCTTGACATTTATAATCATCGTCCCATGATGAAACGCTTTTAAATAATCTTCAAAATCCTCACCGTCTGTAAAAGGGTCATGCTGCATATAAATCCTGCCTGTCAGATCATCCCTTACATCCAGCTCCACCCCATATCCCGTAGGCACCTCTTTTAATTCCGCGATCGTATTCACCCTGTGAACAATATACTCCATTACCGGATTCCCCCTCTCTTTAATTTCCGGCTGAAAGAAACCGTACGTCTGATAAATTTCCATCGCGACCGCAGGCCGCTGTTCCAATGCGACGTACCATGCTGGCGCTTTGCAAAAACAACCGGAAACCGCTTTACCTGCAAACCCTGTCTGCGCGCCATATAAAACGCATATAAGTCCAGCGCAAAATCTTTCGGCGGCTGTTCCCATGTCTCAAAAAATGTCCGGGCAAACACATTTGGCTGGGCATTGACATCCCACAGCCTGGACCCAAGGTAAATGGTCTCAAATACGCCCATCCCGCCAGTAAAAAAACGATCGCCAATCGGCCTGCCTCTCCGCCGGCCCTTAATAAACAAACGCGCATTCCCCTGATATTTCTCAATGATCCGCAGCGCCCGTATTACATCCGCCGGATCAGTCTGCAAATCCGCATGCGTCCAACCGATAAACACACCCCGACAGACGCCAAGCCCCTGTACGATCCCATATCCATAGCCCTGGTTTTTCGGGACACGGATACTTCTTGCAAACGGATACCGCGGCAGCAGTTCTTCCAGCACCTGGGGCGTTTGATCTGTGGATCCGTTATCTACCAGCAGCACTTCCACATTCCCGCGCCGCACCGTCTGTCCAAACCGTTTTAACAGCAGCGGTATATTTTCCGCTTCGTTAAAGCATGGTACGACAATCGACAGCAAAATACCAGATTTCGTTTTTTCTTTCATTTTAACCCCCTTTGCTCCCCTTGTTCCTTTTTTGCGAATACAAAAAATTTCTGCCCCAAAAAATTAAGGACCGTACTGCACGCCGTCGCGCACAAAAAACCCAATCCCCGTACCGGCACCACAGCCAAAACGCCCCCGTTGACAGCGGCATTGGCACACGCCGACCCGGCATATAACAGGATATACCGCATGATCTCCATCCCGGAAAATCCGGGGCTTTCAAACGTCCACTGCTTGTTAATCACAAACCCAACGGCCGCCCCGCACACATAAGATACTGCCTTTGCCATCGAAACCTGCCATCCGCCTGATAAAAGCAGCATATATACCACATAATCCGCCGCGACCGCACTCCCGCCGCCTACAAGAAACCGCAGTACTTCTTTTAACCGCAGCGGATTATCCTTTCGTTTCACCGTCTATCACCTCCATGCATGCCTTTATCATACTGCCTTGTTTTTCACAGGTAAACCAAATTCCCCGCATGCCTGCCATCCGGGCGCCTTCCATATCCTTTTTCTGATCGTCCCCGACCATAACCGCCTGCGCCGCGTCCAGCCCCAGTTTTTCCAAAACAAGCGCAAACATGTTAGGATCCGGTTTTTCCCTGCCCGCTTCTTCGCTTGTCACAAGCACGTCGACAAACGGCCCGATTCCAAGCCTTTCTATTTTCCTGTGCTGAATCTGCGACGTCAAATCCGTCAAAAGGGCAATGCGTATCTGCCTGTCCGCCAGCATGGCAAACAGCGCAGGCACATACGGATACGGTTCCATACGCGCCAGGAACGTGTCCCAATACGCGTTATACAAGGTTAATGCGTTTTCTGCCGGCCTTAACCCGGCAAGCTCCAAAAACCGCTGCGCATACAGCATCCGGTTGTGGCAGGCCGCGGTGCTTCCCAGCCGTGCTTTTACATATGCTTTCGCCTGTTCATATAAAGCAGTGCATTCCTGCCTGCTCCGCCCGCAGAGCTGCATGCAGGCCCGAAGGAACGCTTCGACCGCGTGGCGGTTGCAGGCATCATAAGGATAGAGGGTGTTGTCCAGGTCGAAGATAAATGCTTTGATCATGGTTTACCGCCTTTCTGCATAGTATCAGCGCATTAATTTTTGATACAAGGCAACAGACCATGGAAAACATGGCCATGCTTTTAAGATACATCCAGAGTTACTGGTTATAAGGAACGTCCTTATGTACTTTATAAACCCTCTGTAAGTCCAATGATTTATATGATCAATTGGATTCCCAAATCTTCTTACATTTTTCATTACTAAAAAATTTCCCATACAAAACCAGGGCTCTGCTGGAACTGTCAGCAGTACTGCCCCCCCCCTTTTTACTACTCTATTTAATTCTTTCAATGCAAAATAGGGACTTTCCAAATGTTCTAGTACTTCTGTACAAATTACCAAATCAAAAGAATGGTTTCTAAACGGCATCCTGTAAATACTCCCTTGCCGATAGCGTACTATTTGATGCATTCTACGTGCCATTTCCAATGCCTCTTGTGATTGGTCAATGCCTGTTACGATCGCATTTGGAAATTTTTTAACAAGCAGCATGGAAATAAATCCTTCCCCGCATCCAGCATCTAAAATTCGATATCTCTTACTCGGGTCTTGCAAAACTTTCGAAACTACTGACAATATCTTATGATTTAATCGGTAGACCAATGCCCGTTTCAATGGATTCCTTGATGTATATTTTTCTAGATTACCTGTTTGATATGACATTTTATTTCACCAGCTTTCTATCTCATTTTCAACAGATACTTTTTTGTCAGAAA
The DNA here is from genome assembly GCA_910586045.1 of uncultured Eubacterium sp. Taxonomy (GTDB): domain Bacteria; phylum Bacillota; class Clostridia; order Lachnospirales; family Lachnospiraceae; genus Eubacterium_J. The sequence goes on from CAJUIH010000032.1 coordinate 14,582, forward strand.
CAAAAACCACTTTCTTACCCAATATATAATTCAAAATCACTACCATTCCCATAAAAAGAATTTTTGCCATACGTTCGCCTACACCAGCATACTCCACCAGAAACATGACACAAAAAAAATCAAGCAGGCCCGTAAAACCCCGCGCTGCAAAATAACGCAAAAGTTCCGCTCCTGTCTGCATCCAATCTCTACACATAGAATGATAAACCCATAATTTGTTTAAAAAATACCCTACTATTTTTGCCGACAGCAAGCTTATCATATTTGCTGCCATATATACAACACCGGACTCCAGCAAAAGGAAATAACAGGCAGCATTAACAAGTGTAACCACTCCGCCGCTTATTGCATAGCGAACCAATTCATGATGGAATAACTCCATGACAATTTTTAAATCCCATTTCTTCTTATCCATTATTCAACAGTCCCTTTCCACGAAAGCAAAAATTTTATCAAAACCTCTCCTTTACATGGCTTTGGGTATACCTGTCCCGATAGGTTGCATCTACAATCATATCCCCTATCAAACCCGTAGAGATCGACTGCACTCCCAGCAGCAGCAAAAGCACTCCCAGCAACAGCAGCGGACGTTTTCCAATAGAGCGCCCTCTGAGCCAATCACCTGTTAACTTTAAACATACCGCAAACCCAGTTCCAAATGAAGCCAGTCCAATGCGTCCAAAAAAATACATTGGCCTGTCATAGAATTTCGAAAGAAAAGATACCGAAAACGAATCAAACAGACCTCGTAAGTACCGCTCCATCCCATATTTTGACTTCCCAAATTTCCTCCGGTTATGGTGCACCGGTATCTCCGCAATCTCATACCCTCTCCGGTAAGCCAGCACTGGGATATACCTGTGTAATTCACCATAAATATCCAAATTATCCACAACTTCCCTCCGATAAGCTTTAAAACCACAATTAAAATCATGTAAATTTACTCCAGACAATCTTGCGGTTACCTTATTAAATAATCTGGAAGGTACTCGTTTCTCAAACGGATCCAATCGGTTTACTTTCCATCCACTTACAAGATCATACCCTTCATCGATTTTAAGAATAAAATTTTTAATTTCGATAGGATCATCCTGCAAATCTGCATCCATGGTAACTACAATATCCCCTGCAACATTTCGGAAAGCAGCCTGCAATGCAGCAGCTTTCCCAAAATTTTTGCGAAACGAGATCAAATGTACCCGGCTGTCTTTCTGATGTATGGCTCGTATTATTGCAACAGACGAATCCGATGAACCATCATCTACAAATATGATCTCATAGTCAGTAATAAGTTCTTCTTCTATACAAAGACAAACATTCTTTATCAATACATAGTACAATTCTTTCAATGAATCCTCTTCGTTATAGGTTGGAATCACAATTGATAGTATTCTCTTCATAGCCTTACTCCCCCTTTTCTATTGTATATTTAAAACGATCACTCTGTACGCAAAATTCCCAATTGAGCGACAGACCATGGATAATTCCTGTCTTCTGCGGTCTGCACAATCCGATAATGTGAGAAATTACTGGTTTGATCAAACACATAATCCGAAGCCGATCCATAATGATAGGGAATTTCCTGCCAGTCATTCTCGTTATCCGAACCATAAATTTTTATCCCGCGTGCATTTTCAAAAACCGCATGGCCAGCATCAATATGAAATCCCTTGATGGATGCACGGGATTTTAACTCTAATTGAACATACATGTCATGACTTTGCGGTATTTCGGTTGTCCATATGGTTTCAGAATCATTATCTGTCATACAGTATAATAAATCCTTATGATAAGCCGATTGGATACCGATCACTGTATTCTTTGTATCATCATAAGACCACGAATAAATGTTCTGTGCATCCAATTCCAATTCGTAAATAGTCCACCAATAAAAATCGGTATCACTCTGATTAAGCAATCTGATCTTTGCACATCGTACTGGCTTTTCAAACACATACTTTTCATTATCACTGGTTTTGTACGTAATATCTTTATAACTACCGTCAGTTCCTTGATACTGTATGGACAGATCCTTGGAATAGTCCGAATGATTGCTCACTATGCTCATCCCTTTCACCATCTTTTCTTCTTGAAGCTCAATTTCAATAGACATCCCTTTTTTCTGCGGCTGTCCGCTTGTCCATGCAGTCTCTTTATCATGATCCATTAAATATTGCAGATCATCGGGATTGATTTCACTATACAGACCAGAAAACTCCTTTTTTTCCTGCCCATATACCCGGATCATATAACGCAGTAAATCTAGGGATTTACAATCTTGTCCTGTTTCATATCGTATCATCAAATAGGAAGGCATTTCTTTTTCCGATAAAACCGCAAACAGATCCTTACTATGATAAATGTTCCGCTCACCATTTAAACGGTTCCAGTCTAGGCCATTATCCGATACATATGCCCTGATATTTTGTATGCCTAACTCTTTTGAGGTTAGAAAATCTATCTCATAAATGTCATACAATTCTGGCAAATGTGCTGTTATGCATTTTTCTCCTTCGACCGAGGAATAATCCCATTCTATTTCTGTTTTATCATTTTCCCCTGTTATGTTTCCGTTCCCATCCATAACATATTTGAGAATACAATTATCATAATTGATCCTCCGCTCCAAAATTGAAATATCCCGTCCATCTACTTCAATTTTATTTTCTGTCCTGTATAAAATATTTTGGTCTTTCTTTGTACCGCTGCCCTGCAAAGTCCGCAATTTATATTCCGCACTACCAGGTTCCCTGCACGCATGATATTTCTCCCACCCGTCTTCTCCAAAATACATTGCTGTTAGTTCATTTCTAGGATATAAGTTGATATCTTGATCCTGCACTTGTTTTAATAAATCCATATCTGATACAGCCCAGTAATCATGATGCATGGAATCCGACAAATTCGCCGCATACAAAAAATTATAATAGGTATATTCATATGGATGGTTTTTTACATTCCACCCCACAGTTAGCAATAGAGATAAAACCGTACTGGATATCACAGCGATCCGATATCTTCCCATATGCTCGACAGCATATTTTACTCCCATCACAGAAAAGAGAACGATAAAAATAAATAAAAAATAAAAATGTCTCCACATATTGTACTTAACAGGCTTCAATAAAGCGTCATACAACACAACTGATAAAAACTGCAGCAGAATTGTAAACTCCAACAAGTAATGTGAGAAAAGTCTTTGTTTATTTCTTACACAATTCTTAATTACCGTACATATTCCGACGATACCTGATATCAAATAAAAATTCGGCATTGTGTAACAGATACATAAAATTGTATAGTACCATGGCAGTCTATCCCCTTTATACACAGTCTTTCCCAATGTTACCGTATCGAAAGAATCATAATCTGAAAAAACAGTTACCGTATGATAAACAAAATCTAAAACACCATTCCATGAAGCAGGAGTAATCATAATATAGACTGCAAATGAAACAACTCCTGTCCCAACAATCTGTACAGCTCTTTTTAATGAAATTGCTCCATCTTTTACTAAGTACACAATGCATATAAGAAATAAAGGTAACGCCCCAATAATTCTTGTATTTAGGCAAAAAGCCGCTGAAACCGCCAGCCCCACTGCATCCCTTATGTTAAACTTCTTCAGTATGGACAATGCAAAATACAGCATAATTACAAACAATGATAAAAATATGGAATCCTTAATATTGTAAAAAGAATCTGCTAATATCCTTGGACAAATTATAAACAGCAAAACAGCCAGCACACGATACCGAAACCTCATGTCCAGTTTTCCACATATTTTATATACAAATATCGAAGCAATAAAAAACCATAAAAACGTATAGAAATGATTCATACCATAGATCTGCTGGTTTGTCATTTGGAATTTGTTCATATATTCTACCAACAGTAACGGTATTTTAATACCTATTCCATAATATCTATATTCATACTCGTCCAAAGGTGGATAACCGTTTAAATATTCTGGAAGATCTCCGTCTCCATTCATTTGTTCATAAACATATTTGAAATTCGTAAGACCATGTTTTCTCTGCACTTTCTCATCGACTGAAATCCCATAATCACTGTATACACTGCATCCATATAAGAAAAAACAGACGTAAAGCAGTACTAAAGTCAGTATTTTATATTTGTGAACATTGAAATTCTTCATTCTGATCTTCTCCCACCATTTAAATATTGTCATCCAAATATTTTCCTAAGCCACGTCCGGTTTTTTACTACAACAACAACAGCCGCAAATCCCATCTTACACCCTAAAACGGCCATATGATTCATCCTTTCGTCTGCAAAAACCCGCACAAAAGATGTCCACGGCACAAAATCCAATTCTACCAGATGGAAACATAAAATAACCAGACTGTTTTTCCCATAAAAAGCAAACCACCTTGCTAAAAATAGCGCATAACGTACCAAAAACTGGGCGGCTCTGCCTGTATAATAAGAAAGAAAAACTGCAACTGCCATCGTAAACCAGCCATGTGTATAGGTATTATTTCCGCAAATTGCCATGCTTTTTTCCAAAAGTCCGGTCAAAATGCAAAAGCCCATAATAACATGCGCACAAAGCGGAATCTTTGTTGCCAGCCATTTATGTTCACGCGCAAGATATCCGGCATACAAAAAAACCAACGCTGCAAGGCCTGACTGCAGGCCCCACGGGAACCAAAAATAGACCCTTGTTTCAATACCGAGATAGGCAAGTAAGACTACAAAGAAAGGAATGCTTTCTTCTTTTACATGCAAAAGATGCTGAAACACAATTTCCCCACAAAACAAAGCGCATAAAAACCAGATCGCCCCAATATCATAAATCACAAAAGGCTTCTCATATGGCCAGCAGCTCCCATAAATACCTGCCCAAATCCATCGAAACGCAATCTGCCCCCCCCCAAATTTCTGCCAGTCCATACCAACAATCCGAAACTGGAGCAACAGCGCACTGATCATAAGCATTCCCACAGTGAAAAAATATGGTTTCATCAAACGTGCAAATTTATTAGCAGCAAACTGCCGTACATTTTCCTTTTTTTTAAATGTATAACCAGCGATACAAAAAAACAGCGGCATGTGAAACGCATTAATCCATTGATTTACATGTTCACTGACAACAGGCCCATGCCCGATGATTACCATGATCATTGCGATACCTTTTAAAGCATCCAGCCATAGCATCCTGCTTTCTTTTTCCCTTTTCTCTCCCTGTCCTGCCGATTCATTTTCCATACCCGTTTTTTCTGCTGTATCCATCCCGTCAACATTCCCCTCTCATCTTACAACTAATCAACAACAGCAGAAAAAGTAAAATCACCCCGTCTTTCCCACTGTCTGCATCCAGCTTTTCCCTTGTAATTTCCTCTAACTGCGGAATAATGCGTTCCGCTATGTTTTGAATTGGCATGCGGACAGACGTAAAGCCTTCCGCATCCAAATCAATCGTCTGTGTCTTTAAATCATTGGAATAATCATATTCAACACAAATTCCGCGCTGCACAAACTCCGCGATCAACGGTTCCGCGTTTACCGCCGCACTGATCGTAATACGGATACTGATCTTTTCCTGATGATTTTCCGCCATACACTGCATAAGTGTCTTATCATAATATTGCACTACCATATCTGCATAATCTTTTTGCGGATATATATACTTTTCCGCATCCGGCATCCGATCCTCGATCTGTCTGATAATCGCTGTTTTGGTATACCCTCTGGAAGCCGTATCCCTTTGGATTTTCCAATATCTGCGCAGTGTTTCATCGATATCCATATAGATCTTTAGATCCAAATATTTCCTGGCTTGCGGAAGATACAGGGAATGCAGGCCGCATAATACGACATAACGGCCTGGCTTTACTCGTTCTGCTTTTGTAAATTTACCGGTCTGGTGGTCATAGTTCACCCTTTGTACAGCATTGCCGTCACGCAGACATTTTAAATCTGCTGCCTGCCGGTATAAATAATTTGCCTTTGGATTTAAATGCGTAAATTCTTCCCAATGTTTTTCTCCCCGCTCCCACTTATGATCACCGTCTCCTTCGATATAAATCAGGCTGTCTTTTCCCAATCCTTTTTCTAATATATGAATAAATGTACTTTTCCCTGCCCCGCTGTCCCCGGCAATTCCAATCGTAAAAGGCAGCCCCCTGCGTTTATACAGCGAATTACTCGCAACACCCAACTGGTAAATCGATGTGGTAATATACAGCAGCGTCCCTGACAGCAGGGTAAAAAACACATTTCCTATGATCGGATTTCGCATCTTTATAAATGACAGATCCTGCTCTATCAAATACAAATCCGTCATGCCCCTGTTATGCAAAAACACAAAGTATACCACATAGAGTATATTGAGTAGCATATATATCACAATATTTTTATTCTTTTCCAAATCTACATTTACAAAAAATATCGTTACATACGGTACAATCCAGACATACCATCCCGGCATCGGCGGGCAAAACGCGAGAAACACCGCAAAAACTACCCCGCATAAGCTAATCAGCAGATCCCGGTTCATCCTGTCCACCTGAAACGCCGCCAAATAAACAAGCAAAACGGAAACAATCGGAATATACATTTTTACATGCGCAAATGTTAACGACACTTGCGTAATCACATCCTGTTCTGCATTAAATAACACCATTACCCGAAAAGCATCCGTAGCAAACGGCAGCAGTCCAGCCATCGTCCCGGCTGCCGTACATGCAGTAAACACCGCTGTTTTTTTCAATCCGTCCCTTTTATATAAATATAGGATGATCACCGGTACCGCTGCCAAAATATGCAGCTTTGTCAACAATGCTGCAATCAGTAAGCAACTGCCTGCCGCCCCTCCCCAACCGTTTTTCCCGGAAGTCAAAACATAGACTGCCGCAAATAGTAAAACGGTTGGAATCAAGTCAAGCTGTCCATGCATATATACCGCATACAGTATAATGGGCGACGCGAAATAAAAAACCGCCGCATATTTTCGCTTAGCTGGAAACATGCGCACCAAAACATATAAACCAATAAAATCAAAAACCAGGCTTGGTATTTTAGAAGTAAAATTGATCCAAATTCGATCCTGCATCCCCCATGCATCTCTCAAAAAAACGCCTAGGGATTGTATAAACAGCATCCCAATCGGATAAGGAAATGCATTTGTAATGCCATATTCATAATAAGCATCCCATGGATTTCCCCCATTTGATACATAATACTCCGCAAACGGAATAAAAAGCTGCTCCTGATAATCGGAGGTAAATAACCCCATACATACAATTTTAACTACGGTTACCATAAATATAAAAAGATGGTACCGGTCTGTTTTTACTGCTCTTTTCATACCACATATTTTCATCCCTGATCTTTCGGCAAAAACCCATTCCCATACACAAACGCTTTCCAGTATGTAAGTGTTGCCATATAATCTTCATAATCTTTGGGCGTACCCCAGCCAAGATACCGATCAATATCAAATACCCTTACATCCAGTCCAAGATTCAATGCATACTTAATTACCTGGTCTACATAAAATTCCTGATGGACCGTGTCGTTTTGTGCAATCATTTTTTCCGCCGCTTTTACAAAATCCGCTCCGTGGCGGAACCAGAATGTAGCTACAATCGCATGGTCTTCCATCGGCGTATCGGAAATGGCTTTTTTTACCGACACGCCAATGGCCCGGTCGCTTCCGTCCGTTTCTACCCATCCATACGCATTCGGATTCGCCAAAACTGCCTGGTTATGGCGATAGGTAAATACAACCATATCACATGCCCTGGTTAGTTTTTCAAATTTCTCCGTATCAAACACCATGCCGTTATCACATCCGGCTATCAGCAATGGTTCTTTGTTGTCAATCCTGTTTTTTGCTAACAGGCAGGTGCAAGCCTGGCCTGCTGTAAGCTGTTTTACCGTTATAAAAGATGCCTTGTTAAAATACTTTAAAATTTCTGTCTCCACCCCATCCTGCTTATGAAATGCCCGGTCAATAAAGACCACGTTCTTTCCGCTTTCCTCTACAAAAGGCAGATCCATCACAGCGCAGACTACCATTGGAACTTCTTTTCCAGTTCTCCTGTCTATAGTAGGAATGGCAGGCTTATGCACCGTATAACCACTGTCTTTAAATCTCTGTCCTGCCCCTGCCATTGGTATCACAATATTCATCTGAAAACCCCCTTACACACTCTGTCCAAAACAAATAATCGGAAAGATCCTCCGGTGTCCCCCATTGACAAAACTGTTTCACATTCATCGGCACCCATACACTGCGTCCGTCTGCAACCATAAAGTTATAAGGCAGACTGGCGTAAAATTCGCCGTTTATTGTTTGGCCGCTCTGAACCAACTTTTGACAATATTTTTTTAGCAGCTCTCCTGTTTTAAAATAATAAACCCCAGGAGAATGCCTAGCCTTTGTTTTATCTTGTGCAAATGAATATTTTTCCCGGATTTCAAGCAAATTGTCCGATTGATCAGTCAGGCAGGAAGCATAATAATTTTTTTCAACCAAAAGATGCGGATGAAACCCGGTATAACACGGTACACATCCGTCGCAGTCCCTTTCTGACACATCTTTCTTAAATTTCCCATAATCCCATGTCATATAAAAATCACAATAATTAATCATACACGGCCCATGATCTGCAATCCGCTCCCCAGCACGCAGCACATCGTAGACAGGACCTTTTTTCTCCCAATCGTCCACTCCGAAAATCTCTGCTGTCGGCGCGATGGACAAAAGACGTTCCCGCATACCCGGTATGGATGTAAGATGTTCCTGTCTACACACAAACAAAATGTCCTGTTCCCCTGGATACATCCCGTCTATGATCCACTTTAAAATCGGTATGCCCTGTACTTCAATCAATGGCTTTAATTCCTGATACCCAGCCGCCACAAACCGGGATCCATATCCAGTCATAGGTATAATAATCTGCATCGCAATCCCTCCTTGTATATTCTGACCGTTTCGTTTCTCTCATTTAAGCCATATAATCAGTAACTGCCTGCTGCCCGGTATTTTTCTGCTTCCCAGTTCAATAGAAAATCCTGCTCGGATTCTGACAGCAAATGGCACGCACAGCCTTGATTCAATGACAAAATTTGTGCATTAAAGCTTAAAATACTTTGAATTTCAAGCGCTTTCCTTACCGATTCGGCACTAATATACAATGCATTTTTATACGAAAAAACTACAGGCTTTCCATAAGCATTACTAAATTTTTCTAATGCTGCCCGATCAAAATCGTCTCCCGCTTCACACATCTTTTTTCCAAGAAAAACAACACAATCCGGACAAAATGCCTGTTCCCACACCACTCCTGCTGCGCGGCACGCTTGATAAGCATCCAAAACGTACTGATCTGTCACCGTCCACACAACCCCATGGCCAAGTATCTGATATAGTTTTGTCGCATGGTGATACCGCGTGAAATCCGCTTCCAGATAATCCTCTGCCTTTTTCACAACCTGCTCGGTCTTTTCCATCACCGTATGCGCATCCTGCGCGCTTACCACAAGTCCATGGTTTTGCAAAAATACGACACTGGCATCTTTCCCGCTTTCCTGGTAAGCTTTAAAAAAAGCTGCCGCCAGCTTTGCACCAGGTGATGCATAAGGGACAAACAATGCTTCCGGAAATAGTTCATACAAAATGTCCCTGCCGTTTTGTCTGCATGTCAGTGCATTCACTGCAATCGGATGCGTATGCAGCGTATAGGCTGCTGTTACCGCATGCAAAAATGTCTCTATGGAAGGACGTCCATCGCCAACCAGTGATTTTTTCAATAACCCTTTTGCTTTCTCCTGCGTTACACCCTCTGCATAATGATCCTGCCAAAAAGCTTCTGCAATGATTTGTGGATTTACTACCACATATCCTTGCCGCATTGTCAAGTCTGCCAACTGATATCCAGAAGCCTTTATAACCATCCGGTCCCTGGCATATTTATAAGAAGAATTGCCTCCGCCCGCCTGTACCAGATCTTCACGCATCCCTGCATATTTGGACATTTCAAGAAATCCTGTTAAGTCCTTCTGTAGCATAAAACAACGCTCCTTTCATCTCCTGTATGCTGTTTTTATCGCTCGTTTACTCCATCTTTCCTGTTAATCTATCACACGATAACTATATTTATAAAAACCATTGCCCAGATTAAAGAATACACCATGCGCATATTCGATTTCCGTATCCGAAGCGATCTCTACTACTTTCATCCGTTCAAATTTTTTTCCATTGAGATATCCATCCAAAAGCGCATGCTCTGTTTGTTCTGTCACTTTTGAACGGCTAAAAAGTATCATTACATCACCTGTCTGTAACGTTTCCCCTGATTTCCACTTTCCTGCAAAAGCCTGTTCATATCCCACAAGCCGCATCAGTTCCAGATCCATTACCCCATCATAACTTCCTATAAAGATCGGATTTTCCTCCATAATCCACGTTTCCAATACTTCCGTACTGATTCTGTTCTTCCGCAGTTTCCATTCCGTACAAAAAGTAACGCCTGTTAAAATCAATATTGCAGCATAGACTAAACAGCCAAACCGTAATAACAAATTTCCAATCTGCATCCCTTGCAAAAATTTTACTGAAGCTGCAATATAATAGATTACAATTGGAATAAATATCATAGTATGGCGGCTAGGGCTGAATGCCAATTTTCCGTCCAATATCAATACAACATGAAAACATACCGATAGCATCAAAAAGATACTCAATGTATTCCTTGTCCTTATTTCATATAAAACCCCCATCAAAACCAGTACAATTAAACAAACAGCCAATAAATCTGTGTACCATATGCTGTCTTTGTAAACAAACATACTACGGAACCATATCATTAAATTTTCTGTAAAAAATTCAAACATGTAGGTTACTTTTTCAAAACCTCGAAACGCGTCCGACTGAAATAAAAAGCGACAGTTATTTCCGACATTCCAATTTGTCCCCCGTTCCAACATACCGCTTTCCAAAAAATCCTTGATCACAGGCAGCTCCAATAAAAGAGAACCCATACTGCACAATACACTCCTGATCAATTTTTCCTTTTCTTTCCAAACTACGCAAAAAACCGCAATAAAAAAGCAAAACACAAAAATAAACAACTGATACTGCATATAACCTACCACTGCGCCAATCAAGATCAGGCGAATCTCTTTGATTTCCTTTTTCTGCGCAATATTTTGAAATTCCAGCATCAGAAACAACAGCCCGGTCAAACCAATCGAATAAGGTTCGCTTTGTGCTGCATAGATAACCAATTCCCAGGATATGCTAATCATAAAAACCGCTACAGCTTTCTCATAAAAATCCCGCTCATCCTTATACTTTTTCTTATAAAAATGATACACAAGAAAAATGTTGAGAATAGAAAACACAAGCGATGGCATCCTACCTAAAAATAAATTCACTTCATAAGAATAACTTGCGTCTACTAGCAGTCCAATCATCCAGCACTGCAGCGGCGCATAAGTCCAATGTATGACAGAATTATAATGCAATTTGTCCCATATACGATCTCCGCTCTGCAAAATAGATACAATCAGGCAGATATCATCATAATGCGTGAAATGCGTGCACGCGGCGGCAATTCTCCATAATACCGCAATTATAAGAATCAGTAAAATAACATATTCCTTTTTCCAACCTGCTTGTTTTATTTTCCTGGTTTGGAGCAGTTCTTTCATGTTGATAGAATCCTTTCTCTTTTTGACCTATAATGGCCAAATAAAAACGGCATACTGTAAACAATTGGAAATACATATCTTGGATGTCCATTTACCGCAGGCCCCATAATGCATACCGCAAACACCATCCACAGCGGTACAAGTACGATCAGATACCCTTTTTTTCCAGAACAAAACACAAATACGGTAAAAACCAGCATCAGCATACAAAAAATACTTCGACTGCACAGAAACTGGATCAGCGGCAAATCATGCAGCAAATGATAAAACGCCACAAATATCTGGTTTATTTCTTCCAGCCATGCATAATCAGTAACAATATCCTGCAATTTCTCCTGGAACGTCAACTGTGTGGTATGATAATAAATGCGGTCGTCCGCATAAATACTTAAAAGAAAGAAATTTTGATGCAAAGTAGCTTCCAAATAAGTAAACGGGTAACGGATCAATTGTTTCAGCCACACAAGTGCATAGTCTTTCAGAACATCATCTTCGATATCCCCATAATAATAATTCTTAACCGGATCACTCAGCAGCGGATTGTAACGTTCGGCCAGCGTATCATATCCAATTGCCCGGTCAATCACTTCCCGTTCTTCATCCGGAATCTCATCTGAATGCTTCCATACCGTTCGAGCAGTCTGCTGAAACGGAAGAGACAGCGCTTCCTTTCTGCTTGCCGGTAATATTTGATAACGTGTTTCCAACGCATGCATAACGATCGACGAGATCAGCAGAGGCAAAATTATGATAAAAAGAGCCAATAGCATTTGTCCGGCTTGTTTTCTGTTTTTTACAATCACATAAACAGCCAAAACCAACAGCGTAACGCATACCACCATTTTCCCTTCTTTTCTTGTTAAAATCATACAAGTACTGCTGACTGAGAGACTGACAACACTACAGACATCCAATTGTCTTTTTTCCTGATCCATAAAACGCACACATCCAATAATCATCCAGACAAAAAATGCAGAATACGGCACATCTTTCATTACAACTCCAAGATACCCCGTAATCAACGGACAGACCGCATATACCATCCAGATCCCATATATGACAAATTTCTCTGTGCCCCTTTGCACCAAATAATAAATAGAATAAGCAAAAATACTCGCCATAAAAATATACTGCAGCAGAATAAAGAGAAAAATTCCTATATTACTAG
>CAJUIH010000033.1 GCA_910586045.1 uncultured Eubacterium sp.
CCGCAGAAAATCCCCTCTAATTTTGTTTATATTCCATCTGAAAATACACCATCAGCTTTTCCAAAGCACTCTGCAGCACCCGGCTTTCCTGCTCGCTCACATTTTCCAAAATAAACGCAATCATATTTTGATGAAATTGTTCATGGTGCCGGTAAGCCTGCACCCCGCGCGGCGTCAGGGAAATATTCACAACCCGTTTATCATGTTCACTGCGGCAGCGTGTTACATACCCCTTTTTTTCTAATGAATCAATCGCTTTCGTCAGCGTTCCGGTCGTAACACTAAGCTGCTTGGCCGTCTGCGACATTTTCCGCGGCTTATTTAAGCCGATTACCTCAATTACATGCATATCATTGTAAGTAATGTCCTGAAATTCTTCGGTAATCAGCGTCTTTTCTTCAATTTCCATAATAAATTTAAAAAAACGCACCAAAAGCCTGTTTAATGTCTGTTCTGTATCCATCTGCATTACTTCCTTATCTGCATCTGTGTCAGTCCCGCGGCTTACCAGGTCAGTGCAGCCGCGCCCCAGGTAAGCCCTGCGCCAAAACCGGCCAGTATGATGGGATCCCCTTTTCGCAGCAGGCCGTCCCGGTTTGCTTTGTCGAGTAAAATCGGTATGCTGGCCGCGGAAAGATTGCCGCATTCACTAAGGCACATCGGGAATTTTTCGATAGGCTGTTTTAAGCGTTTGGCAACTGCCTGCAGAATACGTTCGTTTGCCTGGTGCAGCAGGAAGTAAGCGACCGCTTCCGGTTTCAGGCCTGCCTGGTCTAAGACCTGGCTGATGCAGGCCGGAACGGTGCGGACGGCAAATTTGTATACTTCCTGGCCGTTCATTTGTACATAAGAATGTTCCGCCGTCCGGTCTGCGAACGGATGTCTGAGCGGCCGGCCGCCGCAGGATAAGACCATGCCTTTGGAGCCGTCGCTGCCCTGTATGCCTGCCAGTACGCCTTCGGTATCGGCACGGACGACAGCGGCGCCTGCCCCGTCGCCGAACAGGACACAGGTAGCGCGGTCGGACCAATCCAGTAATTTGGATAATGTTTCCGCGCCTATGATCAGGATCGTTTGGTACATCCCGCTTTGGATATAAGCCTGTGCGGTATTTAAAGCAAATACAAATCCGGAACATGCCGCGCACAGGTCGTATGCCGCAGCGTTTACCGCGCCAAGCCCGCTTTGTACCTCACAAGATAACGGCGGGACGATGCGGTCTGCAGACAGCGTCGCGGCAATGATCAGATCCAGTTCCTGCGGCTGTACGCCGGCGTTTTCCAGGGCGCGCCTGGATGCTTCCACGGCCATACTGGTTGTTGTTTCGTCTGTGGCGAGATGTCTTGCACGGATTCCGGTGCGGCTTTTGATCCATTCGTCCGAAGTATCCATGATTTTGCCCAGGTCGTCGTTTGTGACGCGTAAGTTTGGAAGGCTGCTTCCGGTTCCTATTATTCTTGCCCGCATATGCATTCCTTTCTTTCCTTTTCTGCCGGATGGATGTCAAAACTGGCGGAATCGTTCATAACGTTCACCTGCAAAATCTTCCCAGCTTTTTCCTGCCTGGGAAGAGAGGTATTCTTTTAGCTGCTGTTTTATAAACATGGAAATCGCGCCGACCGTTACTTCGTCGGCTCCGCCGTATTCCGGAATGATTTGTTCAACCACCTGCAGGTCATACAGGTCCTGCGCGGTTATTTTCATTACGCCGGCTGCTTCCTCGGCCCGGCTGCTGTCTTTCCACAAGATCGAAGAAAAGCCTTCCGGCGACAGGACGGAATACGTGGCGTGCTCCATCATCCATACCTGGTTGCCGACCGCAAGCGCAAGCGCGCCGCCGCTGCCGCCTTCCCCGATCATCATGCACACGACGGGCACTTTTAAAGCGGACATTTCAAAAAGGTTGCGGGCAATGGCCTCGCCCTGCCCAAGTTCTTCGGCTTCCATTCCGCAAAAAGCGCCGGATGTATTCACAAAGGTAATGACCGGGCGGTGGAATTTTTCCGCCTGTTTCATAAGCCGCAACGCTTTGCGGTAGCCTTCCGGCGATGCCATTCCAAAATTACGCTGCTGGCATTCTTCGATCGAAGTGCCTTTTTGGATGCCGATGACCGTCACGGGCTGGCCGTCCAAAAAGGCAATGCCGCCGACCACAGCCGGATCGTCGCGAAACTGCCTGTCGCCGTGCAGTTCCATAAAATCCTGAAAGACCAGCCGGATATAATCCATGGCGGACGGACGCGTAACTTGGCGCGCGGTTTTTACTTTTTCCCATGCCGTCCGCTCCTGGGCTGTCTCCATATGTTCCCTGCAGCGTTCATCCGGCCGCAGGTCAATCCGGTCGGCTACGGTAAAGGCATGGAAGCTCTGGTTGTTATGGTGGTATTTTAAAATCTGCGCCAGTGTCTGTTTCAAATGCCTGCGTTCGACGACAGCGTCGACAAATCCATGTTCCAGTTGAAATTCTGCCCGCTGAAACCCTTCCGGAAGTTTTTCACCGATTGTTTGTTCAATCACCCTTGGGCCTGCAAATCCGATTAACGCGCCTGGTTCGGCAAGAATCAGATCGCCCAGCATGGCGAAGCTGGCCGTCACGCCTCCGGTGGTCGGATCTGTCAGTACCGGTACATACAGCAGCCCCGTTTCGCTGTGCCTTTTTAAAGCGGCGGCAGTTTTGGCCATCTGCATCAGGGAAATAATGCCTTCCTGCATACGGGCGCCGCCGGAGCAGCAGAATAAAATGACCGGAAGGCGCATCGCAGTCGCTTTTTCAATGGCAAGCGCGATTTTTTCACCCACGACATGGCCCATGCTGCCCATCAGAAAACGGGAATCGCAGACGCCAAGGACGACTGGTTCCCCGTCGATGCGGGCATAGCCGACGGTTACGCCTTCTTTTAATTTTGTTTTTTCCTGTACGGCGGCGAGTTTTTCTTCATAACCCGGAAAATCCAGCGGATTTGTTTCCGCTACATCCTCAAACCAGGATTCGAATGTACCGGGATCCGCGACCATTTTAATCCGGTTGTTCGTACGGATGCGGAAATAGTAGCCGCATTGGCCGCAGACGTATTTATTGGCGGCGGTTTCGGATTTGGACAGGGTAGCGCCGCACTTTTTGCAGACAAACTGGTCATTGGCTGTCTTGGCCGCCGGCTTTTGTTCCGGTTGTCTGTTTTCGGCTGTATCGTCGGTTCCTGTTTCGGTTTCCGGCTGGTGCCGGTTTTTAAAAATATGGTATTTGTGTCGGTTTTCTTTTATTTTTTGAAACATCATGTTGGTTTGGCCTCACTTCCGATTGCAAATGTGATTTCTGCTGAAGCCGCGAGCTTGCCGTTTACGCAAGCAGTCCCTTTTCCGATTCCGATCGGGCCTTTTACTTTTACGATTTCTACATCCAGTTCCAGTACGTCGCCCGGAACGACTTTCTGACGGAACTTTGCAGACTGGATCCCTGCAAAATAAGCGGTGCGCCCTTTCATTTCCGGCTGTGACAGCATGGCTACGGCGCCCGCCTGCGCCATGGCTTCCACAATCAGGACGCCGGGCATTACGGGTTCTTCTGGAAAATGGCCCGCAAAAAAAGGTTCGTTGTAACTGACGCATTTGCGTGCTACGGCATGGGAACCGGGCGTAAGCTGTTCAATCGTATCCAGCAGCAGAAACGGCTGTCTGTGCGGAATAATTTCCATAATCTGTGATGTGTTTAATAACGGCATAGCAAACCTCCCTGTGATACGCAAAATGTTATTCGAATTTGGATACGGCAAGCGTTGCGTTATGTCCGCCGAATCCAAGGGAATTGCTCAGTGCATGCCGTACCTCTTCTTCGTATGGCTCTTTGCAGTAATTAAGGTCCAGCCCTTCGTCCGGCGTCGTATAGCCCGCGGTAGCGTGGATAAATTGATCCTGGATCGTTTTGACACAGGTTACAAATTCAATTGCCCCGGCAGCGCCGAGCAGGTGCCCGATCAAAGATTTGGTGGAATTGACGCGCAGATTTTGTGCGTGGCTGCCGAACACGGCTTTGATCGCGCGTGTCTCAAACAGGTCGTTGTGGTGGGTTCCGGTGCCGTGCGCATTAATATACGTAATATCCGCTGCGGCCAGTCCGGCGTCTTCGATCGCGTTTGCCATTGCTTTTGCCGCGCCGGCGCCGTCTTCTGCCGGGGAAGTAATGTGGTAAGCGTCGGAAGTACAGCCATATCCGGTTACTTCGGCATAGATTTTGGCGCCGCGCGCCCTGGCGTGCCCTAGTTCTTCTAACACGACGATGGCGGCGCCTTCGCCCATGACAAAGCCGCTGCGGTTTTTATCAAATGGGAGCGAGCAGCGAAGCGGGTCGTCTACGGTGGACAGGGCCGTCAGCGAAGTAAAACCCGCAATGGCGACCGGGGTAATGCAGCCCTCACAGCCGCCTGCGAGCATGACGTCGGCATCCCCGTACTGGATCGTGCGGAACGCTTCCCCGATGCTGTTTGTGCCGGTCGCACATGCGGTTACGACATTGATGCTTTTCCCTTTTAATCCATAGGCGATCGATACGTTGCCGGCTGCCATATTAGAGATCATCATCGGCACTAAGAGGGGATTTACCCTGGATGGCCCTTTTTCTAAAATTTTCTTATATTCCCGTTCGATGGCCTGCAGGCTTCCGACGCCGGAGCCGATGGAACAGCCCACGCGGTAAGGGTCTTCACTGTCCATGCAAAGGGCCGCGTCTTCGATGGCTTCCTTGGAAGCTGCCATTGCATACTGGCTAAACAGCTCCATACGTTTCGCGGATTTAAAATCCATGTAATTTTTTCCTTCAAACCCTTTTACTTCCGCTGCCAGGTGGCATTTATAATCGGTAGTATCAAAATGGGTAATAGCGGCAATTCCGACTTCTGCTTTTTTAACGGAAGACCAGAATGCATCGACACTCAGTCCAATGGGTGTAATGGCACCCATACCGGTTACTACGACTCTTCGTTTCATTTCATTCCTCCTACATTGCCATTCCGCCATCCACACACAAAACCTGTCCGGTGATATAACTCGACAGGTCAGAGGCGAGAAAAAGTACGACATTTGCGATTTCTTCCGGTGAGGCCGGACGAGCGAACGGAATCTGGCCTAAAAGCTGTTCCCTTGCCTTAGCAGGCAGGCGGTCCGTCATGTCTGTTTCCACATAGCCCGGCGCAACGGCATTGACGCGGATGCCGCGGGAAGCCAATTCCCTGGCCGCGCTTTTGGTAAGGCCGATGATGCCGGCTTTGGAAGCGCTGTAATTGGCCTGGCCCGCGTTGCCGAGGATGCCGGATACGGACGAAATATTGATAATCTGTCCGCTGCGCTGCTTTAACATAGATCTGGACGCGTGGCGGATGGTATGAAAGGTGCCTTTTAAATTGGTATCCATGACAAGGTCATAGTCTGCTTCTGACATCTTCATAAGCAGGCCGTCTTTTGTGACGCCGGCGTTATTGACCAGGATATCGAGCCGTCCGCTTTTTTTGATTATGGAAGCGATCATTTCCCCGCATGCTTCAAAATCGGTGACATCGCACTGCAGCGGTTCGGCGCGTCCGCCGCCGCGGTTGATTTCATCCGCGGCGGCTTCGGCTTTTTCTTTGGAGCCTTGGTAGTTTAAATAGACTGCGGCACCGTTTTGGGCCAGTTTTTTTGCGCAGGCAAGTCCGATGCCGCGCGAAGCCCCGGTAACCAGTGCGATTTTATCGGTTAACATATGCTTCCAGATCCTCCGGTTTTTCAATATGGAACGTACGCACGCTGCGGTTGATTTTTTTCACAAAGCCGCTTAACGTAGTACCTGGGCCGATCTCTACAAACTCGTCCACGCCCTCGGTAAGCAGCAGTTCAATCGTTTGCTGCCACCGTACCGGGGAAGATACTTGTTTTTGCAGCAGTTCTTTTACTTGCGCGCGGTCGGTCACAAAATCAGCCGTCACGTTTGCGATATAAGGAATGGCAATATCACGCACCGGGACGTTTTCTAAATCGGCAGCCAGACGTTCGCCCGCGCAGGACAGCAGGCTGGAGTGGAACGGGCCGCTGACATTTAACGGGACGATCCGTTTTGCACCGGCTGCTTTACAGGACTCCGCGGCTGTTTCCACTGCTTTTTGTTCCCCGGTGATCACGATCTGCCCCGGGCAGTTGTAATTTGCGATCGAAACCGTTCCTTCTGTCTGTGCGCAGACTTTTTCGATTTCGGAAGAATCCAGCCCGAGTACGGCAGCCATCGCGCCGCCTGTCGGTACGGCTTCCTGCATGTAGATGCCGCGTTTGCGGATCAGCCGAAAGGCGTCTGCCGGATCGAGCGCTTTGGAAACGATCAGTGCGCCGTATTCGCCGAGGCTTAGCCCGGCCGTATAATCCGGCCGTAACTGGCCCTGTTCCATTGCCATAAAAATGGCGGCTTCCACGGTCAGAATTGCGATCTGTGTATATTCCGTAATATTTAGTTTGTCATTTTCTTCAAAACACAGGGCAGGGATGTCTAATCCGGATTCTTTGGATGCGGTATCAAAGACTGCTTTACAAATATTGTAGTTATCATAAAATTCTTTTCCCATTCCTATGTACTGTGTTCCCTGTCCCGGGAACAGATAGGCTGTTTTTCCTGTAGATAATCCCATAAATCGTTCCTTTCTGCCGTTTTACGGCGGTTGAATCGCGGTGCTAATTGACGAATGGCAGACGCAGCTTTTGCGCGCCTTCGATGATTTCGTCGATGATTTCCTTGCAGGTATTCTGGCTTTTCACGAGTCCGGCGATCTGTCCGGCCATAAAACTGCCGCCTTTTACATCCCCGTCAATGACCGCTTTGCGCAGGGAACCAAGCGTGAGTGTTTCCAGTTCTTCCAGCGTTGCCCCCTGTTTTTCCATTTTCAGGTACTCGCGGCTCATCTGGTTGCGCAGCACCCGGATTGGATGGCCGGTCGATCGTCCGGTTACTTCGGAGTCGATATCTTTTGCTTTTACAATGCGTTCTTTATAATTTTGGTGCGCAATGGATTCCGCGGCGGTTACAAAGCGTGTCCCCATCTGGACAGCCTGAGCCCCGAGCAGGAACGCTGCCGCAAATCCTCTGGCGTCCGCGATGCCCCCTGCGGCAATGACCGGGATCTGTACGGCGTCCGCGACCTGCGGCACAAGCGTCATCGTCGTCTGCTCCCCAATGTGTCCGCCGGATTCCATGCCTTCCGCGACTACTGCGTCAGCGCCGGAGCGTTCCATCATTTTTGCCATTGCTACGCTTGCGACAACCGGGATGACTATGATGCCGGCTTCTTTCCACATCGCAAGGAATTTTCCGGGATTTCCGGCTCCGGTAGTAACGACCGGGACGTGTTCTTCGACTACGACCTGCGCTACTTGCGGGGCATTTGGATTCATCAGCATGACATTGACGCCGAATGGACGGTCTGTCAGTTTTTTGGCTTCACGGATCTGTTCGCGCACGATTTCGGGCGGTGCGCTTGCCGCCCCGATGATGCCAAGGCCGCCGGCATTGGATACGGCCGCTGCCAGATGATATTCTGCGACCCAGGCCATGCCGCCCTGCAGGATCGGGTATTGGATGCCTAATAGTTCCGTAATTTTGGTTTTCATAAATTATCATTACCGCCTTGTCCGTTTTTTGATTTTATTCCGCGACGTCATGCTCTTTTAAATATTGCACAATGTCGCCGACCGTCGTGACATGTTCCAGGTCTTCCGATGGAATTTCTACGCCGAATGCTTCCTCCATTGCCATCACCAGTTCAAAAATATCCAGGGAATCTGCGCCAAGGTCGTCTTTAAAAGAAGTAGCCTCGGTAATATCCAGGTCGGTGTTTAGCTGTTCTTTTATAATTTCCGCAATTTTTTCTAACATAGGTTCTCCCTTTCCGCCCGCTGCGGGCCTGTCTGGTATTTTGTTTGATAATCAAACTATTTGATTGTGAAAGTATCATAGTACGGATGGAAATATTTGTCAAGACAGAAATCTTACGTTGTCCGCGGGCAAAGACGGTTTTTGATTGGATGACCCAATCAGTTGGCAAAATGTGACAAAAATAGGGAGGCGCAATCAGTAAATATGCTGGAATTATAAAAAATACTTGCTTTTTCGCGCAAAGATGGTATGATAAACATAACAAGATTGGATGACCCAATATGAAGAAAAAACATCAAAATTGTACGAAAAAGCGCTGTAATCCGTGTTATATGAAAATAATTATGACAATTGGGTCACCCAAAGAAAGGCGGGGGAAAGCATTGTTATTTGTAAAATTTTTGCTTGCGATGCTGCCGATTATTTGGCTGGTCGCAGCGTTAAGCGGTTTGAAAATGGCCGGGCATAAAGCCTGCCTGATTGCCTTGCTGTTTACGATGGCGCTGGCAGTCGGCTATTGGAAATTAAATGCAGCCTGTACGGCGACAGCGGCGCTGGAGGGAGTACTGAATGCGCTTTGGCCGATCTGCCTGGTTATTATTGCTGCGCTGTTTACCTACAATCTGACACTGCAAACCGGAGCAATGGAAAAAATCAAGCAGATGCTTGCGGGCGTTTCGCGGGATAAGCGTGTGCTGGCGCTGATTATTGGATGGGGATTCGGCAATTTTATGGAAGGCATGGCGGGGTTTGGTACGGCGGTCGCGATTCCGGCATCCATGCTGGCGGGGATCGGATTGGATCCGATGCGGGCGGTGCTTGCGTGCCTGGTTGTCAATTCTACGCCGACGGCATTTGGTTCGGTCGGGGTGCCGACGGTTACGCTTGCTTCGGTAACGGGCCTGGATCCGGTCCCGCTGGCGGGGAGCGTAGTAGTGATCCAGTTTATCTTGACCTTTTTATCCCCGTTTTTGATGGTCTGCATTTGCGGAAAAGGGGTGCGGGCATTAAAGGGGATGCTGGCGGTTACGTTTACAGCGGCGGCTTCCTTTACGGTTCCGTGGTTTTTTACCGCACAGTTTATAGGGCCGGAGCTGCCGGACATCATCGGTTCGATCTGTTCGATGGCAGGTATTATCGCGGCGGTTAAGGTTTTTTGCAAGCATCCGGATGCGGAATACGAGATTACGATTACGGAAAATCCGGATCATGGCCCTGACAGGGCGCGGGCAGGGATCACCACAGCCGAAGGTGTAAAAGCCTGGAGTTCGTTTATCCTCATTTTTGTACTGCTGATCCTTACTTCCAACCTGTGTCCGCCGATCCACAACGCAATTGCCGGAATCAAAAGTTCCGTCGTTGTATATGCCGGGCAAGCGGGTAATGTACTGAGTTTTAGCTGGGTAAATACGCCGGGGGTTATGATTTTTATCGCAGCCGTAATCGGAGGGCTGATTCAAAAAGCGACGGTTGGCGATATGCTGCGGGTACTGGCGGAAACATTGAAAAAATATTGGAAAACGGTGCTTACGATCTGTTCGGTTATGGCCGTGGCAAAGATTATGAGCTACAGCGGGATGATTTCGGATATTGCAAGATTTTTAGTAGCGGCAGCAGGGCCTTTGTACCCGTTGATCGCGCCTTTGATCGGGGCGATCGGGGCCTTTGTAACCGGCTCCGGGACGTCAACCTGTGTGTTGTTTGGAGGGCTGCAAAGTGAAACGGCTGCGGCGCTTGGATTCAATGGGTCCTGGATGGCGGCGGCAAATGTCATGGGCGCCGGGATCGGCAAGATGGTCTGTCCGCAGGGCATTGCGATTGGGGCCGGCGCGATTAACGCGGTAGGTTCGGAAAGTAAGATTTTAAGCGGCGTATTAAAATACTTTTTACTGTATGTTGTTTTGGCGGGTATTATTTGTTATATAGGGGCTTTGATGGGATTTTAGCCAAGATACCGTTTTATGTATCATACGAAACATATATCATAGTTTCATTTTATTTAAGTCTAATAGAAAACAGCCCGGACTTGTCATGGCCGGGCTGGGATTAAGGAGGAGAAGACATGTACAACCAACTGACGCCACAAATCATTGACCAGATCAAGGCAGTGTCCGCCAATGTCTTTTTAGGCGAAGACATTAATCCGGATTATGCCAAAGACGAAATGCCGATTTACGGCACCCATATGCCGGACTTGGCAGTCCAGCCGCGTTCCACGAAGGAAGTGGCGGATATTATGAAGATCTGCTACGACAACAATATCCCGGTAACGCCAAGGGGTGCGGGCACCGGACTCGCAGGCGGGGCTGTGCCGGTATGCGGCGGGGTTTTGATTGATTTGACCAAAATGAATAAAATCAAATCTTATGATCTGGAAAACTTTGTTGTGGAAATTGAAGCGGGCGTGTTGTTAAACGACCTGGCGGAGGACTGCCTGGCCAAAGGAATGCTGTATCCGCCGGATCCGGGTGAAAAATTTGCCTGTGTGGGCGGCAACGTCGCTACCAATGCGGGCGGTATGCGGGCGGTCAAATACGGCGCGACCCGTGATTATGTAAGGGCAATGACAGTGGTGCTGCCGACAGGGGAGATTACGCACCTTGGCGCGACGGTTTCCAAAACATCGTCCGGATATTCCCTTTTAAATTTGATGATTGGTTCGGAAGGCACCCTGGGGATTATTACAGAACTGACGTTAAAGATTATCCCGGCGCCAAAGGCGGTTTCTTCTTTAATTATTCCGTTTGAAGACCTGCATACCGCGCTTGCGACAGTCCCGAAATTTAAAATGGCGCATATGGAGCCGCAGGCGATTGAATTTATGGAACGGGAAATTGTACTGGCCTCGGAACGGTATGTTGGAAAATCCGTATTTCCGCAGGAGCTCGAAGGCATCCAGATCGGCGCTTATCTGCTCGTGACACTGGACGGCAATTCGGAAGATGAAGTAGACGCGCTTGTAGAACAGGCTGCGGAGCTTGTAGTAGAAGCGGGGGCCATCGATGTACTTGTGGCGGATACCCCGTCCAAAATCAAAGACGCATGGGCGGCGCGGTCTTCGTTCCTCGAAGCAATTATGGAAGAGACAAAGCTGCTGGATGAATGCGACGTTGTTGTTCCGGTCAATAAAATCGCGGACTATTTGGAATTTGTCAATAAAACGGGTGAAGCATGCGGACTGACCATAAAATCATTCGGACACGCGGGAGACGGCAACCTGCATATTTACCAGTGCTCGAATGATCTCGAAGAAGAAGAGTTTAAAAAACGCGTCGACAAGTTCTTTGCCATTATTTATAAAGAAGCGACAGACTGCGGCGGCCTTGTTTCCGGCGAACATGGCATCGGTTCCGGAAAAGTAAAATATCTGGTGGATTCGGTCGGAGAAAAGAATATGGCAATCATGGAAGGCATTAAACGTGTCTTCGACCCTAAGATGATCTTAAATCCAGGGAAGGTCTGCTACCGGCTGTAAATCAAATAAGCAGGAATGCGCCGGGACGGTCTGTCCGGGCGGGCCGGCGCAATGAAAAATAAGAGGAGGAACATTATGAATATTTGTGTTTGCATGAAACAGGTACCGGATACAAATGAGATTAAGGTAGATCCAGAAACCCATACGCTGATTCGAAAAGGCGTTCCAAGTATTGTCAATCCCTTTGATACGTATGCGCAGGAAGTCGGTGTGCGGCTGAAAGAAAAATTAGGCGGAAAGCTGATTGTGATCTCCATGGGTCCGGAACAGGCAAAAGAGGCGCTGAAATCCACTCTCGCGGTAGGGGCGGACGGCGCATACCTGATTTCAAGCAGAAGCTTTGGCGGGTCTGATACGCTGGCAACCAGCTATATCCTTTCGCAGGCCATCAAGTGTATAGAAGAAAAAGAGGGATTGAAATTTGACCTGATCCTCTGCGGAAAGCAGGCGACGGACGGGGATACCGCGCAGGTTGGCCCGGAGATCGCGGAACATCTGGATCTGCCGCAGATTACCTATGCCCTGGACATTTTGGACGAAGACGGCGAAATCAAGGTAAAAAGAGAATTTGACGCGGGCTACGATATGATTTCCACAAAGCTTCCGGCTGTTGTAACGGTTGTTAAACTGCCGTATGAACCGCGCTATCCTACGATTAAGAGTAAAATGGCCGCAAAGAAAAAAGAGATTCCTGTGCTTACAGAAGCGGATCTCCCGTCGATTGACCTTGCATGCTGCGGGCTGAATGGTTCTCCGACAAGGGTAAAGAAGACATTTACACCGACGAGGGAGAAAAACGGCGTGAAACTGACAGGTATGGAACCGGCCGACGCGGCAAAAGAAGTGGTAAAACTGCTGGACGAGGCAAAGCTATTATAGGAGGGGCTGGATATGGGAAATCTGAATGATTATAAAAATATATGGGTATGGATTGAAACAGAGTGCGGAAAGGCCAAAAATGTCGGATACGAACTGCTCCACGCGGCAAAGCCGCTGGCCGAACAAAAAGGCTGTTCCCTTGTGGCGGTAGTGATTGGGAAAGATATCGAAAGCGTTGCAAAAGACGCGATTTGTTACGGCGCGGATTCAGCCATAATCGTAGACGGGCCGGAATATGAATACTATTCTACCGACGCGTTTGCAAAAGCGCTGACCGGGCTGGTAGAAAAATATAAACCGGAAACCTTAATGCTGGGCGCGACCAATAACGGCAGGGATTTAGGCCCAAGGGTATCCTGCCGGCTGAAAACAGGGCTGACAGCCGACTGTACGGCGATTGCGATTGATGAAGAAACCGGGCATGTGGCGTGGACGCGCCCGACCTTTGGCGGCAATCTGATGGCTGTTATTATGTGTCCGCAGCACCGTCCGCAGATGGGTACGGTACGTCCCGGCGTATTTAAAAAAGGCGCTTATGATCAAAGCCGTACAGGGGAAATTGTAAAAGAAGAAATCCATACGGCGCAGGAAGAAATCCGCACAAAACTAGTAGAACGGGTGAATGAAGTAGCGGAAGCGGTAAATCTGGAAGAAGCGGATATCATCGTATCCGGCGGCCGCGGTATGGGTTCCGCGGAAAACTTCAAGCTATTGGAAGACCTTGCCAAAGAGCTTGGGGGAACGGTCGGCTGCAGCCGTGCGGTGGTTGACGCGGGCTGGATGCCGCATGCGCACCAGGTCGGGCAGTCGGGCAAGACGGTAGCGCCGAAGCTGTATTTCGCGGTTGGCATTTCCGGGGCGATCCAGCATTTGGCGGGCATTGCCGGATCCGATACGGTCATTGCGGTCAATAAAGATCCGGACGCGCCGATTTTCGAGGTGGCGGATTACGGCATTGTCGGCAATCTGAATGAAGTCGTCCCGGCGCTGACCGAAGCATTCCGGGCACGTAAGGCATAAGCGGCAGACAGTCTGTATTTTATAACAGCAGCCCAGATACAAAGGCAAGACAAAACGATGCAAAAACAACGATACATACAGGATAACCAAATCATCGGGAAAAAATGACGGAGGTACAGGAATGGATTTTAAACAGGATGAATTTCATCAGGACATTTTGGATATGGTACATGAATTTGCGGTGAATGAAGTAAAACCGTTGGCAGCGGAAATAGACCGTACGGAAGAATTTCCAATGGAAAATGTAAAGAAAATGGCGGAGATGGGGCTTTTGGGCATTCCGTTCCCGGAAGAATACGGCGGCTCCGGTATGGATACGCTGGCCTATATCCAGACGGTTGAGGAATTGAGCAAATACTGCGGCACGACCGGCGTGATTGTTTCGGCGCATACCTCGTTATGCTGTACGCCGATCTATCAGTTCGGCAATGAGGAACAGAAGAAAAAATATCTGCCGAAATTATGTTCCGGCGAATGGATCGGCGCGTTTGCGTTAACCGAGCCAAACGCGGGAACCGACGCGTCCGGACAGCAGACGGTTGCCGTAGACGCAGGCGACCATTGGGTATTAAACGGATCGAAGATCTTTATTACGAATGCCGGGGCAGCCGATGTATTTTTCGTTTTGGCTATGACAGATAAATCGCAGGGGACAAAAGGCATTTCCGCTTTCATCGTAGAAAAAGGATTTCAGGGATTTTCGATCGGCAAGCTGGAAGACAAAATGGGGATCCGCGCATCTTCTACGTGCGAGCTGATCTTTGAGGACTGTATCGTGCCAAAGGAAAATCTGGTCGGGGAAATCGGCAAAGGATTTAAGTATGCGATGATGACGCTTGACGGCGGGCGTGTCGGGATCGCGGCACAGGCAGTCGGAATTGCGGAAGGCGCGATTGAAGAAACCGTAAAATATGTACAGGAAAGAAAACAGTTTGGCCGCCGTTTGTCACAGTTTCAGAATACGCAGTTTGAACTGGCGCAGATGAAAGCGAATACGGAAGCGGCAAAACTGCTTGTATACCAGGCGGCATGCGCAAAAGACGATCATGAGGTATTTACCCACAAGGCAGCCATGGCAAAATTAGTCGCATCCAGAAACGCGTCCGATGTCACACGCCGCTGCCTGCAGTTATACGGCGGATACGGCTATACGAGGGATTATCCGATTGAACGGATGATGCGTGACGCAAAGATCACGGAGATTTATGAGGGAACAAGCGAAGTCCAGATGATGGTTATTTCCGGATGGATGGGTGTGAAATAAAGGAAAGGTGTTTTTATGGGGGCTTCAGTTAAAATTAAATTACCCTATTCCAGAGAAGGCATGACGCTCCATCTGGATGCCTCGCTGGATTATGAGATTTTGGAATCCGCGATCCAATCGATGCCGAAAAGCGAAAAAAGCGAGGATGAGATTGTACTGGACGCTATGGCGCAGCCGGTCGGTTCCAAGAGGCTGTCCGAGCTTTCCGTCGGAAAACAAAAAGTTGTCCTTATTTGTTCCGACCATACAAGGCCGGTTCCGAGCAGACATATCGTCCCGTTTATGCTGCGGGAAATCAGGGAAGGCAATCCGCAGGCAGAGATTACGCTGCTGATCGCAACCGGATTTCACCGTGCTACGACCAGGGAAGAATTGGTGCAGAAATTTGGGGAAGAGATCGTAGACAGGGAAAAAATTGTGATTCATGACAGCCGCGCTATGGACGATATGGTAAATCTTGGCACCTTACCGTCCGGCGCCCCGCTGCTGATCAATCGAATAGCTGCGCAGGCAGACCTGCTTGTCAGCGAAGGGTTTATTGAGACGCACTTCTTTGCGGGTTTTTCCGGCGGACGAAAGAGCGTGCTGCCGGGTATTTCCAGTAAAGTGACGGTTTTGGGCAATCATTGTTCCGCTTTTATCGACTCCCCGTACAGCCGTACCGGCATATTGGAACATAATCCGATTCACAAAGATATGATTGCGGCAAGTAAAATGGCGAATCTTGCCTATATTGTAAATGTAGTCATTGATTCTGATAAAAAAGTTGTCCATGCTGTAGCCGGCGACGCCGATTTGGCGCATGCTGCCGGCTGCAGGTTCCTCCAGCAGTACTGCCAGGTAACGCCGAAAAAGCAGGCGGATATCGCGATTTCTACCAATGGCGGGTATCCGCTCGACCAGAATATGTACCAGTCGGTAAAAGGCATGACGGCTGCGGAAGCCGCGTCCAAGGAAGACGGCATTTTGATTATGGTATCGAACTGCGGGGACGGACACGGCGGGGAAGGGTTTTACCGCGCCTTAAAAGAATGCGAAAGCCCAAAGGCATTGATGGAAGAAATCTTAAAAGTCCCGCAGGATGAAACAAAGCCCGACCAATGGGAATATCAAATACAGAGCCGTATACTGATCCATCACAGGGTGATTTACGTCATGTGTGAAAAATACCGCCGCATGGCACAGGAGATGGGATTTGAAACGGCTTCGGATGTGGACGAGGCGCTGGCGACGGCCTTGCGGGAAAAAGGAAAGAAAGCCCATATTGCCATAATTCCTGACGGTGTATCCGTTATGGTAAAAAAACCGTAGGATTCTTAGATCAGCCATATACGATAAGCTTCCGGACGGCGGTTTATCTGTATATACATACAACAAACATGATTCAACTCCAACAGCAGAAAGCCTGCCGGGCATTTCCGGCAGGCTTTCTGCTTTTCCTTGCAAATCCCCCGCTCTTGTACTAAAATATACCATATCGTTCCGGCATGCGTGATTTTGGCAGGCTTTTTCAATAGAAAGTGGTAAAACTATGGATCATATAAAATTAAATGGAAAGAAAACCTATGAATACGTTTTTAACTATTTTTCCGAACAGATTTTGTCCGGAGCGTTAAAAATCAACGACAAAATTCCAACCGAGCGTGAAATTGCGGAAAAACTGGGCGTCAGCCGCAATTCCATCCGGGAGGTCATGCATATGCTGGAGATTACCGGGCTGATCGAATGTATGCAGGGCAGCGGCAATTATGTCCGCTGTGATCCAATGGAATATATGATGAAATCGGTCAATATGGTGATGGCGCTGATGCAGATTGATTATGCGGAAGTATTGAATATCCGGATCGGTTATGAATACGCGGCGGTCAGGCAGGCGATCCATCAGGCGCAGCCGGAAGAAATCGAAGAGCTGCACCGGATTTTATTAAAAATGGACCAGCCGATGAGTTCAAAGGAAAGCGCAAAGCTGGATGTGGAATTTCACCATAAGCTGGTCAGCGCTTCCCATAACCGGCTGCTGATTTTATATAATTCCATGCTGTATAATTTGATGGACCAGTTTATCGAAAATTTCCGTACAAAAATTCTGATGAATAAAATGCGGGCAGAACTGTTAAGGCGTTCCCACTGGGCGATCTACAACGCGCTGCTGGAAAAAGACCTGCAGGCTGCAATGCTCGCGTTTGACAAGCATTTCCGTATTGTACAGGATCAATTGGATAAAATATTGCAAAAAGAGTCCGATAAAAAACAGGCGGATCCAAAAGAGCCGGATCCAAAAGAAACGGATAAAAAAGAATCCGGCAAAAAAGAATCTGAGAAATAGGAGAGGTATTTATGGGTAATATGGGTAAAACAGCATCGACAGCCGCCCGAAACGGCGCGATTGATTTCTGGAAATTTTTGTTTTCGGTTTTGATCGTTCAGTTCCATTCTTCCAACATGGTAGCGGACGGTTCGGTTCCTTTTGAGGGCGGGGCAATTGCGGTCGAGTTTTTCTTTCTCGTATCCGGGTATTTGATGGCGGCTTCCATTATGCGGCGGGACGAAGCGTCCATTGTCATAGGCCGTGACAGCCGCAAATTTTTGTTTCATAAAATACAGGGGCTGTGTCCGGAATTTCTGATTGCGTGGGGCATTGGCTTTATCGTGCAGCATATCGCAAAAGAACAGGTAACAAAGGGTTCGCTGATCCAGGATTTTATGACCGGAATCTGGGAACTGTTTTTTTTAAGGGAATCCGGCCTGACCGGGTTTATATCAAATCCGGCCGCATGGTATATCTCGGCCATGCTGCTTGCCATGCTTGTGCTTGTCCCGCTGTTTTTTAAAAACCGGGATTTGTTTATCAATGTGTGGGCGCCGGTTATCGCCATTGCGACGCTTGGTTACCTGTGCAAAAATTTGGGCAATCTGCGGGAGCCGACAAGCTGGCTTGGCTTTACGTATAAAGGCGTGGTGCGCGCTTTCGGGGAATTATGCCTCGGCACGATCTGCTGGGCGGTATGCTGCGGTTTACGGAAGGTTCGGTTGTCTGCATTGGGCCGTCTGCTGGTGACCCTGGTGGAACTAGGCTGTTATTTGCTTGTGATTGCATGGTCGTACAGCCACAGGGGGTCCAAAATGGATTTCGTCATGCTGCTGTTATTCGCGGTCGGCGTCATTATGACTTTCAGCAGCCAGGGCCTTCTTTCATCCGTTTTTAACAAACCTGTCGTATATTTTCTTGGGAAGATCAGTTTTCCGATTTTTCTGTCGCATAATTATTGGAGCCATGCGCTGCCGCGGATTTTTCCGGGACAGGCTTATGCGCAGCTATATCCGAAATACCTAGCGGCTACGGTTCTTACAACAGTGGTTATTTACTGGACCGCAAAGGGAATCCGGGCGGTTTTGCCGGGCTTTTTGGCTTTGTGCAAAAAATTGCTGCTTCAGGAAGATTAATCGGAAACAAAGATCCGGAATAAGCCGGGCGCGGACCATGGAAATACACACAGACGGTACCGGGGCGGCGGGAAAAGGACGAATGTTTTTATGAAAATACTGGTAGTAGAAGACGAAAAGGATATGAACCATATTATTACGAAAGAACTTAGGGAAGAAGGGTATCTGGTGGATAGCTGTTATGACGGGGACAGCGCTTACGATTACCTGACGATGGAAGAATATGACGGGGTGGTGCTGGATATCATGCTTCCGGGAATGAATGGATTCGAGCTGTTAAAAAAAGCCCGCGGCAAAGGAGTGCAGACGCCCGTTTTGTTTTTATCGGCCCGCAGCAGGGTGGATGATATCGTACAGGGGCTGGATATCGGAGCCGACGATTATCTGGTAAAGCCGTTTGCTTTTCGCGAACTGTCCGCGCGCGTACGCGCAATGACGCGCAAAAAGGCAGGCGTGCGTGAAAATATTTACCGCTGCGGGGAGCTGACGGTCGATGTGAACGGACATTTGGTAACGCGCGCAGAAACGCAGATCAGTTTATCCCCGAAAGAATTTGCCATACTTTTGTATTTGATCCGCAATCAGAATATAGTCGTAACCAGGGAGCAGATCGAAGCCAATATCTGGGATATCGACCATGACAGCTATTCCAATGTGATTGACGTCTATATCCGCTATCTGCGCAAAAAAATCGATGATCCGTATGAAGCAAAGCTGATTCATACAATCCGAGGGGTGGGATATGTATTAAGGGAGCAGGAATAAAACAGGTTTCGATCGGGCGGCATTTTCTTTTGCTTTTAACGATGGCGCTTGCGGCGATGGCAGCCTGCATGCTGGTATTTGTCCATATTTTAGCAAATGTGGCTGTCGAATATGATATTAAGCGGAATATGGAGCGGGAACTGTATCAGTTTAAGAAAGAGGTCACAGTCGATGCCGCAGGGGAAGTCCGCTGCAGCGACGAGTTTCTTCGGACGGATGAATTTTGTTTTATGGTGCTTGATGCGGATGGGAACGTCCTGCTCGGGGAATATCCGAATGGCTGTCCGCGGGATGTATGTCCGCAGCTAAAAAAATTGCATGAAGTAACCGCCGGGCGGGAAGTGTATTATATTCGGGATATACGCAGGAACTTTTATAAAAGAAAGCAGGTGTATCTTCGCGTGGTTGTACGCCATTCGGACATTTACAGCCGTTACCAGACGATGGAATACTTATCCTATGTCAGCATTCTTATAGTATGCAGCATTGCCATTTTAGGCGGGATCCTTTTATCCAGACGGATCTCCAGTTCGCTCAAATCGATGTGCCAGTCGGCGGAAGCGATCGGCAGGGACCAGAACCTGTCGGAGCGGATGGCATACAACGGCAGATATTATGAACTGGCTGTATTGGCGCAGGCAAATAACCGGATGCTCGACCGGTTTGAAGAGATCTTCCGCCAGCAGGAACAGTTTACGTCCGATGTGGCGCATGAGCTGCGCACGCCGGTTGCGGTCATGACGGCGCAGTGCCAGTATGTCCAGGGCCGTCCGGTTCAAATCGAAGACTACCGGGAGGCCTTTGAAATTATTGAGCGCCAGTCAGTGAAAATCACCGAAATTATCGCCAGGCTGTTGGAATTGTCAAGACTGGATTATGACCGCAGGCAGATTCAGGCGGAAGACGTCGACCTGCCGGAGATCGTCCAGTCCATCTGCGAAGATTTACAGCAAAAGGCAGGGGATACCCTGCGGTTTCGCATGCATCTGGCACAGGCGCAGGCGATCGGCGATATCAGTCTCGTCGCAATCGCGATACAAAATCTGGTGACGAATGCGGTCAAGTATAGCGCGCAGGGCAGCCTGATTGAAATAGAAACCGGGCAGAAAGAGCAGATGGCCTTTGTGGAAGTAAAAGATCATGGCATAGGGATTTCGCAGGAAGATATGGCGTATATTTTTAAGCGGTTTTATAAAGCTGATAAATCCAGAAATTCGCAGGGCTTTGGCCTTGGGCTTCCATTGACGATGAAAATCGCAGAAAAACATGGCGGGAATGTGCTTGCCGAAAGCGTGCCGGGGCAGGGGAGCACGTTTACGCTGCTGCTGCCGGGTGCGTAAACGGCGCGTGAACGGCTAAAGAACTACAAAAACCCTGCCGCGCGTGCCGCGGGGCGATGGAAAGGGTGTGGGAAGCAATGGGGACGCAGAAAAAGAAACTGCCTATTGGTATCGAAGATTTTGAAGAACTTCGATCAGAAGCGTTTTATTATATCGATAAAACAGGGCTGATCAGAGATTTGCTGCAGGATTGGGGCAAAATGAACCTGTTTACCCGTCCGCGCAGATTTGGGAAATCGCTGAATATGAGCATGCTGGATAAATTTTTTTCGCCGGATGGGGATAAGCGTATTTTCGACGGATTGGAAATAGCCAAAGAAACGGCATTGTGCAGGGAATATATGGGAAAATACCCAGTTGTGTCTGTATCGCTCAAAGGCATTGAAGCAAGGACATACGAAACGGCGTTTCAGATGGCAGCCCTGATGATAAAAAGGGCGGCGGCAAATGTTCAGGATCTTTTAGACAGTGCTGTTTTAAGTGAGCAGGATAAAAAAGACTACCGCAGGCTTTTGGATTATCCTATGACAGAGGCGGTTTTTTGTGACAGCCTGCGCGTATTGTCGGAGTTGCTCCGGAAGCATTACGGCAGGAAAGTGATTCTGCTGATTGATGAATACGATGTTCCTTTGGCAAAGGCTTATGAAAATGGATATTATGACCGGATGATCCTGTTGATCCACAATCTGCTTGGACAGGCGTTAAAGACGAACAGCAGTTTGAAATTTGCAGTACTGACCGGATGCCTGCGGATTTCAAAGGAAAGTATGTTTACCGGGTTAAATAATCTGCGGGTATTGTCTGTCTCAGATATCGAATTTGCGGAATATTTTGGATTTACAGACCAGGAAGTCAGGGTGCTTTTGGAATATTACGGTTGTTCTGACCATTTTGACAGCATAAAAAAATGGTATGACGGATATCAATTTGGAAATACGAAAGTGTACTGTCCATGGGACGTCGTCTGCCATCTTGCCAAAATCCGTGTGGATCAGACAATACCGCCGCAAAACTATTGGATCAATACCAGCGGCAATGACGCAGTGAAACGATTTATTCGAGAATCCGCAAATGCCGCGGTAAAACGGGAAATAGAACGTCTCATTGCCGGAGAAGTCATTACAAAAGAAGTGTATCAGGAGCTTACCTATCCGGAAATGTATCAAACGATTGACCATATTTGGAGTATGAGGAAGATCTGGCAGACGACGGGATGGAAACGATTCTGAAATATGGAATTGCATGTTATAAAAAACGGTGTAAGGTTCTGGTCGCGGAATCAGAAAAACCACTTGCCAATCTCCGCTGATTCAGTATAATGGAACTGATGGAGGAAAAAACATGTATACATGGGAAACAAGAGTCCGCTACAGCGAGTGCGGCAGATCGAAACAGACAGGGCCGGCGGTGCTGTTTGATTATATGCAGGACGCGTGTACCTTTCAGGCGGAAGAACTCGGGGTGGGGCCCGCGTTTATGAAAGCGCGCCAGTGCGCGTGGATTTTAAAAAGCTGGCAGGCGGATATTGCGCGTTATCCGGGCTTTGGCGAAACAATCAGGATCGCTACCTGGCCGTATGATTTTCATGGCTTTTATGGCTGTCGGAATTTTGAGATTACAGATCAAACAGGCACGGTGCTTGTCAGGGCAAATTCCATCTGGGTATTTATCGATCTGCAAAAAGGCCGGCCCGTTAAAATCATTCCGGAGGTTGCATCTGCCTACACGCTAAAAGAGCGGCTGGAAATGGAATACACCGACCGCAGGGTAGCGGATTTTGAAAGCGGGGAAGACGCGATTGCGGTTTTGGTACCGGAACATTTTATAGATACGAACGAGCATATGAATAATACAAAATATATTCTGCTTAGCGAAGAGCTGCTGCCGTCTGATTTTAACGCGGCACGTATCCGGGTAGAATATCGGAAAGCCGCGGGATGCGGCGATACCGTATATCCGTGCATTCTGCGCCAGAAAGACATGATATCGATCGCCATCAACGACAGGCACAAAAAACCATTCGCTATTGTAGAATTTTATCGAAATCCATCGATAAAAGAAAGGAGCCGCATATGAAATTAGGGGAATACCAATCGCTACAGGTTGTCAAGCAGGTGGCTTTCGGCATCTATCTGGCGCGGACGTCAAAAGACCAGACACGGGTTCTGCTTCCGGCCAAGCAGGTTCCGCCCGGTGTCTCGATCGGCGATGCACTGGAAGTTTTTTTGTACAAGGATTCCAAAGACCGGCTGATTGCAACGACGAACCGGCCTAAATTAACGCTTGGGAGCATTGCGGCCTTACAAGTACGCTCGGTCGGGGAAATCGGCGCGTTTTTGGACTGGGGTTTGGAAAAGGACTTGTTTCTTCCGTATAAACAGATGACCCGTCCGATAGAAGCGGGCGACACAGTACTCGTAACCATGTATATTGACAAAAGCAGCCGCCTGAGTGCCAGTATGAAAAACCTGTACGAACTGCTGTCGCGGGAGTCTGCTTATCAAAAAGACGATATGGTCAAAGGGCGGGTCTATGAATTTAGTGATAATTTCGGTACTTTTGTAGCCGTAGACGACAAATACTCCGCTATGATTCCGTCTCATGAAGACTGCAGCGACCTGCGCATCGGAGATGAAATCGAAGCAAAGGTAATGAATGTAAAACCGGACGGAAAACTGGACTTAACCCGCAGGGAAAAAGCCTATCTCCAAATAGACACAGACGCGCAGAAAGTCATGCAGGTTTTAGAAGCGCATGGCGGCGAGCTTCCTTATAATGACAAAGCATCGCCTGAGGTGATCAAACGGGAGATGAAAATGAGTAAAAACGCGTTTAAGCGTGCCGTAGGACATTTGTACAAAGAGAGGAAAATCAAAATCACAGACAGCGGGATTCAGAAAAACTGACGAAGACAAAAAGGATGGAGCAGCTTAGGGCGCCCCATCTTTTTTTGCGGCGGCAAAAAACCGATTAAGCATAAACATCAATTTTACCGCCGATTCCCGGATTGACGGACTGTTCCATAATACGAATCATATCAGAACCCATCTCCTGTGATACGTCGAGCTGTTTACTTAACATAGCAACGGCAATATCGCTCGGAACATCCGTAGAGGTACTCGGCATCTGCGCAAGCGCGATGTTTGTTAATGATTGAATTGGCATGGAAGATCCTCCTTTCTTTTTTTATTCTGTGCATTTTCATTATAAAGGGATTTTTGAAAAAAAGCAATGGGCCGCAAAAGTCGCAAAAGTACGAAAAATGCCGTATATTATTTGAAAACAACGCAATTGTTACGAAAGTGTTAAAAATCATTTGTTCCGGGCGAAACCCCGGCCTTTGTGATATTGCATAAAAAAAATGAGGAAAAAGTTATTATCTATGCGTTTCTGGCAATTGACACATCTGGAAAGCTCTGCTATAATAATCCCGTAAACAAGAATGTAACAAAATTGTAACATATAAAAAATCAAAAAACAGAAAGAACAAAAAAAGAATCAAGAAAAATCAAAAAAAGAAAGAATTAAACAGAAATAAAACAGGAACACATCCGCTGCACCCGTCACACCATACAAAAAAGTAAAAAACCAGTAAGCGGCGGTAAACCGATGACTGAAACATTAGGAATGAATTTAGGAGGAATTATGAGGAAGAAACCTTTGCGAATTGTAACCTGCTGTCTGGCAGGCGCATTATTGACAGCCGTACCGGTATATGAAACACAAGCAGCTTCGAACCAGACAAAAGCCGCAGTCGAAAGCAAAGCAGGCACGGCAGCGCCGTCTGCGGGC
The DNA here is from genome assembly GCA_910586045.1 of uncultured Eubacterium sp. Lineage (GTDB taxonomy): Bacteria > Bacillota > Clostridia > Lachnospirales > Lachnospiraceae > Eubacterium_J. The sequence continues at coordinate 23,865 of CAJUIH010000033.1, forward strand.
GTAACTTTGGCTGTGAAAAACTACCTGGAAGATACCGAAAAGCAGGAAACCAAAAAAGAAGAGACTTCCGCTAAGGATACAGAGGCAAAAGCGAAAGCGGATGCAGACGAAAAGCAGACCAAAACATCCGATCAGAAAAAGGCCGCGGAATCCAAAAAGACGACGAAGAAAACAGAATCCGATTCCAAAAAATCGGACAAGTCATCCAAATACGATAACATGGCGGTCGCGCAGGTGGATGATTATGTAAATGTCCGCAAAAAGCCTAATGAAGAAGCGGAAATGGTTGGAAAGCTGCATAGTGATTCCGTTGCGACGGTTATTAAGAAAACCGGAGACTGGTACAAAATTAAATCCGGGTCTGTCACTGGTTTTGTAAAAGGAGAATACATAGTAGTAGGAGATCAGAAGCTGCTGAAATCGGTAGGCACGGATGTTGCTACCGTAAATACCGCCACATTAAAAGTAAGAAGCAAAGCATCGAAAAAATCAGACGTAGTTACGCTTGTATCGGACGGAGAAGAACTGCCGGTAACAGGGATGAAGAATTACAAAGACGGATGGGTAAAAGTAGATGTAGAAGACGGCAAAGGCTATGTGTCGACAGATTATGTAGATCTGAGTACGCAGTATAACTATGCGGAGTCAAAAGAGGAGGAAGAAGCAAGACTTGCCGCGGAACAGGCGGAACGGGAAAGAGAAGAAAACGAGTCTGCCGCCGCAGCGGATACAGGCAGCAGTTCGGACGGCAGCTCGGATTCGTCTTCCAGCACAGGCTCCAGTACCGGACAGGCTGTCGCGAATTACGCGTGCCAGTTCCTTGGCAATCCGTATGTATGGGGCGGCACCAGTCTGACAAACGGGGCGGACTGTTCTGGCTTTGTTATGAGCGTATATGCGCATTTCGGCGTTCCGATGGCACATTCTTCCTATGCGCAGATGGGCGTTGGATACGGCGTAAGCGCCAGCAATATGCAGCCGGGGGATATTGTATGTTATGGGGATCATGTCGCGATCTATGTCGGCAACAACACGATTGTGCATGCAAGCAATCCGTCCAGCGGGATCAAATATACGTCGCCGGCAAATTACCGCCCGATTCTGGCAGTACGCAGAGTGTTTTAACAAAATATAGAAATGATACGATCAGGCTTCGCACGAAACGGTGCGGAGCCTTTTTTGACGTATGAAAATCAGGCAGGGCAAGGAAAAATGAAATAGAAAGAACAAAAATATGCAAAAATGATGCAAATATTTCATAAACTATTTTGTGGGGAGCAAAGAAAAAAACGGCAGTGTACAAAATAACCAAAAAGAAAAACTACATATATAGAAATTAAATGAGAATTTTAGACATATTCCAAAGTTATCCACATCGAATTTTGTCGAAAGCATAAAAAAATCGAGTTATACACAAAGTTATTAACATTATCCACAATTTTTCGTGTGGAAAAGTTCGTGGATATCTGGTTATACACGGAACGCGTGTTTTGTGGATTATTCATAAAGTTGATCTTTTCCGCAAATAAATCCTAAAACCTATTGACATTTCAATAGTGGAAAAAGAGAAAAAATTGTGGAATGATGTCGAAATTAAACGCAAATTTTTTGATAATTACGTACAGCTTTTGGCCGTGCCAAGATACTTGCCAAATCCTGAACTTTTTGCTATACTACTGAACGATCGCGGATTATTGTTAAAGCGAGGTGTTGTATGGTAAAAAAGATTCGATTGCTTGGAATGGTAATTGATAATTTTCCGCTGCGCGAGGAAGTGCAGATCGGGGAAAATTTTTATAGTAGAATGGAATTAAACATTATCCGTACAGTGTCCATGAAAATGTTTGGTATGGCAGCGGAATGCCAGGCCGTGCGGGATGCGATCAAACAGGCGGACCTGTTGGTGATAGGGGATAAGGAAATTTTGACGGAAGCCGGCATTTATTCCAGCCAGCGTTTAAAAGAAGCGGTAGAGCATGGTTTTATGCAGGAATTTCTTACACGCATGTGTCTGGGCGGCCGCTCTGTTTTTCTCGTTGCCCCAGACCGTTTGGAATTGGACCTGTTAAAAGATTATCTTAGGAAAACGTATGAAAATATGCGGATTGTGGGATGCTATGCCTTAGAGGGACCGGGAGACGGATATGATGCCATGATCAATGAAATCAACGCGGCGGCATCGGATGCGGTGCTTTCTGTGATGGAGTCGCCGCAGGAAGATGAGTTTTTGCTTAAAGCAAAGGCGAAGATCAGTGCGAAAGTCTGGTATTCTATGGGCAGGCAGTATCGGATCACGCAGGAGCATCCGTCTTTTCTGCTGCGGTTCCTCCAATTGCTTCATAAGGGGAAATTTAAAAATGTCATCCACCATTATGAAAACCAGGAAGAGCATGGAGATGGAAATGAATGAGAAGCAGCGCAGGTACCGCACGGTCCGGGCCTATCTTTTGATCGCGGCAGGTACGGCGGTTATGGCAGCGGCAATTAAAAGTACCTTTGATCCGATTGGGCTGGTCACCGGCGGATTTACCGGCATTGGGATTATGATCCGCAGGCTGACGCAGGATGTAGTAAAGGGCGGGATCCCGATTTGGTTTACAAATCTGGTGTTTAATATTCCGCTGTTTGCGGCAGCGTTCCGTTTAAAGGGCGCAAAGTTTATCGGCAGGACCATGCTGGCCTCGTTTTTGCTGTCATTCTGGCTTGGCGTCATACCGGGCATTGATCTGGCAGGCGGGGATATTCTGCTTGCTTCGGTCTATGGAGGGGTACTGACCGGGACGGGAATCGGGCTGGTGTTAAGCGCGCAGGTCGCGACAGGCGGAACGGATTTGATTGCGACGCTGCTTCATATGCGGTTTCGCGCGTACTCGGTGGCGCAGATCTTACAGGTGATCGACGGACTGGTGATTCTGGCCGGCATGTATGTATGCGGGGTGCGTAATTCGCTGTATGCGGTATTTGCGGTGATCCTGACCTCGTATGTCTCTGACCTGATTACGGAAGGCGGAAAGTTTTCAAAAGCGGTATATATTATTTCGGAACAGTATCTGCAGATTGCGGATGCTGTCATGCATGAGATGCACAGGGGCACGACGCTTTTCTCGGCGGTCGGCATGTACCGGCAGGAAGAACGCAAAATTTTATTTTGTGTCGTCTCCAAAAAAGAAGTCGTAACATTAAAAGAATATTCCAAACAGATCGATCCGCATGCGTTTGTGATCGTGACCGATGCACGGGAAGTGCTGGGCGAAGGATTTTTGGAATATTAGCACAAAAAAATGCGGATTTGTACTTTATTTTTTTTGCGTTTTGTATTATTATAATAAAAAATGCTCTTTTTTACAAAAAGCAGCTAATTTTTTTGTGAATGTTGTATAGGAACTGACGATGTTACGGTGAGAGAAGGAGAAGACAATATGATATCAAATCAAATACTTCAGAATACAATAGATGGGTTAAAGGGGATAA
>CAJUIH010000034.1 GCA_910586045.1 uncultured Eubacterium sp.
TATCTCTTACCAGCATCATTGCAGCATCTATAATTTTTTGACTTGTTTCATCCAAATTATCACCTCCATGCAAGTGAACACTTTCATTTTAGCAAAAAAATACATTCAAGTCAATCTTCCAGCGTCCGGCGAGCAAAAATATAACGCCTAATTTGAACTGTTGCCGATGAAAAGCCTTAGCCCAAAAAGATTTACAAGAAAGAGTTGAATAAGAAACGCAGAACCGCTATAATAGCCACAGAGTTGTACCATTTTTAATGGATCGTTCCTGTTTTTGCGCAAAGAACGTATGGAAAGGAAAAAATGATTTATATTTTTACAGCACTGTACCACGAAGCACAGTGCATAATCAAGTTTTTTGATCTGAAAAAAACAGCCGAAAGCCAGCGGTTTATGCAGTTTGAAAACGAAACGGCACAGATCCGCCTTACGGTCAGCGGCGTTGGTGAGATTGCAGCAGCCGCGGCAGTCAGCAGTACCTGTACACAAAATCCGCCCAGGCGGACGGATTTTCTTTGCAATATTGGGATTTGCGCGGGAGCCGGTGAACTGGAAGGCATCTATATGATTCATAAAATTACAGAGCAGGCGAGTCAAAAAACCTGGTATCCGGATATCCTTTACCGCCATCCGTTTCCGGAAGCAGAGATTATAACCGCAATGAAACCATGGGAAGGGGATACGTTAGGCGCGGGCGTGCCGGCATCCGCGGACGCCGCAGACAGCGGGACGCTGCTGTATGATATGGAAGCGGCGGCTGTTTATCAGGCAGGGGCATATTTTTTCGGTCCGCATCAGATGCAGTTTCTAAAAATTGTATCGGACCATGGAACGGGCCTGTTATCCCGCAAGGAGCAGCCGAATGCAGGAAAAGCCGCGCAGCTTATGGAACAATATAAAGAGCCTGTGACTGCCTGGATCAGCCGGTTGGGCCAGGCTGCGCGCAGGGACGGCCGGCTGCGGGAGCAAGAGGCAAACGAGCGGTTGGAGCAACTGGTACGGCGGTTATGCACGGATCTGCACGCTTCCCATGCGATGGAAATGACGGTTCGAAAACAGATGCGGTATCTGGAACTGGCAGGGGCGGATTACACGGGTATGCTGCGTAAGTGGTATCAAAAAAACAAGCTTCCCTGCCGAAACCGGAAAGAAGGAAAACAGATCCTTGCACAATGGTGTGTATGGGAATAAGGCGTCAGTTATTTCCATACCGTTATAACGGAAAGGAAAAAAGATATGGAAAAAAACAAGCCGCGTGCAGCGCTTGTGACCGGCGCGTCTTCCGGAATCGGACTTGCAATCAGCCGCAAGCTCGGCGCGCTTGGTTACGAAGTATTGGGAATCGGACGGAATTTTGGAAAAGAGCCGCTCTGGCAGCAAGCAGGATTTCATCCGCTTGTCTGTGACGTGACAGATACGGCCGCGCTGTGTGCCTGCGCCAGACAGGCGGCGGACCAGTATGCCGTGCATGTATTGGTAAACAACGCGGGCGTAGGCTATTATGGGCTTCACGAAGAACTAAATCCGAACCGGATCCGGGAGATGGTGCGCACGAACCTGGAAGCGCCGATGATCATGACGGCACAGCTATTACGGCATTTAAAGAACAACGCGGGTACGGTGATAAACATTGCTTCGGTTACCGCACACGGTACAAACCCGCACGGATGCGCTTACGGTGCAACCAAGGCCGGACTTGCCAGCTTTTCCCGCAGCCTGTTTGACGAAGCGCGCAAATACGGGCTTAGGGTGACCTGCATCTGCCCGGATATGACAAAGACAAATCTATACCGCAACGCGGATTTTAGGGAGGGCGAGGATGCAGCGTCTTACCTGCTTCCGCAGGAAATAGCAGAGGCGGTAGAATATGTGTTAAGCCAACGGGACGGCGTGGATATAACGGAACTTACGATACGGCCGCAGATCCATCGAATGAAACGAAAATAGAAAGGAAGCGATCCAGATTTGTACCAGCCGTTTTTTTCACACATTTACATAGAAAGCCAGGTCCGCGGCCATCCGCGCGCACAGCGGATACTGGAAAAATTTCCGTCGGCGCAGATAATAGAAATTACCCATTACAAAGATGTGTTCTGCCGCGCCAGACAGGATCCGGCACTGCAGCGCCGCTCGCGGAACCTGATTTTGGCCGCCAAAAGTACAGACGGCGGACATATGATTTACCCGGGCGCCCCGGTATGCCAGAGTTTTGGCTATAAAAACTTCTATTATACGTCTTGTATTATGAACTGTGTGTATGACTGCGCCTACTGCTATTTAAAAGGCATGTACCCGTCCGCAAATATCGTGGTCTTTGTAAACCTGGAAGATATTTTTGCCGGGGTAGAAAAGCTTTTGGAAAACGGGCCGCTTTATCTTTGCGTTTCTTATGATACAGACCTGGCCGCGCTGGAGCAGGTGGCCGGCTATGTACGGGAATGGGAGTATTTTGCGGGAAAGCACGCGGACCGGCTGACCGTAGAAATTCGAACCAAGTGCGCGGATCAAAAGCTGTTTTCTTCCAGTAAACAAAAAAATGCCATATACGCGTTTACACTGTCCCCGCAGGCGGTGATTGATGCCTTGGAGCACCACACGCCGTCCTTAGCCGCAAGGATTTCCTGTGCGGCGTATGCCGTGCGGGCGGGTTTTCGGGTACGGCTCTGTTTTGACCCGCTTATTTATATCAGGGGATGGCAGGAGCATTACCGCGGCATGTTAAAAGAAGTGTTTGCTTCCATAGATCCGGATACGCTTACGGATGTCAGCGTCGGTACATTTCGGATTGCAAAGGATTATTTAAAACAAATGCGCAGGCAGGAGCCGGAATCCGCCGTTGCATGGTTTCCTTATGTGCAAAAGCAGGGGGTCTGCCATTATCCGGATGAACTGATGGCGCGTATGGAGGGAGGCTTTTGCGAATGGCTCGCAAACTGGGTGCCAAGAGAAAAGATTTTTTTATGGCACGAGGGCGTCCATTCATGACATTTCCTGTTAAGATTTTATACTTTTGCCGATATAATATATGAATGACTGGTACCAGACATCTGACATGCACTGGCAAAATGTATGTTTATTAACACAACAGGAGGTTTATCCATGAGAATTACAACCCAGATGCTGAATGAAACAGCAAAAAGAACAGGCATTCCGATTAACCATACAAGCCTGTTAAACTATATCAATGACAGCGGGTCTTCGGGAGACAATACCTTATTAGACGCATTAAACAAAAATGATAAAGTATCAAGCGCCGCAACTGCAAATTACAAAAAACTGGAAAAATCCGCGGACAGTCTCAAGGAACAGGCAGAAAAACTTGCGCAAACGGGCGAAGGATCGTTTTGGGATAAAATCAAAGAGTCCGCAAATACGGAGGAACTGTGCAAGACCGTGGAACATTATGTGTCGAATTATAATACAACGCTGCGTGAACTGAAAAAATCTCCGGGTGTATTAAACCAGTATTACGGTGAAATGCTGCGGGATACGGCTTTGGAAAACAGCGAGCAGCTTTCGGCGCTTGGGATTACGATCGGAAAGGACGGGGCGTTGTCCATAGACGCGGAAAAACTGAAAGCCGCGTCGGTTGACGATGTGGAAAAGGTATTTGGCGCTTCGGGTTCTCTGACTTCAAAGACGGCATTTATAGCAGGAAAAATTTCAGACAACGCACAGGCCAATATGGAGAGCGTATCCGGCCAGTATAATGCGTCCGGAAACCTGTATGCGCAGCTTGCGTCAAAGTTTGATTATTTTGGATAGTGCGGGGACAACTCATTTTGCCTGATGCTGATACAGGCCGGCGCAGCCGGCAGTAAAAGGAATTACATTTTATTTCAAGGAGGAACAGCTTATGAATCCAATCATACAGACAGAGGCAGGCATAGCGGCCGGTTATACTGCAGCAGCAAATTATGACAAGGCACAGGGATCTGGCACAAAAGCCGCGGGTTCTGCAAGGGAAGCAAGCGCATCGGAAAGTACGTCTGTCAAAAAACACAAAGTGACAAACGCAAAAACGATCGGCGAGCCGCAGCTAAGCGAGCAGGCGCAGAAATATTACGACCAGCTCCGCAAAAAATATTCCAACATGGATTTTATTTTAGTCAGCAGCGATATGAAAGAAGTGGCAAAGGCGAATGCGGGAAATTATGCGAATAAAAACCGCATGGTTGTCTTAATCGATGAAGAAAAAATCGAAAAAATGGCCACGGATGAGGAATTTCGCAAACAGTATGAAGGAATTATCGGCAGCGCTACCAAACAGCTTCCGCAGATCAAAAAAAGCCTTGGCGTCAATGCCGGCAGTGTAAAAAGTTATGGCATACAGGTCAACGACGGAGGAAACGCTTCTTTCTTCGCGGTAATCGACAAGTCGCTCGCAGCGCAGCGTGACCGCATCGAAAAAAGGGCGCAGCATAAGGCGGAAGAGAAAAAGAAAAATCAGAAAGCGGAAGCGGAAAAACGTGCGGAAGAACGGCGCACGCAAAAAGCGGATGCAAAGAAAAAAGCGGACAAAACAGAAGGAGAAGACGATACGGTAACCGTAACGGCAGATTCGATCGAAGATTTGATCCGCCAGATCAACAATACGATTTTCGATATCAGAAGCCAGTATGTGCAGACAGACCAGGAACGGCAGATTGGACAGCATTTTGATGCGAAATGGTAGAAAGGGGCGGGTATATGAAAGTAAATCAAAACGTTAGCATTTTTGCAGGCCCGCAGGAAAATTTTTACAGCGTCAATGGCAAGCCGGGGGTATCCGGCCAGGCGGGAAAGCCGGGCAGGATGACAGTCAATGGTTCTTATCTAAACGGGCAGTTTGATCCGATCGCCGATAAGCGGGCATCCGCACAGAAACGGGCAGGCAAAATGATCAGCGATACGTTTGCCGGTGATAAAAAATTAGATAGCGACCAGAAAGACCGTGCCGCGCGTATTGACCAGTATTATAAGGTCATGAGCGATTCTTATAAGGAAGTTTCCGAGATTGACGCCAAAAAAGATGAGATCCGCGCGTATTACGGCGTGGATCCGGACAGCCAGGAACAAAAGGACCTTGAAATACTGGAAAAATACAACCGGAAAAAACGTGGCGTAACCGGTTATGACACAGATCTCTCCATGGAAGAATTGCAGCGGGCAAAAGAGCTGGAAGCACAAGGCTATGCGGAAAAAGGCTATACGGAATACCAGCAGCGCATGCTGGAAACCGATGCGGGCAAAGATATCCCATATGCAGACATCCTGGATGCGAAGCAGCAGATTTTCAATGAAAGCGGGACAATCCGGGCCATGAAGCTGGAACGCTTAAAATACCATGAGATGGTCGATACAAACAAAGAAGTGGAAGACCTGATGGAGCAAACCAGCGACGAAATCATCGGACAACTTGTGGAAGATGCCAAAGACAACATCGACGAGAAGAACGAGGAAGAGCTGGAAAAAGTCCAGGAAAACAGGGAAGAGAAGAAAGAAGAACTGGAAAAGATCGAAGAAGCAAAAGAGCGCAGGGAGGAACTCGAAGCGCTTACCGATCCGAAACATGCCGAAAAAGAACGCCGCAGGGACGGCGAATCAGACGTTGCATTTGGCGATGCCCTGACGGAGGGGATGCTGCTTATGCAGGGAGCCAAGAGCAATATCGAGCAGGAAGTTTCGGATATGATGCTCAAGATGAAACTGGTAACGATTGAAGCAAAGGGCATAAAAATAGACGAATCCATCTAAGCAGAACAAAACCCCCTGGCTGACGCATAGGAATGCGTGCAGCCAGGGGGTTTTGGGGCTTTCCAATCTGAAAAGCCCAACAAATTCTTGAAAAAGCGCATCCTGATATGGTATAATTGAAAAAAGCACGGCCGATAGGCTTAATCGTAGCAGGGGGTGGTTAGAATGCCGGCAGTATATGCAATAGATTTAATCGCGAAAAGGGATCAGAAACGCAAAATGGACCGCAGTATCGTAAAAGGCTGGAACGTGCACTATGAAACGCTGGAAGAAGCGGAGGCAGCGGCGCGCCGTAAGGCGGAGAAACTGGAAAAGGAACGGGCGGCGCAGGAAGCTTCGCAGGAAAAGGAGCAAGCGGTAAAACCGGGCAGGGACAGCAAAGATGGGACGTCTGATGACGGATACAACGCAAAGACAAATTCGTATTCGGGCCATTATGGAAAACAGCCAGTGAAAGACGAATCAGAAAAGCAGCAGATCGATGCCATACTTGGTGAGAAAAAAGCGGCATTTGACGCGGCTTTGTCAGAGATACAGGCACAGGTCTAGCGGTTTCAGATAAAGGATGAAAAAGGGGCGCCTTAGCGATTAGAAAGCTTTGGCGGCTGATAGAAAGGAAATAAAGGAAAAACAGACATGGAAAAGTTGATGGAAAAAATGGAGGGGGAGGTGGTTGCCGCCTTTCTATCGTGCGGATACGATGGAAAATACGCGAAAGTAACCGTATCAAACCGACCGGATTTATGTGAGTTTCAGTGTAATGGAGCATTGGCGGCAGCCAAAACGTATAAAAAAGCACCGCTTGCCATTGCCGGGGAGACAGCGGCGGCACTGGCGGACAGCCCGATCTTTGCGTCGGTCGAAGCCGTAAAGCCGGGTTTTTTAAATATGAAAATAAAAGAAGAATTTTTGGCGGATTATTTGTGCGGCATGATGGACGACCCGGATTACGGCAATGAAAAGGTGCGGGAGCCTAAGACGGTCCTGCTTGATTACGGCGGGCCGAATGTAGCAAAACCGCTGCATGTCGGCCATCTGCGTTCGGCTATTATTGGCGAGAGTGTAAAGCGGATGGGCCGTTATGTGGGGCATCGTATGATCGGCGACGTGCATATGGGCGACTGGGGGCTGCAGATGGGGCTGATTATTACAGAACTGCAGGAGAGAAAGCCGGAACTGGTTTATTTTCAGGAAGATTACGAGGGGGATTATCCGTCCCAAGCGCCGTTTACGATTTCGCAGTTAGAAGAAATCTATCCGACCGCGAGCGGAAAATCCAAACAGGACGAAGCATATAAAGAGCGCGCTATGCAGGCGACTTACGCGCTCCAGCACGGCAGGCGCGGATACCGTGCGCTTCTGTCCCATATTCTGCGGGTATCGGTGACTGACCTAAAGAAAAACTATGAAAATTTAAATGTATCGTTTGATTTATGGAAAGGGGAGTCGGACGCACAGCCCTATATCCCTGCGATGGTACAGAAAATGAAAGACGATGGTTTTGCGTATATTTCCGAAGGCGCGCTTGTCGTGGACGTAAAGGAAGATACCGATACAAAAGAGGTACCGCCGTGCATGATCTTAAAATCCGACGGGGCTTCCCTTTATAATACGACGGATCTTGCTACGATTGTAGAACGTATGAAAGACTGGCATCCGGACGAAATCATTTATGTGGTCGATAAACGTCAGGAACTTTATTTTACACAGGTATTCCGCTGCGCGCGAAAGACCGGGCTGGTGGAAACGGATACAAAGCTGACGTTTTTGGGATTTGGCACAATGAACGGGGCGGACGGCAAACCGTTTAAGACAAGGGACGGCGGCGTTATGCGCTTATCCACGCTGCTTGCCGATATTAATGAGCAGATGTATCAAAAGATCGCGGATAACCAGACTATGAGCAGGGAAGAAGCAGAACAGACGGCAAAGGTCGTTGCGCTTTCCGCCGTGAAATACGGAGATTTGTCCAACCAGGCATCCAAGGATTATATTTTTGACACCGACCGTTTTACTTCCTTTGAGGGCAATACCGGTCCGTACCTGCTGTATACGATTGTGCGCATGAAGTCCATTCTGAAAAAATACAGCCGCGCCGGCAAGAGTGCGGACGGAAAGAAGATTCTGGCGGCAACAACGGAAAGTGAAAAGGCGCTGATGCTGGAAGCCGCGCGCTTTAACGGAATGATTGCGGCTGCTTATGCGGAACTGGCCCCGCATAAAGTATGCGCGTATTTATATGACCTGGCGAATGCGTTCAACCGTTTTTATCATGAAACAAAGATTTTAGCGGGGGAGGATGAAGCACGCCAGGCAGGGCAGATCCGTCTTTTGGAGTTGTGCAGGGGGATTATGGAAACATGCATTGACGTACTTGGATTTTCGGCTCCGGAGCGTATGTAAGGGGTTGATGCGGGGCTGTCATACGACGGCCCCGTTTTTGGCGTAAATACAATATGCCGTATGTACGAAAAGCAGTCTAAAACCCAAGTGCTTCCCCAACTAAAATAACTTTAATCCGTTCTAAAACCTGGCTGCGTCTGGTAATTACCGTCTGGCTGCAGATACAGTCGTCTCCTAAGCATTCACTGCATACCCCGTTAACCGCGCATGGGGTTTTCAGGTTCAGCCTTACGCAGTTTGGCGGCGCAGCGATGGCATGTACACGGCGCACGGCATCGTGTACGGTCGGCACAACCTTATTGATGCCGGCGATGATAATGACCTGGTCCGGCCCGTAAATCAGGGCGGCTGCGCGGTTGCCGTTTCCGTCGATATTTACAAGCTGCCCGTCGAGCGTGATTGCGTTGGTACTCATAAAATAGGTATCCGCGCTGAATGAACTGCGGTAGGCCTGTTTGGTTTCTTCCGGTGTTTTTGCAAGGCTGCGGTCAATTAGGCGGATATCCTTTCTGGATTTCAAAGCATCCAAAACGCCGGATTCAAAAAGGGATACAGAACCGCCGAATGAGACGGTCGTATCCGGCGCGGTCAGGGACATAGCGGTTTTTACGGCTTCCTCTTTGGTAGGGCAGTAATAGCCTTTCATGCGCCGCTTCTGAAGCTGGCGGATCACGGCTTCTGCCTGTGTCTGGTAAAATGTCTGTTTTGGATTCATAGCATAGATCCTCCTTTGGCAAATTTCTGTTTTTTTCTTTATCATATAATAATTATCCCGGGCGGTCAATTACAGAAAAATTTTTCTGGCCAGCGCATCTTACCTGTGTTATAATATAGTACGTGTACGCCGAGGGAAAATAGAGCGTGCGCATACGTGCTGGAACAGGCGAATATGTAGGAAAATAGAAAGAAGATGGAACGATGACAAAAATTGATATAGTATCCGGCTTTTTAGGCGCGGGAAAAACCACCCTGATCAAAAAGATGATCGAGGAAGCTTTTCAGGGACAAAAAATCGTCCTGATTGAAAATGAATTTGGGGAGGTCGGTATTGACGGCGGATTTTTAAAAGATGCCGGGATCGAGATTACAGAAATGAACTCCGGCTGCATCTGCTGTTCCCTGGTTGGGGATTTTGACCGGAATCTGAAAGAAGTGCTGGAAAAATTCCATCCGGACCGGATTTTAATCGAGCCGTCCGGCGTCGGCAAGCTGTCCGATGTTATGAAATCGGTAATCGACCTGGAAAAAGAACGGGATGTAAAATTAAACGCCCTTGTAACAGTCGTAAACGCGGCCAAAGCATCCAAACAAATGAAAGCGTTCGGCGAATTTTTCAATAATCAGATTGAGTTTGCGACAACGGTCGTACTAAGCAGGAGCCAGAATGTTTCACAGGAAAAACTGGAGCTTTGCGTCAAACAGGTGCAGGCGCTCAATCCAAAAGCCGCGGTGATTACGACGCCGTGGGATGCGATTACAGGTGAAGCGATTTTAAACGTGATGGAGCAGGCCGATTCCATGGAAATGCAGCTTTTGGCGGAAGCGCGCCATGCAAAGGAAGCGGCGGAGCATGCGCACCATCATCATGACCACGACGGCCATGATCATCATAATCACAACGGCCATGAGGATTACGATCATGATAGTCATGCACAGGATACCCATGACGGCCATGATGCTCATGCCCACGATGGCCACACCCACGACAGCCATGATGGTCACGGCCATGGTGCCCATGACCACGACGGCCATGATGCTCACGGCCATAATGGCCACACCCACGACAGCCATCATCATACCCATGACGGCCACCACCATGCGGATGAAATTTTTACAAGCTGGGGAAAAGAAACGCCGCATAAATACGAAAAGTCTGTGATTGAACATGCCCTGCGGCAGCTTTCCGAAACAGAAGCATACGGAACCATACTGCGCGCAAAAGGGATGGTGGAAGCTGCAGACGGAACGTGGATTTATTTTGATATGGTACCGGGCGAATATGAGCTGCGGGAGGGCCAGCCGGAATATACGGGGCGCTTGTGCGTAATTGGCTGTAACCTGGCGCAGGACCGTCTGCTGGAATTGTTTGAACTGGCATAGGGCAGGCGGCGCAAATTCCGGTTGATCCGGTATGGGAAAGGAATGTGGCTTATGGAAGAGATTCCGGTATATTTGTTTACAGGGTTTATGGACAGCGGAAAAACGACGCTGATCCAGGAAACTTTGTTTGAGAACGGATTTGGGGCGGACGCCCGCAATCTGGTGATCTGCTGCGAGGACGGCGACGTGGAGTATGAGCAGGCAAAGCTTGGCACGATCCGGGGCAGCCTTGTGATGATCGAAAACCAGGAAGACCTGACCGAGGAGCGGCTGCGGGAACTGGATGAGCAGTATCATCCGGACCAGGTGTTTTTGGAGTATAACGGCACCTGGGAAGTCGGCCCGCTGCTGGAGATGGCGCTGCCAAAAGGCTGGATGATCATCCAGTCTCTTGCTACGGTAGATGCCAGGACATTTGAAATGTATTTAAACAACATGCGCGCGATGATGATGGAACAGTTTTTTGCCGCGGACGTTGTTATATTCAACCGCTGTGATGAAAATACGCCAAAGGCGAAGTTCCGCAGGACCATCAAAGCGCGCAACCGGAAAGCACAGATTGTTTATGAACGTACAGACGGTACGATCGACGAGCAGGATCGGGAGGAGCTTCCGTTTGACCTGGATGCGGAAGTAATTGACATTACGGATGCGGATTATGGGATCTGGTACCTGGATGCCATGGACGACCCAAAGAAATACGACGGCAAAAAAATTCATTTTCTTGGGCTGGTATACCGTCCGGAGTACAAATTAAAACGGGGTGTATTTGTACCGGGCCGTTTCGCGATGACCTGCTGCGAGGCGGATATCCAGTTTATCGGTTTTAAATGCAAATATGACCGGGCGGAAACGATCCCGCACCGGTCTTGGATCGAACTGACGGCGGAAGTAAAATGTGAATTTGCCCGGGAATACCACGGCCGGGGTCCGGTATTGTATCCGGTTTCCATCAAACAGGCAGAAAAGCCGGAAGACGAACTAGTATATTTTTCATAAAAGGGAGAAAAACAACAGCCGGCAAAAGGCGGTGGGGCCTGCAGTGAGTACCTGTTTTTTGCGCCAGTACGACGTAGTTTTATGGCTGGCGCAAAAGACAGGCACTCATTGTGCTTAAAAATGCCGGATACCGGATCCAATCAAAACAGAAAACAGGTTCTGCGATCAGGCAAAAGAGAAGGAAAAAGGAGGGTATTTATGTTTCCAATTGTAAAAAAAGAACAGTTAGCAGATAAGATCTATCTGATGGATGTGAAAGCGCCGCGGGTAGCAAAATCCTGTCTGCCGGGACAGTTTGTGATTGTCAAGATGGATGAAGAAGGGGAACGGATTCCGCTTACCATCTGCGATTACGACCGTGCGGAGGGGACCGTAACGATTGTGTTCCAGACCGTCGGCTATTCGACAGAGCGCATGAAAGACTTAAACGAGGGCGACAGCTTCCGCGATTTTGTAGGCCCGCTTGGATGCGCATCCGAGCTTTGTGAGGAAAAGAACCTGGAAGAAACAAAAAAGAAGAACATTGTGTTTATTGCCGGAGGGGTAGGGACAGCCCCGGTCTATCCGCAGGTGAAATGGCTCAAAGAACACGGCGTGGACTGTGACGTCATTATGGGTTCCCGCAATCAGGAACTGCTGTTTTATGTAGAAGAAATGCGCGCAGTCGCGGCAAATCTGTATGTAACGACAGATGACGGCTCCTATGGTTTCCATGGAATGGGTACCGACCAGCTACAGGCATTGGTGGACGAAGGCAAAACATATGACCATTGCGTGGCAATCGGGCCGATGATTATGATGAAATTTGTCTGCCTGCTGACCAAAAAACTCGGGATCCATACGATCGTATCCATGAACCCGATTATGGTAGACGGAACCGGCATGTGCGGGGCATGCCGCCTAATCGTCGGCGACGAAGTGAAATTTGCCTGTGTGGACGGGCCGGAGTTTGACGGGCATCTGGTTGATTTTGACCGTGCGATGCAGCGCCAGCAGCAGTATAAAACACAAGAAGGCAGGGCAATGCTGAAGCTTTTGGAAGGCGACACGCACCACGGCGGATGCGGAAATTGCGGAGGTGATAAATAATGGATGTAATGAAAAGAGTGCCGATTAAGGAACAGGAACCACTGGTTCGCGCGAAAAATTTTGAGGAAGTGTGTCTGGGATACAGCAAAGAAGAAGCAATGGAAGAGGCGGCAAGATGCTTAAACTGCAAAAACGCGCAGTGCGTCAAGGGCTGTCCGGTTGGAATTGATATCCCGGCGTTTATCCAGCAGGTCAAAGGGGGCAATATAGAAAAATCGTACCAGGTGATCGCGGAATCATCCGCGCTGCCTGCCGTCTGCGGGCGCGTATGTCCGCAGGAATCCCAGTGCGAGGGCAAATGTATCCGCGGGATTAAGGGAGAGCCGGTTTCTATTGGAAAACTGGAGCGTTTTACGGCTGACTGGGCATGTGAAAACGGGATCAAACCAACGCCCGCAGCCGAAAAGAACAAACGCAAAGTGGCGGTTATCGGTTCCGGCCCTGCAGGATTAACCTGTGCGGGCGACTTAGCAAGGCTTGGCTATGATGTGACGATTTTTGAAGCGCTGCACGAAGCGGGCGGCGTACTCGTTTATGGGATCCCGGAGTTTCGTCTTCCAAAGGAACGCGTCGTTGCAAAAGAAGTGGAAAACGTAAAATCCCTGGGTGTGAAAATCGAGACAAACGTAGTGATAGGAAAAGCGGTTACGATTGACGAATTAATAGAGGAAGAGGGCTTCGAAGCCGTATTTATCGGTTCCGGCGCAGGGCTTCCGAAATTTATGGGGATTGCGGGCGAGCAGGCAAACGGCGTCTTTTCGGCAAATGAGTTTTTAACGCGCAATAACCTGATGAAGTCATTTAAAGACTACGATACCCCGATCTCCGAAGGAAAGAAAGTCGTCGTCGTAGGCGGCGGCAACGTAGCGATGGATGCGGCAAGGACAGCGCTGCGTCTCGGCGCGGAAGTACATATCGTATACCGCAGGAGCGAAGCGGAGCTTCCGGCAAGGGTGGAGGAAGTACACCATGCAAAAGAAGAGGGCATTATTTTCGACCTGCTGCAAAATCCGACCGAGATTTTGGTAGACGAAAAAGGCTGGGTCAGGGGAATCCGTATTATTAAAATGGAACTTGGCGAACCGGATGCATCCGGCAGAAGACGTCCGGTAGAAATTCCGGGTTCGGAATATGAGATTGCGTGCGACACGGTCATTATGTCGCTCGGCACTTCGCCGAACCCGCTGATCTCATCTACAACCGAGGGGCTGGACGTCAACCGCTGGCAGTGTATCGTAGCGGAAGAAGAAAACGGGCAGACCTCCAAGGCAGGCGTATTTGCAGGCGGCGATGCCGTCACAGGGGCGGCTACCGTAATCCTTGCCATGGGCGCGGGCAAAGCGGCGGCAAAAGGAATCCATGCGTATCTGTCCGCGAAAAAATAAATAACGATTTTTGTAATAAAATAGGGCGGGACGTTTTGGTTCCTCCGACAGCTTCCTCCGGCATCCGCTGCCGCAGGCTGGCGGAGGAACTTTTTTAATTAAATTTCAGTTATTTTAAGCACTGTTGGACTGTGATCAGAAAAATTTTTGCAAAAAGAAAAAGATTCCCAAAAAAAGTACGATAAAAACTAGAAATCGTATCTTTCAAAAACCGCAGAATAATTTATAATAAGATCACACAAATTAAGAATGACAACGGAACTGTTCGAACAAAAAGGAGGAGAACTATGCGAAATTTAATTAATCTGAACCAGGACTGGCGTTTTATACAAAAAAATGTAGGATTGCCGGAGGCATTTCCGTCAGACTGGGATCAGATTCATCTGCCGCATACATGGAATGCGGTGGATGGGCACGACGGCAACGGCAGTTATGACCGCGGCACCTACTGGTACGCAAAAAGCTTTGCAACGCCAAAACAGCCGTTGGCAGGCGGAAAAGTATATGTGGAGTTTCCGGCGGCCGGGCAGCAGGCCGCCGTATATGTAAACGGCACCCAGGCTGCTTATCACGAAGGCGGGTATTCCGCGTTTCGTGCGGACATTACGGATCTTTGCAAAGACGAAGGCGAAAACCTGCTTGTCGTAGCGTGCAGCAATGAGTATAAGGACAGCGTGTATCCGCAGTCCGCGGATTTTACGTTTTACGGCGGTCTATACCGCGGGGTAAACCTGATTAGCGTGCCGGATGTGCATTTTGATCTGGATTATTACGGCGGGCCGGGGCTTATGGTTACGCCGAAGCCTTGTGACTGCGGCGGGGCGGTATTTGAAATCGCTTCCTGGGTAAAAGGGGCGGATGAAAACTTTACGGTGATGTACGCGGTACTGGATGCGGACGGCAGGGAAGTGGCGGCGGCGGTGCGTCCGGCAGACCAGCCGAATGTATCTGTTTTTGTACCGGACGCGCATAGATGGGAAATGGACGATCCGTATCTGTATACGGTAACGGCGGTTCTGCAAAGGCGCAATGAAGCGTATGACGAGGTTTCTGCCCGTGTCGGCGTCAGAAGCTTTTCCTGTGATCCCGACCAGGGATTTATCATCAATGGTACGCCGACGCCGCTGCGCGGTGTAAGCCGTCACCAGGACCAGATGTACAAGGGGAATGCCCTGACAAAGGAAGACCATTACAAAGATGCGCAAATTATCAAGGAATTGGGCGCGAATACGATCCGTCTGGCGCATTACCAGCATTCCCAGGATTTTTACGATGCCTGTGACGAGTTAGGGTTTGCCGTATGGGCGGAAATTCCGTTTATCAGTGTATTCAACAAAGACCCGCAGGCGCATGAAAACTGCATCAGCCAGATGAAAGAGCTGATTATCCAAAATTATAACCACCCGTCCATTTGCTTCTGGGGCATTTCCAATGAGATTTTAATCGGAGGAATTTCGGACAAGCTGGTCGAAAATCATAAGGAACTGCAAAAACTGTGCAAGGAACTGGACCCGACGCGCCTTACGACTATTGCCCATGTATCGATGACCCCGATCGAAAGCCCGATGCATGGAATTACGGATATAGAAAGCTATAACCATTACTTCGGATGGTACGGCGGCCGGATGGAAGACAATGGGCCTTGGCTTGACAAATTCCATGAGGCGCATCCGGATATCTGCCTTGGCGTGTCTGAATACGGCTGTGAGGGGATTATTACCTACCATGGCCCGAATCCGGCATGTAAGGATTACAGTGAGGAATACCAGGCCCTGTACCACGAACATATGGCAAAGGTATTTGACGAGCGTCCGTGGATCTGGTCGACGCATGTATGGAATATGTTTGATTTTGGCTGTGCGGCGCGTGACGAAGGCGGTGTGGCAGGCCGGAACAACAAAGGCCTTGTGACGATGGACCGCAAGACAAAAAAAGACAGCTATTATGTATACCAGGCATATTGGAGCAAACAGCCGATGCTGCACCTTTGCGGCAGGCGCTATGCGCAGCGTGCGGGCGAGACGACGCAGATCCGCGTTTACTCCAACCAGCCTTTGGTAGCGCTGTATCGAAACGGGGAACTGGTGGAAGTAAAAGCGGCGGACAAAGTATTTGTATTTGACGCGGTGGCCCTTGCGGATGGATTTAATACGATTACAGCGGTAGCAGGCGGACTGAAAGACAGTATGACGCTGGAAAAAGTGGAAAAAGAGCCGGATATTTATGTGCTTCCGGAAGTCAGCGAACGCGCAGAGGGCGTAGCAAACTGGTTTAAGCTCGCGGGCGATTTGGATTTAAAAGCCCCGATGGAATTTCCGGAAGGCAAATACAGTATCAATGATACGATGGAAGAGCTTTCCAAATCTCCGGAAGCGATGGAAATTGCGACCGAAGCGTTTAAATTGGCCCTGAATATGAAAATGGTCAAAGGGGAAGGCATGTGGGATATGATGAAAGGAATGAACCTGAAATCCATGTGTGAAATGGCGGGGTCTATGGTACCGGAAGGATTTACGGAAAGCCTGAACGCAAAGCTGATTAAAATTGATAAATAAAGACCTATCCATTGTTTGCCAAGCGAAAAGCTGCGTCTTGTACGCAGCTTTTCATTTGTTTTCGTACAGCCGTTGACGTGCCGGCGATAATCCCCTATAATAAACATATACAGGATGATTGCCCGGCTGGTATGGCCGGGATGCCAACAGGACGGTTTTGGGAAAGGGAGGGGTTATTATGAAGACATTTATTACGGCGGAAATAGGGATCAATCATAACGGAGATTTGGAGCTTGCCAAAAAGCTGATTGACGCGGCGGTCATCGCCGGATGCGACGCGGTGAAATTCCAGAAACGGACGGTGGAAAAGGTTTATAAACAGGAAGAACTGGACAAATCCTGGGTATCTCCATGGGGGCATACAAAACGGGAATTGGCCAATCGGCTGGAATTTGGCAGGGATGATTACGATGAGATTGACGCTTATTGTAAAAAGAAAGGGATTATCTGGTATGCATCTGCCTGGGATTTGGATTCCAAACTGTTTTTGCAAAAGTATGACCTGCCCTACAATAAAATCGGATCGATTATGCTGACCAATACGCAACTGCTGGAAATGGTGGCGGGCGAGGGGCGTTATACCTTTATTTCTACTGGTATGAGCACCTACGACGAAATAGATCATGCGGTTGCGATTTTCCGAAATCATGACTGCCCGTTTGAACTGATGCACTGTGTCAGCGCATATCCGATGCTTAGTATGGATGCGAACCTCAGGGTTATGCAGGTACTCAAAGAACGATATGGATGCAAAGTAGGCTACAGCGGCCATGAGATTGGGACGCTTGTGAGTACATGCGCCGTAGCTATGGGGGCAACTTCCCTGGAGCGCCATATCACGCTGGATAAAAACATGTATGGCGCCGACCAGAAATTATCCATTGAGCCGATGGAACTGTGGAAACTGGTCAAGGATATCCGGGAAACGGAGCTGATCATTGGAACGGGGGAAAAGGGATTTACCAAGGAAGAACTTGCGATGAGGGAACAGTTTCGCAAATAAACGAAACACGGCAGGCAGGGCCGCAAGAAAATGGACAGGGAAAGGAATAGCGGCAGCGGAATCCGGCAGGAACGGATTCCGTTCCGTTTTTTAGGAGAATGGAAATGGCAAAAAAAAAGAAAGTATACGCGGTTAAAAAGGGCAGGCAGACCGGCATTTTTGATACATGGGAAGCATGTAAAAGCCAGATTCATGGTTTTGCCGGGGCAGTGTACAAAAGCTTTGAAACCAGGCAGGAAGCAGAATCCTATCTGGAAAGGGATTATAAGCAGCAGTCTGCTCCGACGGATGACGGCGACCATTTAATCGCCTATGTGGACGGCAGTTTTGATTCCAAAATCCGCCGTTATTCCTACGGCTGCGTATTTCTTACCCCGGACGGCAGGACCGTTCGAAAGTCCGGCAGCGGCAATGATCCAAAAGCACTTGCTCTGCGCAATGTCACCGGAGAAATGCTGGGCGCTATGTATGCCGTTCAATGGGCGCAGAAAAACGGATATGCCGCGATGGAGCTTTGTTATGATTATGCGGGCATCGAGCAGTGGGCGACGCATGGATGGGAGGCCAAAAATGAGCTGACGAAAAAATATGCCGCGTTTATGGACCGCTGCCGTGGGCAGACCGCGATTACGTTTACCAAAATAGCGGCCCATACGGGGAACAAATACAATGAGGAAGCAGACCGTCTGGCGAAACAGGCGCTTTTAAATTAACGATTGCCTTTTTTCCGGTTTCATACTATGATAGGGGAGACAGGAATAAAAGTACAAGGAGAATAAAGGTATGGAACAGTTTGATGAAGTATGCCTGAATTATTTTATTGCGCACCAGACACAGTTGTTTCGGGAAAAGACCGTTACGACGCTGGAAGAAGCGGAAGAGTTTTTGCAAGACTGCATGGCGGTGGTCTGCGGCAGCTTGCAGGAAGTACGGGACTATTTGGAAGAAAGCGGCGCGGATATAAGCGGAATGCATTTAAAGGAAATTGAGGAAGCCAGCGAGGTATTTGCCATTCCGGATGGAAGATATCTGGTTGTTGAGGTCTGATACATGAAAAAAAAGAAAAGGATCAATCGGAAAAAAGCGGTGTGCGCAGGGTTGCTTCTGGCGCTTTTCGCAGGCGGCTGCAGCAGCAAAGACGTCATCCACGTACCGCAGATTACGGCCAGGCAGGTGCTTAAAGTAGATGGGGAAAGCTATTCCTTGGCGGAATCAAAGGTGTATCTGGTAAACTACCAGAATCTGTACGGCACGGTGGCAGGGGTGGAAATCTGGCAGCAGGAAAGCCAGAAAGAACCGCTGGAAGAATATATTAAAAATCTGGCAGTTGCACAGATGACGAAAATCCTCAGCATGGATTCTCTGGCGGAAAGCCTGAAGATTTCATTGGAAGAAAACGAGCTTGCCAATGTAAAAAAGGCGGCAAAAATCTATTATGAATCGCTGACGGAAGAAGAAATAGATTATACCGGTGCAGATGAATCGGATATCAAAAGATTATATCAAGATTATGCTTTGGCTCAAAAGCTATATAAATCACTAACCGCAGATATTAACAGCGAAGTAAGTGATGATGAGGCACGTATTATGGAGGCCATGCAGATTGTTGTAAAAGATAAAAAAACAGCAAAAACCGTCAAAAAAGCGCTGAAAGACGGCGGTGATTTTGCAACGATTGCGGGTACTTATAATGAAGCGGATGAGGTAAAAATACAGTTTGGCCGCGGCATGCTTCCGAAAAAAGTGGAAGAAGAGGCGTTTGCGATGGACAACGGCGCCGTTTCAAACGCGATCAAAACAAAAGACAGCTATTATTTTATCTATTGCGTTAATAAATTTAATGAAGAATTGACGGATGCAAATAAAATCAAGATTGTACGTCAAAGAGAAAAGGAAGCGTTTGGAGATGTATACGACGCTTATGTCAAAAAGATTTCTCAAAAACTGTACCAGAAAGTATGGGACGGCGTGACACTCGATGAAGCGGCCGGGCTTGCAACAGACAGCTTTTTCGCGGTCTATCAGGAGTATTGCGGGGAACTGGTCTAGTACATTTTCGAATGTTCAGCGAGCGAGGGGCGCACAGAAAGGAGCGGGCCATGAAGCAGGAAATCCGTGAGAGTTTGGAACAGCTTGCCGAACCGGAATACGCGGCGTTTAGCCGGAAATTGCTGCCGGGCGTATCGAATCTATGCGGCGTTCGCCTGCCTAAGCTGCGCAGGATGGCGAAGCGGATTGCCAAAGAGGATGCGCAGGCGTATCTGTCCGCCATGCGGACGGCAGACTGGAGCGCATCCGCCTGCTATTTCGAAGAGAAAATGCTGTATGGCCTGGTGATTGGCTATGCGAAACTGGATGATGGCGGATACCGGAAGCAGTTGGAACGGTTTGTGCCGCTGATTGATAACTGGAGTGTTTGCGACAGTTGTTGCCTGACCTATGAGTGGATGAGGAAAAATCCCCAATTTTGGTGGGAAGAGCTAAATTGCTGGATTCGTACCGATACGGAATTTGGCGTACGGTTTGGCCTTGTCTCGATGCTGGCCCATTTTGTGGACCAGACGTATGTACAGGATATTTTAAACCTATGCGGCCGGATCCGTCCGGATGGCTATTACGCAAAAATGGCGGCGGCATGGCTGGTTTCAGACTGTTTTGCAAAATTTCCGGAAGAAACCTATGTATTTTTACAACAGGATGCGATGGATGATTTTACGCACAACAAATCCATCCAAAAGATCTGTGAATCCACCCGTGTGGACAGAGAGTGGAAAGCGCTGCTGCGCGCAAAAGCGGCTGCTGCGGATCTACCAATCAAAACGAAATAACGGCAAAGGCGGTGCGGGTAAATGATCGATAAAATCAATGGAAACAGCGTATACGATCGAAATGGAAAGAGCGGGCGAAAAAAAAGTCAGGCCGACCAGCCGTATGAAAATACGCCGGGTGTAAAAGAATTAAATAAAGATATAAAAACATCGCAAGATCGCAAAATACAGGAAGCAAAACGTACAGAGCAAAAAAAATCGGTACCCGGGCAAGGCGGCGTCATTTTAGACCTGTCTGCCCAGGCAGCGCAGAAACAAAAATCGGATGCGGCGCGTACGGGTTCGTTTGCGGCGGTGCTGCATAAATTGCTGGATCCGGTGGTACGCTGGCTGAAAAATTTTTGGTATGACGACGGCGGCAGGAAAGCCGATCCCTTATCGGATCCGCTTCCGCCGTTAGAACCGGACCAAATCCCGGCGGAAATCCTGCAGTCTGGAAATTTAAGCAAAGTGCAGGAAATCCTGACAAACAACGGGGAACGGCATCTGGCCCATAATTCAGACCTGCTGACGTATTATGACCGCAGGGGAAAGTTTGTATCCATAGATGAATCGGAAAAGAACCGGGTATTATATGGCGATCGGAATGTGCACAAGTTGTAAAATCATTGCATGGCCACAAGATTGGAGGGAGAAATGCTCTTTTTTATAGCTTTTGCGGCTGTACTTATGATTCCGGTAGGGATTTATCTGTATGTGCTTGTAAAAAGAATGCTGGAATTGTTTTTTGGGCCAAAGAAAAAGCGCCTGCAAAAAACAGCAGCGGCAGCCGCCGCCGTAATTTTGACGGTACCGTCCATAAACCTGTTTGGCCTATGGGCGCTTGTTGTGCTGTATTTTGCAGCTTTATCGGCGTGCGCCGATGTCGTCCGCCTGCTGCTGAAACGTGCCGGATGCAGGCAACGCAGACATTGGAGTATCGCTTATCGCAGCGGGGCCGCGGCCGCGGCAGTGACGGCGCTTATTCTAGGCTACGCTTACTTTAACATGCACCATGTCGTAGCAACCAGATATACCGTGGCAACAGAAAAAGAAATCCGTCCAGAGGGATATCGGATTATTTTTATTTCAGATTTACATTTCGCCACAACAATGGACAAAAAGCGGCTCGCCGCATACTGCGGGCGGATCGAGGAGGAAAAGCCGGATTTGGTGGTGCTTGGCGGGGATATTGTGGACGAACGGTCTTCGGCACAGGAAGTGCGGGATGCTTTTGGGGCCTTAGGGCAGATAAGCAGTACATTCGGTACCTATTATGTCTATGGCAACCACGATAAGGGACGGTACGCCAGAAACCGCGATTTTACGACGGAACAATTGACCGATATGATACAAAACAGTAAAGTATCCATATTACAAGATGAAACGATTATATTAAATGAAGAGTTGACTATAACAGGCCGAAAAGACCGGTCGGATGCTTCTTTGGACCAAAACCCAAGGGCCTTGCCGGGAGTGCTGTTGGAACAAGTATCGAAAGAAAGTTACCATATCATAGCGGACCATCAGCCGCGCGGGATGCAGGAAAATGCACAGGCAGGATACGACCTGATGCTGTCCGGCCATACGCACGCGGGACAGATGTGGCCGGTTGGCCTGATTACGGAATTATTTGACAGGGATACGGTAAATTATGGGCAGAAATCATTTGGGAATCTGGAGCTAATTGTTTCGTCTGGAATCGCGGGCTGGGGATATCCGCTTCGAACAGGCAGGCACAGTGAATATGTGGTGCTGCAGGTGAGGGGAACATAAGTAGCAGAATAAGGGGCAGGATCAGTGGCAGGATAAACGACGTTTAGAATGGGGAGGCGGTATGATTCAACTGAAAGGAACATACAACGAAGCAAAGATTTTTACGGACAATATAGATGAGGCATCGGCTTCACAGGTTTTGCTGTTAT
The DNA here is from genome assembly GCA_910586045.1 of uncultured Eubacterium sp. Lineage (GTDB taxonomy): Bacteria > Bacillota > Clostridia > Lachnospirales > Lachnospiraceae > Eubacterium_J. Next base: position 22,003 of record CAJUIH010000034.1, read on the forward strand.
TAAATCAGGAATTTGTATCGGGAAGTAAAATAAGGATGATGCCGGATATCCATGCCGGAGCCGGTTGTACGATCGGGACGACTATGACAATAACGGATAAAATAGTACCGAATCTGGTCGGCGTGGACATTGGCTGCGGAATGGAGACCATTCAGATCAAGGAACGGCATATCGAACTGCAGAAACTGGACAAATGCATTTATGAAAAGATTCCATCCGGCTTTCATATACGGGAAAAACCGCATCGGTATTTTGCGCGAACCAGCCTGGCCGATCTATACTGTTACAGGCAGATCCATGCGGAAAGGGCGGAAAAAAGCATCGGAACCTTAGGCGGCGGCAACCATTTTATAGAGGCAGGCCGGGATACAGATGGGCAGTTATATATTGTCGTTCATTCCGGAAGCCGCCATTTAGGGGTGGAAGTGGCGGGTTATTATCAGGAAGAAGGATACCGGGCGTTAAAAGGGGCTGGGACGGTTCCTACGGATATTCCGAAACAGTTAGCTTATGTAGCGGGCAGCTTGTTTGAACAATATCTGCACGATATGAAAATCGTACAGCAGTATGCACAGGTCAACAGGCAGGCAATTATGGACGAAATCATAAAAGGGATGAAGCTGCATGTGACCGGGCAGTTTACGACCATACACAATTATATTGATACGGATGCAATGATCTTGCGAAAAGGCGCCGTATCTGCGCGCAGGGATGAAAAACTGCTGATCCCGATCAATATGAGGGATGGTTCCCTGCTTTGTACAGGCAAAGGAAACGAGGAATGGAACCAGTCGGCACCGCATGGGGCGGGCAGGCTGGTGAGCCGGTCCGCAGCAAAAGAAAAATTTACGGTATCGGAATTTAAAAAACAAATGAGCGGGATTTATACGACGTCCGTGAATAAGGATACGTTGGACGAATGTCCGATGGCATATAAGGGAATGGATGATATTATAAAAAATATAGGCGATACGGTGCGGATTGATAAGATCATTAAACCGATATATAATTTTAAAGCAGGGGAGTGATATGCAAGGAATCCAAAATAACAATTGCAGCAGGCAAGGCGCGGGAGCGCCGCTTATGGTAATAGAAGCTGTGTAAAATCAAGGATCAATTTTTGAATGTAAAATTTGCACACCTGCGGTACTTTTTTTTTCGCCTGGAATACATTATTATAAGATGAAGCTTTGTGAGGTAGTAAACATGGATAATTTTCTGGGATGCGATAGGTGTGGATGCGGCTGGAATGGATGCGGCGGATGCAGCGGTTGTCATGGATGCAATCATTGGCATATGGGGTGCCGGGGGATTTTGCATATTGTAAAAAAAGGGGATACTTTATATAAAATATCCAGACGATACGGGGTTCCGCTCAAAAGGGTTATGTATGCCAATCCCTATGTGGATGTATACAATCTGCAGATAGGGGATGAAATATGCGTGCCGATTATGGGCCTGCGCCCGCTGGCAGAAGCGGAACTTTATCGCGGCGATCCAATGGATGAGGCACGTCCGGAAACGGTCCAGATGCCGGTACCGGAGGATCAAACACAGCCGGAAAATATGCAGCAGCCTGTGTATGGCGGTGGTTCCGGCCTTTCATGGTGTGTGAGCCGGACAGAGGAAAACAGCGGGCCAGGGTATATGGAAGCAGATCCTGCGCAGGGGGTTTTCGGGAGTGAGAAAGAAATCCAAGCCAATGACGATATGGAGCAAATGGGTCTGATGCCGCGGGAGAGCGACGCCCAACAAGCGCATTCGGAGTATGCCGACAGCAAAATGGAAGATATGCCGCGAAACGGAACGTCTGCAGGAATGGATGGAATTCGCCAGGATAACATGCCTGACCAAATGGGAAGCATGCCGCAGAATGATCCGTCTGGGCAAATGGGAAGTATGCCGCAGAATGATCCGTCTGGGCAAATGGGAAGCATGCCGCAGAATGATCCGTCTGGGCAAATGGACGGATTACTTACGGATGGCAAGATGGGGATTTTGGATCCCAAGCAGCAGGATGAGCAAAATCCGATGCCGCGGGACGGCATGTCCGGGGCGGCGGGGCAGATGGCGCAAACCTGTCAAAAGCAGTGTACACAAATGGCATTGGGGCAGCAACCAGACGGCGGGTATAGAGGATGGGAAACACAACAAGAGCGTACCCGGCGGACGGTTGGAGAACAGATGGGTATGTCGGGCTACCGGGCGCCGTACGGGCAGTTATGAAATTTTTATAAAATTGCAGGAAGAAGCATTCGTTTGATTGACAAAATATGCATGTATTTATATAATGCATGACAGGAACGATAATCAGAAACGTATGGAGGTCCAAATGAATTTTATGAATAAACTAGAGCGTAAATTTTCAAAATACGCAGTATCAAATTTAACGATGTACCTGATTTTCGGTTATGTAGTCGGTTATATCCTAAGCAGGTTTTCGCCGGGGATACTTCCCTATCTGATTCTGGACCCATACCAGGTTTTGCATGGGCAGGTTTGGCGTCTGGTTACCTGGATCCTGATCCCGCCGTCCACGCAGTCGATTTTGTTTTATGTGATTATGATGTTGTTTTATTACCAGCTTGGTATGAGTCTGGAACGGACATGGGGCACCTTTCGGTATAATGTTTATATTTTGGGCGGCATACTCTATACAGCCCTCGGCGCGGTGGTTACTTGGGCCATTATGTCGGCGGTGATGGGCAATGCGGCATACGTAGGGGTGTATGTAGGCGCGAGCGTCAGCACGTATTATATCTGTATGTCAATCTTTCTGGCTTTCGCGGTCTGCTATCCGAATATGCAGGTCTTGCTGTATTTTATAATACCGATTAAAATGAAATGGCTTGCCTATGTGTATGCGGCGCTTATGGCCCTGGATTTTATCCAAAACGCATGGCCGGGCAGAATTATGCTGTTTATGTCATTGCTGAATTTCCTGATTTTCTTTTTGTCTACCAGGGACCTGCGCAGGTATTCTCCCAAAGAGGTCCACAGAAAACAGGTATATCGTCAGGCGGTCCGCCAGCCGCGTCCGGGCGGCGTCACAAAGCACAAATGCGCGATCTGCGGCAGGACGGAACAGGATGACCCGACATTGGAATTTCGGTTTTGTTCGAAATGCGAGGGCAACTATGAGTACTGCCAGGAGCATTTGTTTACGCACCAGCATATCAAAAGATAACACGGCTGCGATTGGGAATTGCCAGTAAATGATTTGCGGGCAGTTCCCTGTCTGCCAGCCAAAGTTTTGGAAAAATTTTAAAAAATTTAATAATAATGTTAAAAAGTTTTAAGAGACGTGCTGCCATACCTATGCTATAATAGCTTGGAGCAGGAAATCCCTGCAAAAGGATGGATTATATAGTTGGAGGATATAAAATGGAGCAGCATGAAGATCATGATATTTTAGGAGGGGAGCTGACGGCAGAACTGGTTACCCTGCTGGATTCCCCGGATAAAATAGATAAAACAAAAAAATTTATGGACATGCTCGTTGGCTACAGGGAATTGATGATGATGTATACCTGTGCTGTCAAAGAAGTCAGGACAAAATTCGAAGTGCTGGATACGGAGTTTAGCGTCCGGTACCAGCGAAATCCGATCAGTTCGATCACGACACGCTTAAAGCATACGAACAGTATCATATCCAAACTGGAGAGGTATGGCTATGGCTTTTCATTGGAAAATATTGAGAAATACATAAATGACGCCGGGGGGATCCGGGTTATCTGTTCGTATATTGACGATATTTACGAGATTGCGGATGCATTGCTTGCACAGGATGACATTATGCTTTTGACACGCAAAGATTATATTGTCCAGCCAAAGCCAAATGGTTACCGCAGCCTGCATTTAATTATCAGCCTGCCTGTGTTTTTTGCGAATTTCAGAAAAGAAATGAAAGTGGAAGTGCAGATTCGCACGATTGCGATGGATTTTTGGGCAAGCTTGGAGCATCAGCTTAAATATAAGCAGAATATTGCGCATCAGCAGGAGATCGTATCACAGTTAAAATCCTGCGCGGACGTGATTGCTTCTACCGATGAACGGATGCTGGATATTCGCCGCCAGATCGAAGTGGCTGCCGGTGTTCCGACAGAAGAGGAAATATTATTTGACAAACTAAGTAAAATGGATCTTTTAATGAGTTAAAATTATAAAGTTATGTAGCCTTGGATGTCCGGGTGACATCCAAACAGGCGTTGCGCCGTGCTTGCGGCTGCAGTTTGTTTATCCAAGCATTACGTCTAAAAGCATCATAACCGCAAATCCGGTGATAATGCCCATGGTCGCGCCGTAAGGCTGGGTATTCCGGTTTTTTTGGCATTCAGGTATCAGTTCGTGTACGGCAACCAAAATCATTGCCCCCGCGGCAAACGACAGGGCATAGGGCAGTATGGATTCGACATAGACGACTAAAAAAGCCCCGGCGGCCCCGGAAATCGGTTCCACAATGCCGGATGCCTGGCCAAGCAGGAAGCTTTTCATCCGGGAAAACCCCTCCCGTCTAAGCGGTATGGATACGGCTGCGCCTTCCGGAAAATTCTGCAGTCCGATTCCGACGGCAATCGTGATTGCGCCCATCAGCCGTTCCGGTGTGAAGTGGTCGCCCAACGCGCCGAAAGCGACGCCGACCGCAAGCCCTTCGGGAATATTGTGGAGCGTAATGGATAAAATAAGCATGATAATCCGGTTCATCTTCTCATCCGGTCTTCCCTGCGTGCTGTCCGCCCCGCCCCGCGCATAAAATACAATTTTATCAGACAGCCACATAAACGCCGCACCGCTTAAAAAACCGATCGTGGCGACGAAATAGGCCGGAATGCTCGAAGATGCCTCGGCGCGTGCGATAGCGGGCTGCAACAGGGACCAGAAGCTTGCGGCGATCATGACGCCGGAAGCAAAGCCGAGCATCAGGTTCAGCATTTTGTTGTGCGGGGATTTGAAAAAAACAACCATGGCGGCACCAAGCGCAGTTACGGACCACGTCCCGATGGTTGCGGCAAGGGCCATTAAAACAATCTGATTCATGATTACACCTCCTGATCTAGTATATTAAATGGAAGAAGTATCGGTGACAGGCAGGGCTTTTGTTTTTGAAA
>CAJUIH010000035.1 GCA_910586045.1 uncultured Eubacterium sp.
CTTCCAACGTCGCCACAAGCCAGGCCTGCGTCCCTCATCCGGCTGGTTTTCTCTGGCTCTGCGTCCCACGCACTATATCGAAATGTAAAACAGCAGATGGATGGCTGAAAAGATTTTACGAAGCCGTTTTGTGTATTGCGATTACGTATAGGATACCAGTTGTAACGCCTGCAAATACTAGTACATCGATCATTAAATATCTCATAGTTTCACGCCGGATATTTTTTCGAGAGTGCATGGCAAAAACCGGAGGTGTACCGGGGTACATTGAGGATTTTTGCCATTTGCTATCGGAAAAATAGACAAGTGAAACTATGAGATATTTAGTGACCGATGTACTAGCTGGGAGAGACGGTTTGCCCGGCTTTCCGGCGGCTTTGGAAGAATGGTTAGAAGCCCTTGGCATTCTGCCCGGTTACCTAAGGGGCGAAGCCAAGCGGCGCCTTTAGCTGCTGGCGTCAGCCAGGGCGAATTAGGCGCCGCGACCGGGGCAGGCCGATCCGTAAATTGCAGAATGCTTAGGGATTCTTACCATTCTGGAGGGCCGCCGGAAAGCCGGGCAAACCGTCTCTCCCAGCGTCATTAAAAAAGCGCCAAATGGGAACGTTCTCATTCCGATTTGGCGCCGAATCCTTATCGGCATGAATCTCAAGACACGTCAATCACATACCGCTCATACGCGTTAATCACCGTTGTCTCTCCGTACTGGTCTACCCGTACATAATTCCGTCCATAATTCATATGCACATGCCCGTGGATAAAATACCGCGGGTGATATTTGTCCATCAGTTCATTAAATACCGCAAATCCATGATGCGGCAGATCTTCTCCGTCGTTCAGCCCTTTTGCGGGCGCATGGGTTAGGAGAATGTCAAACCCCTTGCTGCGCCACAGCGCAAACTGCAGCTTGCGGATCCGCTGCCGCATCTGCTCTTCCGTATACTGCCAGTCGTCGTTTTTATAACGCATCGAACCGCCCAGGCCCAGGATCCGCAAACCCTGGCAGATGTAAACACTGTCTTCGATGCAGACACACCCTTCCGGCGGGCGGGTCCGGTATCTGGAATCATGGTTTCCATGTACATACAATACCGGAACAGAGGTCATGGTTGCAAGAAATGATAAATATTCGGCATTGAGGTCGCCGCAGGAAAGGATCAGGTCGATCCCGTCCAAATCCCCTTTATGATAAAAATCCCACAATGCCTTGCTTTCTACATCCGCCAATAGTAATATCCTCATTCGAATCCACCCTGCAGCCTTACAAACTCCTGCACTCTCTCCTGAAGTTCATCCAACGCAGGAATCCCTCCTATGATATTTTCCGCCAGATAATTCATTTTAAAGATATCTTCCGGTTCCAAGTGGTTGCCTGCTTCGTTGATGACGGTTCCGTCCTGTGCCGTCCATGTGCATTCAAACGGATTGAAGATTCTGCTGCGGATATTTTCTGTCAGCATGTCAACCAGCATTTTCGTACCGTCCGGCAGTTTTTGTGAACAGACAACTTCCAACACCCCGGCGGAGATCCCCCACCAGTAATTTAAAGCGCGGTTTTTGTTCTTTTCTACATCTACTTTCCATGTATTTTCCATAATGCTGCGGATCACTAGCTCGTAGAGTTTTCCCCAATGGCACATGGCAGCCGCGATGTTGTCCACCGACCCGTCCGCATTCCTGCGGTACAGCCCGTATTTACGCGTCGGATTTTTCGGATTAATCCAGTCTTTTTCGGAAATCAGATGCACGCTGTCCGGAAATACCTTTTTTGCCTCATCTTTCACCGAACTCCAGCGCAGATGTACATGAATCCGCGGGTTTACCATCTGCGCGCCGAGCGCAAACGCGTTTGCATTCGTAATGGCGCTGAAAATCGGGGCATCCGCCATATACCCGATATCATTCGTTTCCGAAAGCGCCCCGGCTATAATCCCGAGCAGAAATTTGCTTTCATAAATACGGCAGTAATACGTTCGGATCGCCCGGTATTTCGAGTTTGTAGAGCAGTTTAGGATCTTGATTTCCGGATGCTTTACAGCCGCTTTCGCACTGGCGTTGGTCAACTGCGCGGCGACGGTAAAGATAATCTTATTGCCGTCCTGGATGGCCAGATCTATAATATCTTCCGAATTATCCGTATATTCCGCATGTTCATAAACCGCCGTCTGCACCTTTTCGCCAAATACCTGCTCCAGGTGCATCCGTCCCATTTCATGCGCATAGTTCCAGGCGGAATTGGCGACGGAATTTTCATAAATAAACGCGATTTTCAGCTTCTTTTTCGTATCAATCAGCAGCTTGTTTTTCAATACCGTCAAACCGCTTGCCGGCTTTTCTTTCTGCTGCGGCTCCAGCAGGATCTTCATTGCTTTATTCTGCGAAATCGTCAGAAACTCATCCCACATTTTCGTCAGGTTTTCCCGGACCGTATCGCTGTCCGCCGTCATCAGCTCCCACGCCGGGAAAATATCAATATAAGCCAAAAACGCGTCGCCTGTTGTAATATTGAGCTTATCTCCGCCTTTTGCCTTATATTCTTTGCGGAAATTCAAAAACTCGCTGTGCAGGGACATCCTGCTTTCTTCTGTCCAGCGCTGCCCCGGCTCATAACCATAATATTTTTTCAGTTTTTTAAAAGATCCCTCCTGTGAGAACCAGATATCATACAGCCTGGTATCGTCATAGAAATCCATAAATTCATAATAGATTTTATTTAACGGTTCATCCGTTTTTTTCGGGATGATCCGGGTCACTTTTGCACTTATTGTAACCGCATTCAGACTTTTTAATACACTGACCCGCTTATTGCCTTCCATCACATAAAACCGGTGCATATATTCATAAACGACAATCGGATCGCGGATTCCTTCCTCAAGCTGCGCATCCTGCAGATTTGCCCACTTGTAGGCAAATTCTGTATCCGGATTTAATAACGGCATAAAGTTTTTGGCAAAGGAGTTCTGCCTGCCCGCCGTCTTTGTTCCAACTATAAAATAAAGCGGGATTTCTACAATACCGATATACCGTTCCCCCGCTGTCTTTTCGTAAGGCAGGAAATCATCCAGTGCTTTCAGATAAGGATATTCCCCCCGGTTCATTGCGGCGCGGTATGCTTTGTGCGCCAGCTTGTTCGCCGCTTCATATGCTTCCATAGACATATTGCGCCACCTCCTTTCTTAACAGATCAAAATCAAATTTCTATTTCCTATTTATTTCAGCTAACCTGATTGCCTGTATAAAGCTGATAATATTTTCCGCGCTCTTCCATCAGCTTATCATGGTTTCCACGCTCAATGACCCGCCCTTTTTCCAATACAATAATGCAATCACTGTTGCGTACGGTAGAAAGGCGGTGGGCAATCACAAATGTGGTCCTTCCATGCATCAGCTTATCCATACCATCCTGCACGATTTTTTCGGTTCTTGTATCAATAGAACTGGTCGCTTCATCTAAAATCAGCACCGGCGGGTCTGCAATGGCAGCACGCGCGATCGCAAGCAACTGGCGCTGGCCCTGGCTTAAATTCGCACCGTCCCCGGTCATCATCGTATGGTAGCCGTCCGGCAGGCTGCGGATAAAACCGTCCGCATTTGCCAGCTTTGCGGCCGCTACCACTTCCCCATCCGAAGCGTCCAGATTGCCGTAACGGATATTTTCCATTACGGATGCCGTAAACAGGTGCGTATCCTGCAGCACAATCCCAAGCGAATGCCGCAGGTCATCTTTTTTGATTTTATTAATATTGATGCCGTCGTAACGGATTTTTCCGTCCTGGATATCATAAAAACGGTTAATCAGGTTTGTGATCGTCGTCTTGCCTGCTCCGGTCGATCCGACAAATGCGATCTTCTGCCCCGGCGTTGCGTATAAATCCACATTATGCAGGACAATTTTTTCCGGCACATACCCAAAATCCACGTCGTCAAATACAACATCCCCGGTTAACTCCTGATACGTTACGGTGCCTTCCTGTTTATGCGGGTGTTTCCATGCCCACAGCCCGGTATGCTCGTTCTTTGCCGCTTCCACAATCTGCCCGTTGACTTTTTTCGCATTGACAAGCGTCACATAGCCCGCGTCTGCCTCCGGCTGCTCATCCAGCAAACGGAAGACACGGTCTGCGCCCGCTACCGCCATAATCACCGCATTAAGCTGCATGCTGACCTGGTTGATCGGCTGGTTGAAACTGCGGTTAAACGAAAGAAAACTGGCAAGCATCCCGATCGTAAAGCCGCCAAACCCATTCATCGCCAAAATACCGCCCGCAATCGCGCACAATACATAACTGATGTTGCCAAGCTGCGCGTTTACCGGCATCAGGACATTGGCAAAACGGTTCGCCTGATAGGCGCTCTCAAAAAGCCGGTTGTTTAGTTCCTTAAAATCCTTGATCGATTCTTCTTCATGGCAGAACACTTTTACCACTTTCTGCCCTTCCATCATTTCCTCGATAAAACCGTTGACCTTACCAAGATCCTGCTGCTGCGCAAGGAAGTATTTGCTGCTCAGCCCCGCCAGACGCTTCGTCATCACCAGCATGACCGCCACCATAAATAGCGTGAGCGCCGTAAGCGGCAGGTTTAGGTAAATCATACTGCCCAATACGCTGATAATCGTAATAATACTGGAAAAAAGCTGCGGGATACTCTGGCTGATCATCTGGCGCAGCGTATCCGTATCATTTGTATAAACAGACATAATATCCCCATGCGCATGCGTATCAAAATATCGGATCGGCAGACGCTCCATATGCGAAAACAGGTCATTGCGCAGATCGCGCAGCGTACCCTGGCTGACATAGATCATAATTTTTGCCTGTGCGTAAGCCGCCACAACACCCAGGCCGTAAAAAAACGCTACCCTGGCTATCGCGCGCAGCAGGCTGCTAAAATCCGCGGACCCGCTTTCGAGCAGCGGCTGAATATACCCGTCGATCAATTCCTGCATAAACAGGGTCCCCTGTACATTTGCAAATGCTGTATACACGATACATACCAGGACAATGACGACTGCGGCCGCATATTTTTTCATGACATACGCCATCAGACGGCGGATGATCTTTCCTGGGTTTTCCACGCGCGGCCGTTTGCCCATTCTCGGATGCCCTTTGCGGCCGGGTCCCTGTACCGGTTTTGCTTTTTCTGCCATCAGCCCTCACCTCCATGTTCGTCAAAGTCTCCCCCGCCTCCGGTCTGCGACTCGTAGACTTCGCGGTAGATCGCATTGTTTTCCAGCAATTCTTCATGGGTGCCAAATCCATTAACCTTTCCGCGGTCCAGCACGATAATGCGGTCCGCATGCTGTACGGAAGAAATCCGCTGCGCAATAATCAGTTTTGTCGTACCTGGGATCTCCTGCGCAAACGCCTTTCGGATTTTGGCGTCCGTCGCCGTATCCACAGCGCTTGTAGAATCATCCAGAATCAGTATTTTCGGTTTTTTTAACAGCGCGCGCGCAATACAAAGGCGCTGTTTCTGGCCGCCCGATACATTAGATCCGCCTTGTTCGATATAAGTATGGTAGCCGTCCGGCATCGCTTCAATAAACTCATCCGCACAGGCCAGCCGGCATGCCCTCTGACATTCCTCATCGCTCGCGTTCAGATCGCCCCAGCGCAGGTTTTCGTAAATCGTTCCGGAAAACAAGACATTTTTCTGCAGTACGACCGAAACCTCGTTGCGCAGTGTTTCCAGATCGTAGCTGCGCACATCCTTGCCGCCTACTTTTACGCTGCCGCCCGTTGCATCATACAGACGGCTGACCAGGCTGACCAGGCTGGACTTGGAGCTGCCGGTGCCGCCGATAATGCCGATCGTCTCGCCGGAACGAATTTCCAGATTGATATCCGAAAGGACAAGGGATCCGCTACCGCCACCCGCTTCCGGATCCGCAGAAACCGCCTCCTGCCCATGGTTTTCCTGGGAGGCGCCGGAATAGGAAAAGTCCACATGTACAAACGAAATACTGCCGTCCGGCACATTGCCGTCCGGATTTGGTGGATTGGACAGCGTGCTTTCCTCCTGCAGCACTTCCGCGATACGCTTTGCGCTGGCAGAACTCATCGTAATCATCACAAAGGCCATCGACAGCATCATCAGGCTCATTAAAATATTCATACAATAAGTCAACAGGCTCATTAAATCCCCGGTCTGCAAATCCACCGCATTCGATAAAACAATCATTTTTGCCCCCAGCCAGCTAATCCCCAAGATACAGCTATAAATCGTAATCATCATGGCCGGTGCATTGTACGCGATGATATTTTCCGCTTTTACAAACATCAAATACAAGTTTCCGCAGGCTTTTTGGAATTTGCCGATTTCATAGTCTTCCCGCACATATGCCTTGACTACCCGAATCGCGGAAATATTTTCCTGCACGCTGGCGTTTAATTCGTCGTATTTTTCAAACACCGCGCTGAAATACTGATAGGCATTGACCGTAATCAATGCCAGAAATCCGCCGAGCACAAAAACGGCAACCAGATATACGCAGGCCAGCTTCGGTGAAATGAAAAAAGACATAATCATGGCGATAATCAAAGAAAACGGCGCCCTTACGCACATCCGCAGGATCATTTGATATGCATTCTGCAGATTCGTCACATCCGTAGTAAGCCTGGTCACAAGTCCGGCTGTCGAAAATTTGTCGATATTTGCAAAAGAATAATTCTGAATATTGACAAACATCCCCTCACGGAGATTTTTCGCAAATCCGGCGGAAGCACGCGCGCCGTATTTTCCGCCCATGACGCCTGCAAACAAACCGATAAAAGCCGCGACAATCATCAAGGCCCCCATCATATAAATATGGCGGATATCACTTTTTTCAACCCCGTCGTCTATAATCGAAGCCATCAAAAGCGGAATGACCATTTCCATGACCACCTCCAGAATCATATACACCGGCGTCATCAGGGAGTCTTTTTTAAATTCCCTGATATAAGAACTTAGTGTTTTCAGCAATTCAGAATCACTCCTTTCTTCCTTATTATAGTAACGTCCTATGGCATATCCAAAGGCCGGCTGCTTTCGGACACGCTGCTACGCTTTTAGAACCGCTTTGATTGCGCCAAGCAGCTCGTCATACGTCTCAAATGCCGGAAGCTGCGGGTAATCCGCCTTGATCTGTTCGGTACTGCGGAACAAAAAACCCGCCTTGCCCTCCAGGATCATGCCAAGGTCATTATAGCTGTCCCCCGCCGCAATAACGTCGTACCCGATGGACTGCAGCGCCTTTACCGTTGTATACTTTGATTTTTCCACACGCATGCGAAAACCTGTAATTTCCCCATCCCGCGCGGCCTCTAAGGTATTGCAGAAAATCGTCGGCCAGCCCAGTTTTTCCATCAGCGGTTTCGCAAACTGCTCAAAGGTATCGCTGATAATAATCACCTGTGTAAGGGAACGCAGTTCATCCAAAAACTCTTTCGCGCCAGGCATCGGGTCTATCGCGGCAATCGTTTCCTGGATCTGTGTCAATCCCAGTCCATGTTCTTTTAAAATCCGCAGCCTGCCTTCCATTAATTTACGATAATCCGGCTCATCCCTTGTCGTTTTTTTCAGTTCTTCGATTCCGGTTTCTTCTGCAAAGGCAATCCATATTTCCGGTACCAGTACGCCTTCCAAATCCAAACATGTGATATCCATTTTTCCTACCTCCATTTTTTTACAATTCTCTTATGTTTTGTATTTTAACATAAATAAAAAGATACGCAAGCAATTTAATGAAAATCCACCGGAGCCTTTCCCTGTGTCAGATACAGCATGGCGTCTTTCCACACGCTGGCCGGATAGGATCCTCCGTACAGGCTTTCCAGCGCCCGCGGCGTATCATAGCCAATCCATACCGCCACGGAATAATACGGCGTAACGCCGCAGAACCACCCGTCCTTGCTGTCATTTGTCGTTCCGGTTTTTCCGGCGGCCGGAATCGCGGATTCGCTGCTCCACTCCAGGCTTTTTGCCGTTCCTACCGTTAAAACACCTTTTAAGATATCCAGCATTTCTGACGCGGCCTGCGCGGAATAGACCGCTTTGGATTCCTCTTCTTCGTACAGTTCTTTCCCGTCACTGTCTTTTAAGGACACGATGCAGGACGGTTCCCGGTATGCCCCCTGGTTGACCAGCGCGCTGTACCCGCTTGCCATCTGCACGGTCGTTACCCCATAAGTCAGGCCTCCCAGGGAAGCCGAAAGGTTATAATCCGACGGGACAATTTTATCAAATTTCATAGAGGTTAGAAAGGACAGCCCATACGACGGCTTAATTTCATTCAGAACCGAATAAGCCACACCGTTTTTGCTCTGCTCCACCGCACTGCGCAGCGTCATCGAAGACCCCCACATATTTGCGATATCCGCGCCCGGCTGCTGTGCCGCCTCCACATCAATATCATATACCGTAGATTCCGGCGTATAACCATACATCAGCGCAGGCGTATAAACAACAAGCGGCTTGATCGAGCTTCCCGGCTGGCGGTAGCTTTGGTACGCGCGGTTCAGGCTGTATACATTATCCAGATTTTCCTGCGAACGCCCGCCTACCACGGCGATGACCTTTCCGTTTGTATTGTCCACCACCGTCATTGCGCCCTGCAGTTCATAGACATTGGTTTCCTGGTTTGTCTGCGTCGCAAACGCCAGATTATTGTCCAATGCCTGCTGCATCGCCGCCTGCGTATCGGTCTGCAGGCTGGTCCTGATCGAATAACCTTTCGCATACAGGTTTGTCTTTTCCAGGTTATAGGCTTCTTCATAGGACTCCAGATAAGATTCATAAGCTTTTTCATCCGCAAAATCATAGCGGAACTCAAACCCATGCAGCTTCATCATATATTCTACTGCGCAAAAAACCGCATAAGTTGTTTCATAATTATAAAATTCCGGCGCCTGCTTTTTTATTTTGATCTTTTCCGCAAGCGCTTTTTCATACGCGCCCTTTTCGATATAACCCTCCTGATACATATCGCTTAATATTTTATCCCTGCGTTCCAATGCACGTTTCGGATGTTTGTATGGATTAAAATATTCGGGCCTGTTCGGGATCGCACACAGGTAGGCGATCTGCGACAAGGACAGTTCACTGGCGCTTTGATTGAAAAACGCTTTCGCGGCCGCTTCCACCCCATAGATCCCATTGCTGAAACACGCCGTATTAATATAAAATTCCATAATATCCTGCTTACTGTATTTGCGCGTCAGCCGAATCGCAATCATCATCTCTTTTATTTTCCGCTCGACCGACCGCTCCCTTGTCAGGTAAATGGTTCTGGAAAGCTGCTGGGTAATCGTACTGGCGCCTGCCACACTGTCGCCCCTTGACAGCACAAAATCCGTAGCCACACGCATAATCCCCTTGATGTCAATGCCGATATTTTTCCAATAGGTACGGTCCTCAACCGCGATAAACGCATTCACCGCCGCTTTTGGAATATCTTTATAACGCAGATAACTGGACCTTCCATTTCCGGAAGATAACTCCGCCAATTGTCCGCCGTCCGCATCATATATATAAGTGATCTCATCCATACGGAAATCTTCCGCTTTACTCTCTGCCACCAGTTCGTCTGCCTTTTGGGCAAAAGACCGGTAAGCATCCCCATATTTTACAAATAAAAACAGGGAAACAGCGGCTGTCAATATCAGCCCAATCAAAACACACCATTTCAGGGTACGCAAAAAATAATAAAAGAAATCACAAAAAAAAGCCCCAACCAGACGAAATGCATACCCGCTGCTCTCTGTTTCTGTCTGGTTTTGATGCGCTTTTTTAATACGCGCCAGCATAGGCTGACGTCTATGCCGTTCTTTCGGTTTGCTCATATATGGTATACTCCTTAATCCTTTTTTATAGTTTTCCTGTCACGGGTATTTACTATTCTAGCATAAAAAAAGGGATTCTTCCAGTTTAATCCTGCCCAAAAATACGCTTGCCACCGTTCCTATTTTCCTTTATACTGGACAAAAGCATCAAAAAAACAAAGAAAAGAGGTTCTTTCCATGATCAAAATCGGTTCACATGTTGGAATGAGCGGCAAAGATATGTTTTTAAATTCTGCAAAAGAGGCCGCGTCTTATGGTGCAAATACCTTTATGGCCTATACCGGCGCGCCGCAGAATACCCGCAGGAAAGAAATCGGGGAACTGCATATTGAACAAGCGCATGCCTATATGAAAGAACACGGGATCGACAGTTTTGTCATCCATGCCCCTTATATTATCAATCTGGGTAATACGGTCAAACCAGAGACCTTTTCCCTTGCAGTGGAATTTCTCGCAAAAGAAGCGGAACGCACGCTGGCTATGGGCAGCGGGATCCTGATCCTGCATCCGGGCGCACATGTCGGCGCAGGGACAGATGCAGGCACCCGGCAGATTATCAAAGGCTTAAATGAAGTGCTGACCGCGGATTCCAAATGTCTGATCGCACTGGAGACAATGGCGGGAAAAGGTTCTGAAATTGGGAAAACGTTTGAAGAACTTGCCGCTATTTATGACGGGGTCGCCTACAGCGACAAACTGCGCGTCTGCTTTGACACATGCCATACGCATGACGCCGGCTATGATATTGTAAATGATTTTGACGGGGTAATCGAAACGTTTGACCGTCTGATCGGCAAAGGCCAAATCGCTGTCTTCCATATCAACGACAGCAAAAATATACGCGGCGCCGCAAAGGACCGGCACGCCAATATCGGCGCCGGAGAGATTGGTTTTGACGCGCTGCACGCGATCGTACACCATCCGGATTTTTTGGAAGTGCCAAAGATCCTGGAAACGCCGTATTTGACAGATCCGGATGACGCGAAAAAGAAATATGCGCCGTATAAGGAGGAAATCGAACGGCTGTTGAGGTAAAAAACAGCTTCCATGGCTCTGCGCCTACCATAACGGTCCCTCCCCCGGACCGACGTTGAAATGTGCAAGTTCCCTTTCTGGTATACCGCTGAAGAAAGGCCATACCAGAAAGGGAACTTTTTTCATCCTGCTGTTTTTGCCATGCACTCTCGAAAAAATATGCGGCGTGAACCTATGAGATATTTAATGATCGATGTACTAGATGAGATCCCCAAGGCATACTTTTCCAAATAATTTCTCTTCCGCAAAAGCATGCTCCTGCGTCTTTTCATCCAGTACCGCGCCGTTAAACATCCGTACGGGGAATAAAATCAGTTCTTTTTCCCCTTTATTCACATAAACACAGGTCAAAAGGTCGTCTTCTTCGTCATGCACGCGCGACAATACATAATAATGCAGATCCTGCCCTTTTACATAATAATGCGCCAGTACTGGAATTTTTGCTATTTGTTCCGCCGACCAGTCAATCGCAAAGTCGGTCATATTACGCTCAAAAATCTCGTCGACCGCATCGGCGTCTGCCTGGCTGAAACGGACGAGATCCTGCTTTGAAATTAATTCTGCCATTTTTTTCTCCTAAAATTTGTATGAATCGAAGACTTGGTAATATTCCTGCATGCAGTTTACCACATCAAATTGTTATTTTCAACTTCTTTCAACAAATTCGAAAATTACCGGGACCTTTTGACTGTATTTTTCTCTTAAAACGGTATCACTCTTTTGCGAACCATTCATATGACACTTATTAATATCTTTTGCCGCAAATGCCCATTCACTACAATAGAATTATAATACAAATGAGAGGAATGGGAACTATACAATGAGAGAAGATTATGTGCTGAAAAGAGTCACACAGCTTCGCGAAGAACGGAATTGGACGCTTTACCGGCTGGCAAAGGAAGCGGATATCAGTTACTCCACTTTAAGCAACACATTCCACCGGAATAATGTGCCGTCCGTTTCTACCCTGATGCGGATCTGTGATGGATTCGGCATTACCATGTCAGAATTTTTTGATGAAGATGGCACGATGCCAAAACAACTGACTGCATCAGACCAGCAGCTTCTTGCTGATTTCCATCGCCTGCCGCGCAGCGACAGAGGCCTTGTGACCGCATACATGCAGGGCCTTTTAAAAATATCCTCGATCCGGGAATCCCAGGATACGTCAGATCCGTTCGTTGCTTTCGACGCACTGAAAGCAAATTAGCCGCAGGTCGTATGCTCTTATGACAGAAAAACGATTGAACCGAAATCCCCGGCTCAATCGTTTTTCTGCCATTATACGAGTCCTACGCTTCCTTCAATTTCACCGTTTAATACATAATACGCCCTGTTATCCTGCGGTTTTACATAGACCCTGATGTCTTTTACCTCTTCCTGCCATGCTTCCTGGCATTCCTGTTTTACTTTGTCAAAAATTGCGTTCACCGATACTTCATGATCGCCGAACTGGATATACATCTCCTTGTTTTCCCCCTGCGCAGGCGTACAAGCCGCGGTCTCCGTTTCCGCAGCGGCTTCTGCGGTTTCCACAGCTTCCGCCGGCACAGTACTTTCCTCATTTTGTTCCGATGCCGAAGATTCCGATACCGCCTGCTTGTTCTGTGACAGCGTACTATTTTTTGTTTCCTTATTTTTATTCTTCCTGCTCATATTCTTTTCCTCCTTTTACCTTATCTCCACTAACTATACCCTTTTTCCGTTCAATAGTCAAACGCTAAAATTGTGGTATAATTTTTCCGTTTTCTACCCGAAATATCATGTCGCACTCTTCAATCGTAGTCAGCCTGTGTGCAATGATGATCAGAGTCTTGCGTCCGTGCAGGCTGTTGATGGATTCCATAATCGCGGCTTCGGTTTCATTGTCCAGCGCAGACGTGGCTTCGTCGAATATCACCAGTTCGGGATCTGTGTACAGTGCTCTCGCTATGCCGATCCGCTGCCTTTGTCCGCCGGACAGGCGCACCCCGCGCTCCCCGATCCTGGTATCCAGCCCCTGCGGCAGACTTTCTACAAATTCCTTTAACTGCGCCTCTTCCACCGCTTTCCATACCATGGATTCATCGATTTGGTCCCTGCCGCGTCCAAACGCAACATTGGCGCGAATCGTATCGTCCAGCATATAAATGGTCTGCGGAATATAGCTTAAATGCGCCAGCCAGTCGGAATAATCGTTGCGGATGCTGACACCGTCGGTATAAACTCCCCCGGACTGCGGCTGCAGCAGGCCAAGCAGAATATCTACCGCCGTCGTTTTGCCGGATCCCGAAGTACCTACGATCCCAATCGATTTTCCAACCGGGATCTCCATATTGGCGCCGGATAGGACTTCCTTTTCCGTATTCGGATACCGGAAATGGACATCTGACAGGGAAAACGCCTTTTCGTACGTAAGCCGTTCCCCTCTTTTTTTTGCCTCTTCCCTCTTGTGCGCTTCCGCGGTTTGTTCCGCTTGTTTTTGCTGTTCAAACGCTTTCGCGGCATGCAGGTTTTTAATCAGGTTATCCAGCATCGGCTCCTGGAAAGTAACGGAATTAATCGATCCGCTGATTCTCGTCGTACTTGGCAAAAGCCGGATTGCGGCAAACGCAAAAGCGGTTAGCTGCGGCATTAATTGGTCGATACTCTGCCCGATGGAAAGCAGTACCATTATGACGGCCAGAACAGACGCGACGCTGACTGCTTCTATTAACAGACGCGGCATCATCGTGACCACACTGTTTATTTTTTCCGCATCGATTGCTTTTTTGCCATGCACCGCATATTCTTCGATAAAATAATCTTCCCTGTGGCTGACTTTAATATCCTTAATTCCGTTTAACGACTGCAGCAGCCATTTGTTTGTCAAAGAAGTATGCTTCATAAATTTCTGGCTGGCCCTGTGCAGTACTGGCTTTACGGCCTTAAACATCAAAAGCATAATGACGCCGAGCACCACCCCAATCAGCGCCGCGATCGACGGGTCAATGATAAAAATAACGAGAATCAGCGCCGCACTGACAATCACCTCCGTAAAAAAGTTCAGCACGGTTGTCAAAAGGTTAAACGCGTTGATCACATCCGTATTGATAATACGCGTAATCTCCCCGGTCGTTGCATGCAAGTAAAATTCATACGGACGGTTCATATATACGCGCAGAAGCTGTTTTTGTACTAAAAAACGATTATTGCACACAAAACGGTACTGCAGATAATATTCCAGGAATAAATACGCGTTTTTGAAAATATATATAACTATAAGCGCTGCAAGCAGCAGCATCATAACTTCATAATACGTATGAATCCGAAACACCCTGCAAATCACCAATACATAAGACTGCTCCATAAAATGCGTATCCATAATTGCCGTCATAAGCGGCAATACCATGGATACGCCGAGCATTTCCAGAATCCCGCCAACTACCATCAGGACGCCCAGCAGCAGCATGCGAAACTGCTGTTCGCGTGACAGGATACTCTGAAACTTTTTTACGATTCGAACCATCTTACTGCTCCTTATTCTGTATCGAGTACGTAGGGACGATACGCTGCACAAACAAACGGATATCTTCCGGCTCATCCACAACATAATCTTTAAGCTCTTTTAATCGCTGCAGAAATTCCTCCTCGTCAAACTGAATCGGCTTACCGATGTGGATGAGCTTATTTGCGGTTTCCTGCATGCCCTCTTCCTCCATCAGCATTTCTTCATACAGCTTTTCCCCCGGACGCAGTCCAGTAAAAGTAATCTGGATGTCTTCCCCCGGTTTATGCCCGGACAAAAGAATCAGGTTTTTCGCCAGATCATAAATTCGAACCGGTTCCCCCATATCCAGTACAAATATTTCCCCGCCTTTCGCATAAGCTCCAGCCTGCAAAACAAGCGATACCGCTTCCGGAATCGTCATAAAATAGCGGATAATATCCGGATGCGTAACCGTAACCGGGCCTCCGGCCGCAATTTGTTTTTTAAACAGCGGGATCACACTGCCGTTGCTGCCGATCACATTGCCAAAGCGGACAGCCACATATTCCGTATCCGACTGGTTATTGTACGTCTGAATAATCATTTCACAGATTCGTTTTGTTGCCCCCATAATGTTTGTCGGATTTACCGCCTTGTCCGTGGAAATCATAACAAACCTGCGGGTATGGTGCCGGTCGGCCGCCTGCACGACTTTCCATGTCCCAAGGACATTGTTCTTCACCGCTTCATTCGGACTGTCCTCCATTAACGGCACATGCTTGTGCGCGGCCGCATGGTATACGATTTTGGGTTTGTACTGCGCAAAAATTTCATCCATCCGCTTTGTATTGCGCACCGACGCGATCAGCGTCACCAGGTTTAATTCCGGAAACGTGTGCTTTAATTCCTGCTGGATATCATAGGCAGAGTTTTCATAAATATCGATCATGACCAACTGTTTTGGATTATGCGACGCAATCTGGCGGCACAGCTCGCTTCCAATCGAACCGCCCGCGCCCGTTACCATAATCACCTCTCCGGATACATAGCCCATAATCGAATTAAGATCTACTTCTACCGGGTCGCGTCCCAGCAGGTCGTTGACATCCACCTCCTTTAGCTTTGTCACGCTGACATCCCCGTTAATCAACTGGTACATACCCGGCAGCCGTTTTAATTCGCATCCGGTTTCCTTACAGATATCCAAAAGCTCCCGGATCTTTTTCGCCGGAGCGGACGGCAGCGCGATAATAATCTCATGCACATGCAGTATTTCCACCAGTTCCGGGATAATCCTGCGCCCGCCATATACCTTGATCCCATGAATATAACTGCCCTTTTTCAGCAGGTCATCATCGACGACGCCCACAATGTTCATATTAATATACTTACTGTCAGCAATTTCCTTAATCAGCACATTCCCCGCGCTTCCGGCGCCGACGATCAGCACGTTTTTGCGTTCATCCCGTTTTCCGGTTAGCTGTGCCTTTGTAATACGGATGACCCGGTAGGCGTACCGGCCTACAATCGTAAAAATCAACAGAAATACGCCATAAAAAAAGTAAAAGCTTCTCGGCATCGGATAGATATGATCCCCTTTGTGCCATAACATCGTATAAATCGTCAGCGCAAGCGCATCCACAAAACAGGCGCAGCAAATATACATCATTTCCGTGGAACCGGCATATGACCATAGGCTGGAATACAATCGGAATACGATAAAACTAACAATCGTAATCAACGACGCCACCCACATTAAATGCACACACATGTCCAGGTAATGCAGCGGTACTTTGTCAAAATGAAAATCAAACCTGGCAATCAGCGCAAACAGGCAGGAGCCGATCACCGCACATATATCAAAACAGACTAGAAAAAACCTGCGTATCCATAATTTCATGTTCTTCATTTGTCCTGTCTCCGTTACTGTTTTTGATTCAATACTCTGTCCACTCCACGCCGCACCGCAGTTCCCTATTGCCCGGCAGACTCCGTTACATAGATACTCTCTTCCAGGCTATGTACGCGGTAATCCCCTTTCGGATAGCTGCTCATGGACATCTCGTAGCTAAAACTGCCGAATGCCTTATCTGTCATCGTCCCAATCCTCCCCGGCAGCGCGGACGCCAGGCGCACACATGGCGCAAGCGCCTGCAAACGCAAGATCTTCCTGCCATGTGCCTGCGCAATCAGCTTTACCAGTTCATCGGTAGACGCATAAGAATCGTTTTGCGGAAAAAAGACGCCCGCTTCCCTGTTTTGAATCATCAGGCGTACAAATTCGCATAAATTGTCGATATGCAGCATAGAGCGTTCATTTTTCACCAGCGGAAAGGCCGGTGTCAGTCCAGCCATACGGGCAAGCAGCGGATAATTCCCTTTGCTGCCTTTTCCGTAAACCATCGGCGGCCGCAGTACGCAGACCTTAAATTCCTCGGACGCAAGGGCACGGACGCCGCGGTCGCCCTGCCACTTGCTGTTGCCGTAAAAATTCGCCGGCTGCGGCCTTGTCCTTGCGGTAATCCGCCTGCGGCCTTCCCGGCACGGAGCACTTTGTCCGTAAATAATCATACTGCTCATATAAATAAATTGTCCGACGCCGGCCGCTTTTGCCTTTTTCGCCACCTCCACCGCCAAATCCCGGTTTATCTCATAGTATAGCTGTTTTTGCTCTTTTGATACACTGCCGACATCCGCGTGCGCGATTCCAGCGACATGAAAAATAGTGTCATATCTGGCAAAATCATGCTGTCTCCATGCATCGCCGCGCACACTAAGTTCAGATACCTCATATTGGTCTTCGAAAGCGGACAGCCATTCCTGCACGGCAGTGCCTATGTAACTTGCGGACCCGGTAATCAGTACTTTTTTCGGATTTCCGTCCCACGTTTCCTTTTGGCTCTGGTAAATACGGCGTGCGGCCGCATACCCATAGACTGCCGCCCGGCTGCCGCCCGGGTCCTGTGTTTTGACCCCGCGTTTTTTCATCTGGCCGGTACCGCCTTCCACGACCCCTTTGTGCCCGGCTACCGCAAATACCGTACCGATCAGACAGCGCAAGTCCATCCAAAGCCCATATTTTTTCACATATTCTCCGTCCAGCCTTGCCTTTACCGGAATCTCCAGTTCGTCCCTGCCGTTAATCTGCGCCCATCCGGTCAAACCCGGCAGCACATCATTGGCACCGTACCGATCCCGCTCCGCAATCAGGTCATACTGGTTCCACAGCGCCGGCCGCGGGCCGACGATGCTCATGTCCCCCCGTAAAATATTAATAAGCTGTGGTAGTTCATCCAGACTGTATCTGCGCAGGAACGCACCCGTTTTTGTAACCATAGCATCCGGATTTTTCAAAAGATGCGTCGGCATATCCTTTGGCGTATCCGCATACATCGTACGAAACTTCCATATTTCAAAATGCTTCTTATGGATCCCTACCCGTTTCTGCTTAAAAATAACTGGGCCTTTGGAATCCAGTTTAATCGCTATACTGATGCCAAGCAGCAGCGGGGATAAAAAGAACAATGCCATCCCCGCTAAAACGAAATCCGCAAACCGCTTGCGGCCCGCATATTTTTCCCTGTTTTTTTCATACTGATCCATATACCATCCTCCGTAATAAAAACCATTCTTTCGCCAAAATACACGGCATTTCTACTATTCTATCATATTACGGTCAGAATGAAAATATGAATCCGTTTTTTTCCACCCATGCAGCGCAGTTCAAATGTACCGTTCAGATCCCCATATGGAAAGACAGCCTGTCCCAAATAACAGAACCAGGCTGTCCCTTTTCTATTTTTCCTTTTTTCCCTTTTTGCATGACAGGCCTATACGATCCCATCCAAATCAAAAAACACCCGGCTGCGGATGGATTCTTCCAGTTCTTCTATCTGTTTTTTGGCTTCCGCCGCCTTTTCATGGTGCGTAACAACCACGCATACTTCCCTGGCCCCTTCGAATTTCCTCCGCTTAAACAGCGGCACCTTATGCCACTCTTCCGCGTAGGGAATCCGCTTTTGTATCATCAGGTTCATTACCTTTGATTTGACCTGTGCATCTGCAACCGCACATAATGCTATATCTCGTTCTGCCCTCATACTTATAAATTAGCCCCCTAATTAAATCCTACTACTTTCTGTGCAATTTTATATGCCGCAATCGAAATCTTTCTCCCGCCCCTCCCCGGCAGGTTCATTGTATTCCCCATAATCCCCCTGCGCAGACGGTGGAACAGGCGGATATCTTTCTGCTTGATATACCCCCACAGCTCCCGCTTCTTTTCCAGATTTTCTTTCGTACCGGAACGAATCAGCAGCACGGTAGAGATCACGGTAATAATCTCCAAATAATTAAACATATATTTCCGCAGCTTTTTATTCGGAATTTTCCAAAGGTCATACGCCTCCAGCATGATTTTATTGACTTTGATCTGCTGGTCAATCCTGCTGATCATAACCGTCTCATTCACGGACTGGTCGTCCCGTCCTATATAATATCGGTAGAAATCCACATTCAAATAATACATCGTCTTTACATACGGAAGCGGTTCGTATACATACAGATTGTCTACATAAAAAGTATGTTCCGGCAGCTTGAGTCCGCATTCCCGCAGCAGCTTGGTCCGGTAAATCACCGAATGCATCAGCAAATACTGCCCCTTATAGATATGGCGCACATCAGACCATGTAAAAATCTGATCCTGAACAAGCGCGGTCGTATACTTCATGACCTTTTTATGTTTTGCCCCTTCCTTTTCATATACGAAATTGGAAATCAGCATATCCAATATATGGTCAGAACCCGCAATATCCCGCAGCACATCCAAAATCTTTTCAAAGGACTCCCGATCTACCCAGTCGTCACTGTCTACGACTTTAAAATACAAGCCTTTCGCATGACGGATCCCGGTATTCACTGCCGCGCCGTGCCCTCCGTTTTCCTGATGGACAGCCCGGACAATATCCGGATACCTTTTTGCATATGCATCCGCGATTTCCGGCGTCATATCCCGCGAACCGTCGTCCACAATAATAATTTCGACATCCTCGCCGCCTGCCAGCAAAGATTCTATACAGCGTTCCATATATGCTTCGGAATTATAGCACGGCACCGTAATCGATAATAGCTTCATAACAGCCTCTACTCCTTATGCCAAACCAATCAGCCTGTCCGCAAGCTCCAGTGCTTTCTTCGTCATAGCGTCAATATTATAATATTTATATTCTGCAAGCCTGCCCAGGAGATGCATATTGGAAACCGGTTCGGTCAGTTTTTTATATTTTTCATATAATGCCTCGTTTTGCGGATTCATAATCGCATAATACGGAATTTCCCCTTCCCTGCCGCTGTAGGCAAACGGATATTCCCGGATAATCGTCGTTCCGTTCGTCTGTTCCTGCCCGGTCAGATATTTAAATTCGGTAATGCGGGTAAAATCCTCGCTGACCGTGTAATTCACCACGCTGTGTCCATCCTGGAAATCATCCGAATCAAAATGCGCGAAATCAAAACGCAGCGAACGGTATGGCAGCCTGCCGTACCTGCATCCATACAGCTCGTCCAATGCGCCGGTATATATGACATCACCTGTAAACGGGCGATTGTCCAGTAAAATTTCCTGTTCTTTGATTTCCAGCCGCTTTGACGCCTGCACCCCGGTCTGCACCGTAATATCCGCATGATCGAGCATACGCGCAAACAGCCTGGTAAAGCCGTCCTTTGGCACACCCTGGTATTTATCCTGAAAATAACGATTATCATAGGAAATAAGAACCGGAACACGCCCCGTCACTTCCGGGCTGATTTCCTCCGGCTTTTGTCCCCACTGCTTCATCGTATATTTCAAAAAAACATTCTCATATACATACTGTGCAATATCCTGAATCTGCGGATCCGGATTTTCCCTAAGCTTCATAATCGGAACCCGGCTGCCTTCTCCATAGGCATCGATCAGCTTGCGCTCCAGTTCCTCCGCCAAATCCTTTTCATAAACCATATGCAGCGTATTTAGATTAAACGGAACCGGAATCAGCCTGCCGTGCACCTTTGCGACGACCTGGTGCCCGTCCGGATAAAGGTTCCATTCCGTAAACCTGGACAGATACGCAAAGACGTCCTCCATACTCGTATGAAAAATATGCGGGCCATATTCATGTACTAAAATCCCATACGCATCCGGCCTGTCATAACAGTTGCCGCCGATATGATCCCGCTTTTCCATCACCAGCACTTTCCGGTTTCCTTTTTCCGCAAGCTGCCTTGCCACAACGCTTCCCGCAATGCCCGCTCCGATCACTATACTATCATACATAGATTCCCTCCCTGTCACTGTTTGGGTTTGTTCTCTCAATTTTACCATCTTAATTGATTATACACATTTTTATAAAAAATGCCAGCCATTTTTTAGGATCCATAAAAAATTGCAATTTATACAAATTTCTAGTTGACATCACCGTTTTGTGATGCTATACTGTATAAGTCGTCAGGAAGTGCTGGCGTTGATGCGGAAGTGTCGGAACTGGCAGACGAGCAAGACTAAGGATCTTGTGGGCAATGCGCTCGTGTGGGTTCAAGTCCCATCTTCCGCATTTAACCTTTGGGAAACCTTGTAAATCTTGGATTTACAAGGTTTTTTCTTTTTGGAATTTTTTATCCGTTCCCTTTTTTACTCGCAAGTTCATATTCAGAGATTGACTACAACTGGCGGGAGAATGAAAGAAATGATTCTGCGGAAATGTATGAGTATTTTCATTTTCCGCTTGAAGCTAATACCAGCTATGAGTGTTTTGAAACGGAAACTGGCGACGATGTAGTTATTACGATAGACATACAGAACAGTACCCCATACATTATATTCCCCGGAGCGAATTATGTGGAGTTGGAAGCGAACGGAAAAGGTGATGCATGGGAGTTTATAAATCCTTACTTTTCTGACGAAAGAGTTTATACAACTGTTAGTATACAAGATAATGAGATCATTCTTTTTACGAATGAAACTTTTATATATGATGCAGCATACACACAGTTGCCTGATGAAAGTACTGATGGGGAATGACAATAAGTATAAATTTTTAAAAGAATCTGAGAGATACGGAGATAACGGTGGCCATTTCCGTATCTTTTTATAGATGCAATCAAATATTTTGTGCAACTTTTTTTAAATTGTTTCCAAATCGTCAGGCAAACTCGCCACTAAGTGAGTGAGCGATTAACCTGATTTTTTAAAAGCTCCAAAACGGCTGTTTTCTGTTCTTTTTCTGATCCCATAATAATGTAAAAAATAATAGACGGCGGAAATGGGTTTTTGTAAATAGAATATCCACGATAACATATATATTCGGTGATTGAATACTGCACAATAAACCTGATAAACGGCGGGCCAGAAGCAAATGATATTGTGCTGAAATTTTACGCCGTTTATATAGATATGTCTTTCCAAAAATACCGCCGGTAGTTTTACGAGCAGAAACTGAAAAGTATCTTTTATTTATAAAAAAAGATATCCCCCACCGACAACCTGCCCTGGCGGATATCTTTTCCGTTTAACCTAATTCCCTCAACAAAAAAGCTGAATATAATCCATGCGTATGTACACGCAGCCGTAATTGCATATAAGTTATCAACAGTGCTTATCCTTTCAGCGTAAACTGGCCCACCAACTGCTCCAGCCCCTCTGATTGCGCAGACAACTGCTGGCTTGTAGCCGACGTCTGCTCTGCTGCTGCGGAATTGTTCTGGATTACTTCCGAAATCTGTTCCACACCAGACTCCAACTGCTTCATCGCTTCAGCCTGCGCTTCTGACAACTGGCTGATCTCACTGGTAGAAGCTGCCAGTGCATTGATTCCTTTGATTACATTTTCTATCGATTCTGTTGCTTTTATCGTAATTTCGTTGCCGCGTTCAATTTCCTGAAGCGAATTTTCGATCAGTCTCTTTGTATCAATCGCTGAATTTGCACTGTCGGATGCCAGCTTACCGATCTGATCGGCTACAACGGCAAAGCCTTTGCCCGCTTCCCCGGCCCTCGCCGCCTCGATCGAAGCATTCAAGGACAATAAATTTGTCTGCGACGCGATGTCTTCAATCGCGGCAATAATATTTGCGATCTCTTTGGATGTTTCGTTAATCCGTTCCATTGCCCGGTTCAAGTTCCGGATATCTTCATTGCTTTCTTCCGCTTCATGCTTGAACGCTTCCGCGTCGCGGTGCGACTTGTCTGCCTTTTCGGAACTGTGTATTACGTTTTCTGTGATATCCTGGATCGTTGCCGTCATCTGCTGTACCGACGCCGCCTGGTCGGTAGCCCCCTCAGCCAGCGACTGCGCGCTTTCCGCCATTTGTCCAGCGCCCATAGAAACCTGTCCGGAAGCTTCGTAAATATTTCCAAGCGTATTGCTTAATGAATCGGTAATTCTTGCAATCGCCGTTTCCAATGGCTGGAAATCCCCGCTGAACGCAACCTGCACCTGAACGCTAAAATTACCTGCCGCAAGCTCGTTACATATTCTGACCAGCTCCGTAACGTATTCGTTGAGCGTATTGACCGCGTCATTGAAAGAATCCGTCATTTCACCAATCTCATCGGAAGATACGCGATCCACATGGACGCCCAAATCCCCCGTAGAAAGCCGGTGCGTCGCTTTTTGAATCGCAACAATTGGCTCTGCAAACATTCTTGAAACAGAACTTGCAAATTTCATGGAAATGAGGATGACCGCAATAATAACGAAAGCCATAATACCCATACTTATATAAGACTGGATTTTCAAGCTGGTTGACGATTCATTCCCCATTGTTACATTCAGGTTAATCAGATCCATAACCGCATTTGTAATTTCTCTTAAAGTCGGCTTTCCCTCCGCAAACAGCATATCCAGCGCTTCTTCATTTTTATTCTGTTCTGCCAGCGCTGTTACTTTATCAAATACACTGCGGTAAACCGGGAGCTTCTCGTCGATAAACGCCAACAGTTCTTTTTCTTCCGCGGTCTTGCAGTACTCACTGATCGCTTCATATGACTCATTTGTCTGCTGTGTTACTTCATTCAATTCCTGTCTGATATCAGCCATCTCCTGCTCATCCGTTGTTATAATAAGTTCCCTTACCAGTGACGGCTCTTTGTTTAAATATGTACTGAATATACCGATCTTGCCCTGTGAAAATCCATTATACACTAATGCGTAATTATATTTGGTATTACTGTATAATAAAACCAAAAGGCCTATGATGCCGGATATGCTTGCCATTAGCACCATAAACGTGAAACATGATTTCAGTTTCTTTTCCACTTTCAAATCTTTGATTCGATCTAACATACTTTACCCTACTTTCCGGAATCTTTCTTATGTCTTTTCCTATCTTTTCCGCCCATTTATTTTGATTTTATTTTTATTTCATTATTTTAATACGGATCACTATTTCCATACTGACCACTTTTCTTTTTCTTATGTTCTTTTCCGCTTTCTCATTTTGATTTTCCTGCTGTTTAGAAGCTTTACGTTTGGAAAAGTGCCAATGAACAACTTAAATACAATCCTATATTCAAATGTCAAGGTCCAGGAGAAACAGCCATCCGCTGAAATGAAATCTCTCTTTTATTGTACCACGTTTTTGAAAAGTTACAATCATTATTTGCACAAAAGTTAAATTTTTATCATTCTCAGAAATAACCATTCAGATCAGGTGTTACATTTTTGCTCACCGGACGCTGAGAGAGACGGTTTGCCCGGGTTTCCGGCGGCCCTCCAGAATGGCAAGAATCCCTAAGCATTCTGGAGCCGGAGCCGCAAGCCAGACCTGCGTCCCTCATCCGGCGGCCCAGCAGCCAAAATGCACCACCTGATCAAAACGGTTTCGCTCAGAATATTTTCGAAATATCCAGACGGATCGTTTAACAATAATGCCGGATCACCACCTGTACCCGCTCCCTGCCCTGGTAGGCATCGATGGACGGATCGTATGTTATCGAGAAGCGAATATTCTGCGGCTGACCGCGAAATAATGCCGCTGCCTGCTCCTCGGATGATTTTTCACATAAAAATATACGAAATGCCTCGGGATCTCCAAAATACACGGCATCCATACTGCCGCCTGCCCCGTCTTCCAGTAAAAGCCTGGTTACATTTTTATTTTTTCCTACTATATCCGCACGCAGCGGATGTACATCCCGTACGGCAAATACCGGTTTTTCATTTCCTTTCCCATACGGCTCCAGACATGCAAATTCCCGGATCAATGGTATCCGGATATAATACAGCGGCATTGGTACGTCAATATGTATTTTTTCTATAAAATCTTCATCCGTCAGGCTGGTTTTCGCATTCAGCTCCCTGCGGAACTGTTCCATATTTTCTTTTGGCATGGAAAGACCCGCCGCCATCGGATGCCCGCCATATTTTGTCATGAGCGCATCGCATTTTGTCATTTCTTCATACATCGAGTATGCCTCAATAGAACGGCCGGAACCTTTGACTCCCCCATCTTCCGCATCCGTCAGTACAAAAATCGGCCTATGGTACTGTTCCCGGATGCGTCCGGCAATAATTCCGGCCAGGCTCTCATGACACTGCGGCAGGTATACCACCATAACCTTATCCTCATAAATGCGCTGCTGCACAATCTGCTCTCTTGCCTGTTCCAGCCCTTCCAGCGTCAGGCTTTTTCGCCTGTCGTTTAATTCTACCAGTTCCCGTGCAAGCTGTGACGCTTTTTCCAAAGTTGGTTCCATCAATAACTGCAGGGAACGTTTCGCTGTATCCAGTCTGCCGCTGGCATTTATACACGGGCCAAGGACAAACCCAAAATGCCAGGACCGGATCTGCTCCCTCTGCAGCCCGTTTTGCAGAATCAATGCCAAAAGCCCCGGATTTTCCGTTTCATGTATAGCCTTTAACCCCAGTTTTACGAGCATCCGATTCTCTCCGGTCAGTTCCATAACATCCCCTACGGTGGCAAACCCTACATGGGCGATCATGGAAAAACTTTCTTCCGCACAAATGCCCATCCGCCCGTACAATACCTGGATCAGCTTCCATGCCACTGCTGCCCCGCACAGCCCTTTATATGGATAGGTACAGTCTGGCTGCTTGGGATTAATCACCGCATCCGCAGGAGGAACCTTGTATGCCTTTTGCCCGTCGTCGTCTACAGAAAACGGCACTTCATGATGATCCGTAATAATCACTGTCATGCCGGATTCCTTTGCAAATGCGATTTCCTCTATCGCCGATATTCCATTATCGCATGTAACTATAGTGTCAATTCTGTCTTCCAAAGCCTTTGTAATCATACTGCAATTTATCCCGTATCCATCGCGTACCCGGTCTGGAATCACATGGTCAGCCGCCGCGCCGCACCGGGAAAGTCCGGTCAGCAAAATATATGACGCGTTTACGCCATCGATATCATAGTCTCCGATTACCCGGATTTTTTTATGTTCCGCAATTTTTTGCTGCAAAATAGCGGCTCCCTGATCCGCGTCTTTTAAAAGATGCGGGTCGTGCAGCTCCTCTCTGGTACAGGCAAGGTAAGCGGCAATTGCCTCATCCCCGATAATATCCCGGTTCCGTATAATACGCGCCGTAACCGGGTCGATCCCGAATTTTTTTCCTATCGCCTTAAAATCCGCTTTTTTGGCAGACACAAACCATTGTTCCTTTTGATCCAAAACTTTCTTGTTTTGTGTTTGTTCCTGCTCCTTTGCCTGTTGCTTTTTCTGGTTATCCGCCTGTTCTTTTTGTGTTTGGTTCAATCTTCCATCCTCTTTTGCTTTTCCTGTCAATACCTGCAGGCTTTTCTTCCTGCAGGCTTCCCGCAACCTCTCACTTCGTAATGTAAACCTCATCCTCAGACAAGCTCTGCTATTCTGGATACGCCGACATAGATCTCCGATATTTTATACCAGGTACGGAAATCCACATCTCCTGTAACCGGAAGTCCAAAAATAGACTGAAATTTCTCTACCGCCGCTTGTGTCTGCGGCCCATAGATGCC
Source organism: uncultured Eubacterium sp. (assembly GCA_910586045.1). Taxonomy (GTDB): domain Bacteria; phylum Bacillota; class Clostridia; order Lachnospirales; family Lachnospiraceae; genus Eubacterium_J. Next base: position 26,305 of record CAJUIH010000035.1, read on the forward strand.
GTCTGCCGTAATGGTCGGCATTGCCGGATATGCCCGCGCAATCCGGTTTAACTGCTCCTGCATCTGGCGGACCTTGCTGCCGGAAGAACCGATCGTCAGCACTACCCCCGGCCAGGAAGACGGTATACCGGAAATCTCTTCGGCTGTATTAATGTACATATTGCTTCCATAATAATAACGCAGAATTTCAATCGTGGAATACCCCTGGTCGGCAAGATATTTGGAACCCCACTGCGTCATCCAGTTTGGACAGGAAACCCGCTGCCCGTCACAATATTGTGTCAGAATCGGCTGCCGCACATTCGGCCTGGAAAGGAAATTTTGAAACATTTCATCTACAATCAGCGATATGTTTGAAAATATGTTTCTTCCATAAGACCACTTCTGGTCAAATGCCGTCGAGGAAGTAATCGTAAAATTGTACCCCTTATTCCGGTACCCCATAATCCATACTCATTCGGGATTGAAGAAATTCATCCAGATTA